>JAZSGK010000215.1:0-2697 GCA_045532695.1 Acutalibacteraceae bacterium
TTTGTTGTTGTATCACGTACTCTTTCAAAAGAAAAGAAAGACCATTCAATTATTGTTTTCACTGTGCCCGACGAAGCAGGTGCGCTTGCTCACGCTATCAATATTATCGGTCATCACGGCTATTCAATGAGACATATAAAGAGTCGTGCAATGAAAGACCTTATGTGGACATATTACTTCTATGTTGAGCTTAAGGGTGATTTACAGTCATCACGACGCGGTAAGTATATGATGGAAGAATTGGGCGAATGCTGCGATAAGCTCAAGATGATAGGTACCTTCAACGAAAACAGTAAAATCTGAGGTGACAGATTATGATTATACCCCTTGATTTAGGCAAGGACTCCTACGATATAATTCTTGAAAGAGGCGCCCTTAAAAGAGCAGGGGAGCTTTTAGGCATACCCAAGGACAGAAAGGTTCTTGTTGTAACAGATGACGGAGTCCCGTCTGAATATGCAAACACTGTTGCAAATTCCTTTGAGGACAGTCACATTTTCATTTTCCCTCAGGGCGAAAAGAGCAAGAATTTTGATACCTACAGAGCCATCTGTCAGACACTTATGGACGCTTCCTTTACGAGAAAAGATGCTGTTATTGCAGTCGGCGGCGGTGTTGCAGGCGATATGGCAGGCTTTGCGGCGGCAACCTATATGAGAGGCATCGACTTTTATAATATCCCCACTACGCTTCTTTCTCAGGTTGACTCCTCAATAGGTGGCAAGACAGCTATTGACCTTGGCAAGATAAAGAACATTATCGGTGCTTTTCATCAGCCCAAGAGGGTTATTATTGACCCCGATGTTCTCGGTACCCTGCCGAAAAGACAACTCAGTAACGGTCTTGCAGAGAGCATTAAGATGGGTGCTAACTTCGATAAGGATTTATTTGAGATTTTCCTGAAAGAGGACTATATGGACCATATTGAGGAAATTATAGAGCGTTCTCTCAAGGTCAAAAGATATGTTGTTCAGGAAGACGAAAAAGAGCAGGGCCTTCGTAAGGTGCTCAACTTCGGCCACACAATAGGACACGGCATTGAGGCTACGGTAGAATATGAGGAGCTTTATCACGGTGAATGTGTGGCTCTGGGTATGATACCGATGTGCAGTGATAAGATAAGAGACAAAATGATAACTGCACTTAAAAACGTGGGACTTCCTACTGAATATAAATACGATAAAGCTAAGGTTTATGAGGCTCTTTGCCACGATAAGAAATCTCAGGGAAAGAGTATAACAGCAGTAAAGTGCGACGAAATAGGCACATTCCGATTTGAAGAAATGACCAATGAGAAATTAGGTAAGTTGCTTTGAGGTGAACAAAATGAAAAACACATTCGGTAACAACATCAGCATAACTCTTTTCGGTGAAAGCCACGGCGAAGCTATAGGCTGTGTCCTTGACGGCATTGCACCGGGTATTGAGGTTGACGAAGAGTTTATAGCTTCACAGATGGAGAAGCGTAAGGGCATAAATTCCATTTCAACCCCGAGAAGAGAAGCTGATAAAGTAAGAATATTAAGCGGTGTATTTGAGGGTAAAACCACAGGTACACCAATAGCATTAATGATAGAAAATCAGACTCAGCACAGTAAGGACTATTCAGCTACAAAGGATTTAGCACGTCCCGGTCACGCTGACTTTACAGCTCAGTGCAAATACGGCGGTTTTCAGGACTACAGAGGTGGCGGACACTTCTCAGGCAGAATTACTGCTCCCATAGTTGCCGCAGGTGCCATTTGTCTTAAGGCTTTAAATAAAAAAGGCATAGAGATAGGCACTCATATTTCTTCCTGTGCAGGTGTAAAAGACAGAGATTTCGAAAACCTCGGGGAAGATATTGAGCTTCTCAAAAATAAAGAAATGCCTACTCTTTGCGATAAAGCAGCTGAGGATATGATTTCCGCAATTGAAAACGCAAGAAATGACGGTGACAGTGTTGGCGGTGTTCTCACTACTGCAGTTGTCGGTATGCCATCGGGTGCAGGTGAGCCCTGGTTTGATACAGTAGAAAGCCTTCTCGCTCACGCTCTTTTCTCTATCCCTGCTGTAAAGGGCGTAGAATTCGGAAAAGGCTTCGGTTTTGCCGATATGAAGGGCAGTGCTGCCAACGATGAATTTTTTATGGAAGACGGCAGAGTACAGACAAAGACCAACAATAACGGCGGTATCAACGGCGGTATCACTAACGGTATGCCGATAGTTTTCAGCTGTTCTGTCAAGCCTACTCCCTCAATTTTCAAGGAACAGAATACAGTTGATTTTATAAAAAACGAGGATGCGGTTCTCAGCATCAAGGGCAGACATGACCCTGCAATTATCCACAGAGCAAGAGTTGTTGTTGACAGTATAACTGCCATCACTCTTTGCGATTTGCTTTCAACTAAATTCGGAACAGACTGGTTGGGTGTTTAAGATGAAATACGGACTTATAGGTGAAAAATTAGGCCACAGCTTTTCAAAGCCCATTCACGAAAGCATAGCCGATTATACCTATGAATTAAAGGAAATATCAAAGGAAGACCTTGACGCCTTTATGAAAGAAAAGGACTTCTGCGGTATCAATGTGACAATACCCTATAAGGCTGATGTTATTCCTTATCTTGACTATGTAGATCCGAATGCAGAGAAAATAGGTGCAGTTAACACCATCGTCAACAGAGACGGTAAGCTTTACGGATACAATACGGATTT
>JAZSGK010000070.1:0-9153 GCA_045532695.1 Acutalibacteraceae bacterium
GAATCCGACTTGTTTCTGTAGCTTACAACCAATAAGCTTCCGTCTCTTTTTTTAACGATATCGGGAAAAAGAAAATCATATCCGTTTTCCTGCAGAATTCTCACATCAGGCACACCATTTGAAGATGCACAAATTTCATAGGAAAACATACTAATAACAAAAATCAGACTAAGCAAAAACAACAATAACCGTTTCATGACACATCTCCCTAAAATATATAAAAATCACTTATTTAAACAACAGGCTCTCACAGGTCGAGTTTTATGTCACTATGTGTGTCCGGTCTGCGTTGGGACAAAAGTGCAACCGTCTCCACATGGGTTGTTCGCGGGAACATATCTACCGCTGTGTATTCCCTGACCGCGTACCCGAGCTCTGAAAAAATCTTGCAGTCCCTTGCTAAGGTAGCAGGGTCGCAGGAAACATAAACAACTCTGTCAGGCTTCATATCCGCTACGGTTTCGAGAACGTCTCTGCTGCAGCCTTTTCTCGGTGGATCGAGCACAACAACATCGGGACGGATGCCCTCCTTAAAAAGGGTTTTTGCGGCTCCGGAAGCATCATCGCAGATAAACCTGGCATTTGTTATACCGTTGATTTCAGCGTTGTCCTCAGCGTTTTCAATTGCCTCGGGAATAACCTCGACGCCTATAATCTGTTTTGCACCCTTGGCCATTGTAAGGCCTATGGTACCCGCTCCGCAGTAAAGGTCAAGAAGAGTTTCATCGGGGCCAAGGCCCGCATATTCCCTTGCCTTACCGTAAAGTATTTCCGTACCCTCAGGATTTACCTGATAAAAAGACAAGGGCGAAATTCTGAAACGAAGACCGCAAAGCTCGTCTTCAATACAGTCACTGCCAAAAAGAGTTATACATCTGTCACCAAGCACCACATTGGTGTCTTTTTTATTTATATTGAGGATTATTGACTTTATATTTTCGTTGCAGTCAGTAAGCGCACTTATAAGACGCTCTTTTTTAGGAAGGGAGTCACCGTTAATAACGAGACACACCATAATTTCCCCTGTCACTCTGCCACGCCTTAAATATATGTGTCTTATAAGACCCTTGCCCGTCACCTCATCATAAACGGTAACCGGGTTTTCGGCAATATATTTTTTAATAACAGATACGATATTCTTAAACTGGGGCATCTGCAAAAGACAGTCCTCACTGCCTATAACCCTGTGGCTTCGTTTTGAGTAAAAGCCAACAGTTATATTTCCGTCTTTATCGAGAGCAACAGGTATCTGAGCCTTGTTTCTGTATCGGGACGGGTTTTCGATATGGAGTATTTCCTTAGCTTCGAAGCCGAGACCGCCTATTCTCTGCATAACATCGGTAACAGCCTGCTTTTTTTCTCTGAGCTCAGCCTCGTAGGAAATATGTCTGTAAGCACAGCCGCCGCACTGACTAGATACCTCACAGTCGCAGGGTATTCTGTCCTTTGAAGCCTTGAGTATCTTTTTGACCTTACCGACAGCGTAATTCTTTTTGACCTTTATGATGTGAGCGATGATTTCGTCTCCCACAGCTGTAGAGTCAACAAAAACCGCCATATCCTTATATCTGCCGATACCGCTTCCAAGGTTTGTCAGCGCATCTATTCTGATATTTATTTCATCGTTTTTGTTTATAAGCATTCTATGTACCCTTCCGATTTGTTAAACCTTACTTTTCTGAAAAGAAGCCTGACTTTTTATCACATCTTTCAAGCTCTATACAGATTTCAAGACCGCCGTATTCTGAAGTCTCTGCATAAATTTTGCCCTGATGGCTGTTTATTATTTCGCGGCAGATTGAAAGTCCGAGTCCCGCAACCTTTCTGCCCTCATCAGAGGTATAAAGGGGTTCAAAAATTACGTTGAGCTTTTCTTCCTCTACGCCCTCGCCGCTATCTCCTATATTTATGAAAAGAGTCTGTCTGTCGCAGGAAATATCAAAATTAATATTCTTTTCATTGTCTCTGAAATGCTTGAGGGAATTACTGAATATGTTTCCGAATACTCTTTTTAATTTGCCGATGTCAATACAGATCTTCGCTTCACCGGCATAGTTATTTATATTTAAGTTAACCCCCGACATTTCCAGCTCATCCTGATACTCTTTTTTTACAAGAAGAACAAGGTCATTTGCACTTATGGGTTCGGTTTTCAGCTCCTGAGGCATTCTGTAACCAAGATATTCGTCAAACTCGTTGACAAGTTCCTGTATCTCAAGACTCTTTCCGTATACCGTATCAAGATATCTCATACGTCTTTCCTGAGGCATATCGTCCTTGCTGAGCTTTTCGGCGTACCCCATAATTGAGGTAAGGGGGGTCTTGATGTCATGTGAAATAGATGAGATTATACGTTTCTGATTCTGTTGCTGTCTTTCGAGGTTTTCGGTGAGGGATCTGAAAAGTCCGTAGACCTTACCTGCATATCCCTTAAGAGCAATATTTTTCAGTCTGCCTGTTTTATCGTATTCCTCAATGACCTTGTAAAGGCCGGCATAATGCCTGAGCATAATACTGTAAATAATAAAAATCAGAAGACACAGAGATGCAAGACCAATAAGGAACTCAATGAATACAAATTTTACAAGCTGACGTATATCAGTCACATAATCTCTTAAAAGATAAACCGAGGACTTGATAAGATAGGCTTCACCGCCGAATTCAAAAGGCGTCTGCACCTTGACATCCAGAGCCGACCAGGTTCTGCCTATGGATTTTGTAACCACTTTATTGCTGCTGTTTTCAATAACAATTACTATATCTTCATACTGCTGAACTATATCAGACCAACCTGCCACAGAATCCTGAAGGACAAGCTTGCGGATAATTTCATTGTTATAGCCCTGAAGTATTTCTTTGTCATTGTAGGCAGCGTCTGCAACAACTGTAGTAACATAGGCATTATAAGAATAAGCAAATGCAATTATTACACCCATAAAAATCAGTATAACCAAGATATTCGCCTTTTTATTCTGACTCATCGGGTATTACCTGCCTTTCTTATTTATATACCTTGACAAACTTGTAGCCTACTCCCCACACTGTCTTTATATATTCATTGTCGGGATCAATTTTATCTCTTACGCTTTTTATGTTTACGGCAACGGTACCGATATCACCGAATTCCGTATCCCACACGTGACCGAAAATCTGTTCTCTGGTAAGCACCTTGCCCGCATTTTCCATAAGGTACTGCAAAAGCTGGAACTCTCTGGTTGAAAAAGAAACAACCTTACCTGCCTTACGCACCTCGTATGAACCTGTGTTTATTTCAATGTCACCGACTTTGATAATATCCCTCTGGGGATTTGAGATATTTCTCTGTTCTCTTCTCAGGTGTGCCTTTACTCTTGCAACAAACTCCTCAACAACAAAGGGCTTGGCAATATAGTCATCGCCTATTTCAAGGCCCAAAACCGTGTCTATAGTCTTGCTTTTGGCTGAAACGAAAATAATCGGACAACTGACAATATTTCTGACAGTACGGCAAAGCTCAATACCCGAAAGCTCCGGCATCATTATATCAAGTGTAATAAGCGATATCTCAGAGCTGTTTTTGAGCACATAGGAATATGCACTTTTTCCGTCATTCATAACTACTGTCTCAAAGCCCTCATCTTCCAGCGCATCGGAAATAAGACCTGCAATAGCTACATCGTCGTCTACAATTAAAATCTTACTCATTATTTTCACCTGTCCTTTTGTTATTTCATAGAGTTATACATTTTAATAATAATACAAAAAGAAGAAAAAATAAAGAGTTACTGATATATTTTTAATTTATTTAATATGTTTTTTCAAAAATATCAGATACCCCGGCAAAAATTAAGATAATCTTAAGAATTGAAAAGGCCCAAAACACGCTTTTATATGATATACTAAGTCAAAGGACTTTTTTCAGAGGTGAGAAAAATGCGAATATTCCTCGTGGATGATGAAAAAGAAATTGCCGACCTGATTGAGCTTTATCTTAAAAATGACGGTTTTGATGTAATCAAATGCAGTGACGGTAAAACTGCCCTTGATAAAATAAGAAACGAATCCTTCGACCTGGCCATTCTTGATGTAATGCTTCCGGATGTCGACGGCTTCACTCTTTGCAGTGAAATAAGAAAAAAGTATAATTTCCCCGTTATAATGCTTACGGCAAGAACATCGGATTCGGATAAAATATCAGGTCTGACCCTCGGTGCTGATGACTATGTGACAAAGCCCTTTAATCCTCTTGAGCTCCTTGCAAGGGTCAAGGCACAGATAAGACGTTTTTATCAGTACAACTCCCCCGATACGGACAACGATATAATAGAAATATCAGGTCTTGAGATTAACACCGGCACTCACACCTGCAAGCTTTACGGTGAAACACTTGACCTTACACCTATTGAATTCCGTATAATCAGCATGCTTTGCAAAAATGCCGGCAAGGTTGTTTCAACTCAGGAACTTTTTGAGTCTGTATGGGAAGAAAAATATCTTGACAGCAGTAACACCGTTATGGTACACATAAGAAGAATAAGAGAAAAAATGCATGAAAAGCCAAAGAATCCGAAGTTTATAAAAACTGTATGGGGAGTTGGATATAAAATTGAAAAAGACCACTGAAATAAAAAAGAAAACTAAAAAGAGAAAACAGACTAAAAATATCGCCCTGCGAATTGTCGGCGACTTCTTAAAATACAACGGAATTTGTCTGCTGGTTCTGGTTGTTGCTTACATAATAATATATCTGTTTCTTTTGCAATGGCCTGACCTTTATACAGATATTATCGGTCCTTTGCTTATAAAACTCTTCGGCAAAGAGGTTGAAGCCTTTCTGTTTTCGAGAAGCTATCTGCTGATAATCCCCTCTTTCCTTTGTATCTTTATTTTCAACTGCTTTCTTTACAGCATCATTACTCTGTCGCTTTTTAACAAGACATATCAGAGTCTCGACGCCATAAGCAGTGAAGATGCGGAGTTTATGTCTTTCCCAAAAAGCTATTCAGATGTTGAAATAAGACTACGCGATATGCGTCTTGACGTAATAGGAAGCAAGCAGGCCGCCGCTGAAGCAGAAAGCAAGAAAAACGATCTTGTTATGTATCTCGCCCACGATCTGAAAACCCCTCTTACTTCTGTAATCGGCTACCTCACTCTTCTTGATGAGTGTCCCGAGCTTACGACGGCTCAGAAAGCAAAATATATCGGCATTGCCCTCGATAAGGCTTACCGCCTCGAGCAGCTCATAACCGAGTTCTTTGAAATAACACGCTTTGACATAAACACCGTAAATCTCGAAAGAAACCGTATCGATCTCAATATGATGATTGCACAGATAACAGACGAGTTCTATCCGATGCTTTCTGAAAAGAATCTTACAGTCGATATCGATATTATTGAGCATATAGTTATGTTTGCTGACTCAGATAAAATAGCCCGTGTTTTTGACAATCTTCTTAAAAATGCTGTAAACTATTCCTACGAAAACACAATGATAAGAATAGGTGCGAGAATAAGACGGGATAAAGTCATTATCAAGTTCCGCAACAAGAGCGATGTAATATCTCCCGAAAAACTGGAAAGACTCTTTGAAAAATTCTACCGAGCTGATTCTTCGAGAGGCACTTCAACAGGCGGCTCAGGTCTCGGACTCGCTATCGCCAAGCAGATAACTGAGCTTCACGGCGGTTCAATAAGAGCTAAAAGCACAACCGATTATACAGATTTCACTGTAATACTACCCTACATCAATGCAGAGGAGCTGACGGACGAGCAGCTTGATTTTTAGTCCGAGGAAGAGGTTCGGCGGCTCCGCAGCCGGACGCAGTCCGGCGCGAAAGCAGCCCTGCGGGCTGCTTTCTGAAATCGCCCCGCAGGGCGATTTCGCGGAGCCGCCTGCTGTTTCCTGCTGTAACTTCCTGCCGGCTCTTGAAAGCACTGTAAAATATCGTTTCTGCATTCTCAGCACCAGGATTTTCCTTGGTGCTTTTTTATTGACTATCCTCTTCACTTATGATAAAATCACAGAAGAAACCAAAGTGAGGTGGTAATATGCAAAAGAAGGTTTTAGTAGGTATGAGCGGAGGCGTTGACAGCACATTGTCTGTCAGCCTGCTTAAAGACAGCCACTACGATGTTTCCGGTGTCAACTGTCTTTTCTGCAGCGGTGAAAACACCCTTTTAGATGTAAGCGACGCTGAAGAGGCTGCAAAGAAAATGAATGTACCGTTTCACGTTTTTGACCTGAGAAATGAGTTTACTGAAAAGGTCATAGGAAACTTCATTTCGACCTATGAAGCAGGCGGCACTCCCAACCCATGCATTGTCTGCAATAAGCATCTTAAATTTGGTGCTATGCTTGACAAGGCTATTGAAATGGGCTTCGACTTTATTGCAACGGGACACTATGCAAGAATTGAGTTTGACAAAGAAACAGGCAGATATCTTCTGAAAAAGGGCCTTGATGAAAAAAAGGACCAAAGCTATTTCCTTTATACCCTCACACAAAATCAGCTCTCCCACACCATTTTCCCTTTAGGCGGTATGACAAAAGACGAAGTTCGTGCTATAGCAGAAAGTCTCAACCTCATCAATGCGAAAAAGCGTGACAGCCAGGATATATGCTTTGTCCCCGACGGTGACTATGCCGGATATATTCAAAGAAAAGTAAACAAGACTTATCCTAAAGGCAGCTTCATAGACACAAGCGGAAAGGTACTGGGAGAACATCAGGGCATCATTAATTATACAATCGGTCAGCGCAAAGGACTTGGCATCGCATTAGGCAAGCCTGCCTTTGTAAAGAATATTGATCCCGACAGCAACACTGTCACACTCTGTGACAACGAGGAGCTTTTTTCAAAGGAGCTTACAGCTGAAAATATAAACCTTATTTCAGTTGAAAGAATCACTGAGCCTATGCGGGTGAAGGCTAAAATAAGATACCGCCACGAAGCTCAGTGGGCAACAGTTACTCAGGAAGATGAAAACACCCTGAGAGTCCTGTTCGACGAACCGCAGCGAGCCGTTACAAAAGGTCAGGCAGTGGTTTTATATGACGGTGATACAGTTGTCGGCGGCGGAGAGATAGAGTAAAAAAAAGTAACCTCAGCAAGTACTTCACCTGCTGAGGTTTTATCATTATTTCTTGGATACGCTTATTTCAAAACGCTTATCGCCAACTTCGAATTCGTATTCCTTTACATCGGAGAAGGCCTCCTGAACGGCGTAATAAGCCGGCTTGGGATTACCCTCACTGTCTACGAGACCCCACTTTGTTTCAACGGGGCAGTCCTCCTGACCGCAGACATAACAGTCGCCGCTATCAGCCCAGCAATAAACAATGGTTCCGATTACATAGTCAAGCTTCTGTATTTTGGGAAGGGTGTAGCTGAAGAAGTCAGCCTGTCCCTCGTGAGTATGAGGAAAGCCGTAAAGTCCGAAGCCGTCCTGAAGCTCACAGTATAAGTGATTAGAGAATTCACCGTCAAACATAAGATTTGCTCTGTATTCGGGTGTTTCGTCTGCATATATATCAAACTCGTTTCTCAGGTCTTCAGGCAGATTGCTTATGAAATCATCAATGTTTGCTCTTGCTTCTTTTTCTGAGCTATAGCCGTATTTCTGAAGAATCTCTTTTTTCTCAGCGTCGGTCTTAGGCTCACCGAGACCTATATATCCGAACTCGCAAAGAATAACAGGCTTACCTGTAAGCTGCCTGACAATACCGAGAATGGGGATAACCAGATTTGCATTTTTCATCACAGGCTCAAAGCAGCCCATATAAATATCCATACCTACGTAGTCACAGTATTTGTGGTATTCTCTCATAAGTATAGGTAATGGTGAGGGGAAAAGTGACTGAGCTGTCATATTATAGCCGATAAGGATATCGCCTCTTTCGGGGTACATAGCCTCAAGCTGCATACCTATAAACTCACTTGCCTCCTCCATTGTAAGAGGCTCTGTAAAGCGGTCTACACCCATTTCGTTTGTAATCTGAAAAGCACCTACAATTCCTTGAAGGTCCTTGACATAAAAACGGGCAACATCCTGAATTGCTTCTCTGTTTTCGGGATTTCTCGGATCAAGACCCATTTCAATAAAATCTTCGGGATACGGTGTTACACCGAAAATTTTGATACCCTGCTTAGCATATTTCTTTGCCTGCTTTTTCCAAAGTCGGTATGATTTTGTTGTTTTGCCGTTTGCACCGAAGGGATATGGAATATCATCGCGGAACCACTCGATATTAGCCTCTTTGATAAGCTCATAATCCGGCTCAGCGTGGCAGACACCCTTGATATAACCGCCGGCTTTCTCCAAGGCAATTTCTATTTCCTTGTCAAAGGGCTCTGTTACATCGATGCTGACTATTGACAACAACGGCGTAATTATAGCAAGTAAAAGACCCACTATTTTTAATAAAAAGTTTGTTCTCATAAAACCTCTCCTTTTTTATATGTTTCACTTATTGTACACTTGTTGCAGTAATTTTGCAATCCTATGCGAAATTTATTAACATTTTTTGTACAACAATATCACTTTAGCCCTCTCTGTTTCGTTGTTATGCACAAAAAGAAAAGTCGGGAAATCTCTTTCCCGACGTCACATTCATTATTTATTGATTAACTTATGCGTTTTCTTCCTTCTTTTTTGCAAAACATGCATCGCAGAAAACATCTCTGCCCTCTGTGGGCTTGAAATAAACTACAGCTTCACCGCCGCAGCTTGCGCAAGTAGCTGTGAATGTCTCACGAGCAGGTCTGGCAGCATTTTTACGAGCGTTACGGCAATCTCTGCAACGCTGAGGCTCATTTTGGAAACCTTTTTCAGCATAGAACTCCTGTTCACCGGCCGAAAAAATAAAGTCAGCCCCGCATTCCTTACATTTGAGTGTTTTGTCTTCGTACATGGTTTTATACCTCTCTTGATTTATATTGCCCCTGTCGGAATTGCACCGGCCCTTTGTAATCAACGCTCTTCTTTAAGCTATCGGGCATATTATGATAAACAATTACAATGACACTTATAACTGTAATGATAATTATATAACAAAACTTTTGCACTGTCAATTCAATTTTTATACAAAATAACCAAGAGGTTTTTGGTATAAAATTACAAAATTATTACCCAACCCAAGAGATACTCTGCCAAAACAAAAACGCAGAGGAA
>JAZSGK010000089.1:0-5714 GCA_045532695.1 Acutalibacteraceae bacterium
ATCGAGCTTAAAGACGGCACCCTTTGCCTTGAAGCTGAAGTGAAAGCACTCGACAGTGATACCCCTATGGCAGAAATTAAAATCTGCGAGGGTAAGTATCATCAGGTCAAGCGTATGTTTGCCGCTCTCGGGAATAAGGTAGTTTTCCTCAGGCGTGTAAAAATGGGTGAGCTTTCTCTTGACGAAAGCCTTGAAGAAGGTCAGTGCAGAGAAATCACCCCCGACGAACTGATGCTTATAAAAAGAAAGTAAAGGAGAATCACTATGAAAAAAATCGCAGCACTTGTTTTATCTCTCACAATGCTTCTGAGCTTTGCAGTTATCCCCGCTCAGGCAGCTGATACGCTTCCCGGAAAGCTCAACACAGACGCTTTCAAGACCGACTACCCCTATATCTTCGTTCACGGTATGGGCGGTTGGGGTACAACAGACCCCTATTACAGCGAATCACCCTATTGGGGCGGCAATCTTCTCCCCGGCTCTGAAAACGATATGATAAGAATTCTCAACGAGCAGGGTGTAAAGGCATATGCGCCCTCAGTCGGTCCCTTAAGCAGCGCCTGGGACAGAGCCTGCGAGCTTTACGCTCAGCTGACAGGTTCAGTTACCGACTACGGTGAGGCTCACGCCAAGGCTCACAATCATGACAGATTCGGCATCAGCTATGTGGGCAAGGCTACTATGGGCGAGCCCTGGGATTTAAATGACAAAATCAACCTCGTCGGTCATTCCTTCGGCGGTGCAACCGTAAGACTTTTCACTTCTCTTATGGCTTTCGGCTCTGAAGAAGAAGTTGCCGCAACAGGCAAGGATACAAGCGAATTTTTCAAGGGCGGTCACAAGAGCGTACACTCCTGCATCACCCTCTCAGCTCCCCATAACGGCTCTCAGGTTTCAAACTACCTTGTCGATACAAAGATACCCCTTTTCGCTATAGCCTGTGCAGCTCATATTTTAGGCTGTACCAAGGGCGACACCTACGGTGTTTTCTCTCTTAAATTCGGCCACTTCGGTCTGACTCCCAAAGAGAGCGAAGAAAAAGCGAAGTTCAATCCCCTTAAAATCTGGAGCTTCTTCAAGTCCGATGACCACTGCGGCTACGATATGACTCTTGCAGGTGCCCACGAGCTCAACAAGACAATAAAGACTGCTCCCGACACCTATTACTATTCCTACTCAACTGCCGCAACCGAGCCTACCGGTCTTTTCGGCAGACAGCAGCCCATTGACACTGTCAACACTATTTTCAAGCCCTCATCGACAATGATTGCCATTACCGAAGGTCTTACAATTGACGGCATAAAAATCGAAGGCAACTGGGCAGTAAATGACGGCATTGTACCTCTTGCCTCTGCTCTTTATCCCGATACTGACGCGGACACTGCCGCTGACTACGAGGATACCCTTGCAAGCGGAAAAGCAATAGAAAAAGGCAGATGGTACTACCTTGACACTATGGTGGGCATGGACCACTTCGATTTCTGCGGCACCGAGGACTATCCCACATCATTTGAAGATTTCTACTTCACAATGGTTGAAACTGCCAACAGCAGATGAAAGCCTTGAAAAAGGTCAGTGCAGAGAAACGCAACCGAAGCTTAATCTTGTAAATCAAAGAGAGGATTCCTTATGAAAATAATAATACGTTTTTCAGCAATTTTCCTTTCCCTTGCCTTGCTCACAGGCATTGCAGCTATGCCTGCAGGAGCGTCTTATTCCCTCTCTCGTAGCATCAATAAATCTTCCTTTAAAACTGATTACCCCTATGTTTTTGTTCACGGTATGGCAGGTTGGGGAGCCGCAAACCCCGAATATGAAGAAGACCCCTACTGGGGCGGCGGTTACGGCAAAAGCAATACGGACATGATAAAAATATTAAACAGTCAGGGTGTAAAAGCCTATGCCGCTCAGGTGGGACCCTTCAACAGTGCCTGGGACAGAGCCTGTGAGCTTTACGCTCAGCTGACGGGTACAGTTACCGACTACGGAGAGGTCCATTCAAAGGAGCACAACCACGATCGCTACGGTTTTTCCTATGCAGGCAAACCTCTTATGGGTAAGACATGGAATCCCGCAAACAAAATCAACCTTGTGGGACATTCCTTCGGCGGTGCAACCATAAGACTTTTCACTTCTCTTATGGCTTACGGCTCAGAGAAAGAGGTTGCGGCAACAAAAGAAACCACCAGCCCCCTTTTCAGAGGCGGTCACAACAGTGTTCACTCCTGTATCACACTGTCATCACCCCATAACGGCACTCCTCTTATGAACCAGTTTTTCGGCAACGGATTTTCACATTTTCTCCTGGGCTCTTACTATAATTTTATGGGTATGCTTACGGGTGATAAATTGTGGATGGTGTCCTTACAGATGTCACATTTCGGTCTTACTCCCAAGCAGAGCGCCCGACGCACTGTTATCAACCCCGTAAGAATATTCCGTTATGCCGGCTCAAAGGACAACAGCTATTATGATTTAACCATCGGCGGAGCAAGAGAGCTCAATAAAACAATCCGTCTTTCAGATAAAACTTATTACTATTCATATTCTGCCGTCGCCACAGAAGCTTCCTCTCTCACGGGCAGACAGAAGCTTGTTTCTTCCGCCGCAACGGTTTTCGGATTTACCTCTTTCTTTTTAGGCATCAGCGCAGGCGGAACCTTTGACGGAACTAAGATGGAAGGAAACTGGCTCCTTCACGACGGCGTTGTGCCCCTCGCCTCGGCTCTTTATCCGCTCTGCGACGAACAGACAGCCACATACTATACCGATGCTGTGAAGAAGGGACAGAAAATACACAAAGGCAGATGGTACTATATGGACCCTCTTATGGGTACGGATCATCTGGATTTCTGCGGTACCGAGGACTACCCCACATCATTTGAGGATTTCTACTTCACAATGGTTGAAACCGCCAACAGCAGATAAAAGAGCTGTTTTCAGCGCATTTTTTTCTCATATTTATCGCTATGCAGACCTCTGTATAGCGATTTTTCTTTTTGGGAACTAAAAGTTAAAAAATCGTAATCTTTATAAGGGATATATTCAAACTGTGTTAACACAAAAATTATAATTTCCCTATATAATTATCCACTGTAAATATAATGAAGTATTATGCTTATTTAACAATTTGGAGGTCAGAATGAATTTTCCCGAAATAGATTTGACTCCCGTAAGTCATCCTTATCCCGAAACAACAATGTTCGGTGCTATTGCCGCTTCCGCTAAGCGTGTACCCGATGCACCTGCCCTTAACTTTATGGGTAAATACACAACTTTCAGAACCTTTGTGGAAAAAATCGAGCTTGCGGCAGGCGCATTTCTCAAAGCAGGCATCGGTAAAGATGATGTTGTTACAATCTGTATGCCCAACACACCTCAGGCTGTTATCTGCCTTTATGCTCTTAACAGAATCGGCGCTATTGCCAATATGGTGCACCCCCTCTCCTCAGGCAAGAACATCACCTTCTATCTCGACTATTCAGAAAGCAAGATGATTCTCACACTCGATCAGTTCTATGAAAAGGTTGAGAAGTCCGTAAAGGAAGCCAAGAACGATGTAAAAATCATCGTAGCAAGAATTCAGGAGGAGCTTCCCTTTATCAAGGCTGTTGCTTTCAAATATCTCAAAAACAGACAGAACCTCAAATTCCCCGGCAAGGGCGGTCTTGTATGGTCAGACTTCATTAAAACAGGTGCAGGCGTGCAGCTTCCCCCCGTAGAATTCAGCAAGGATAAGGCAGCTGTTATCCTTTACAGCGGCGGTACAAGCGGTACCCCCAAGGGAATTTACCTTTCCGACTGGAACTTCAACTGCCTGGGTATGCAGGTTGCTGAGATTTCAGGCTGTAACCTTGACTACGGCTGTAAATTCCTTTCAGTTATGCCTATTTTCCACGGCTTCGGTCTTGGTATCGGCATCCACACAGTTCTCGAAAACGGTGCTATGTGTATCCTCATTCCTCAGTTCACCAAGGAAAGCTATGCTAAAGACGTACTCAAGCATAAGCCCAACTTCATCGCAGGCGTACCCACCCTCTTTGAAGCACTCCTCAAAGTTGATATTTTCGAGGGTGCGGATCTCTCATTCCTCATCGGTGTATTCAGCGGCGGTGACGCTCTGAGTCCCGAGCTTAAGAAGAGAGCTGACAAGTTCTTCAAGGACCACAATGCAAACCTTCAGATCCGTGAGGGCTACGGTCTTACAGAGTGTGTAACCGCTTCATGCGTAACTCCCAACGACAGAGCTAAGGTCGGTTCAATCGGTCTTCCCCTTCGTGATACTGAGTACCGTATAGTTGAGCCGGGTACCTTCAACTTCCTGCCCGTAGGAGAAATGGGCGAAATCATCATCACAGGCCCCACACTTATGCTCGGCTATAAGGACGCCGAAGAAGAAAATGCAAAGACAATGCGTACCGACGAAAAGGGCACACGCTGGCTCTTCACAGGTGACGCAGGCTATATGGACGAAGAGGGCTTCGTATACTTCAAGCAGAGAATGAAGAGACTCATCGTTACAAGCGGATACAATGTTTATCCCTCACAGATTGAAAATATGATTGACAAGCACCCTGATGTTGACTACTGCTGTGTTATCGGTGTAAAGGACCCCTATAAGATGCAGAGAGTAAGAGCATACATCGTTCTCAACCAGGGCGTAGAAAAGAGCGAAGAGACAAAGCAGAGCATTCTGGCTCACTGTAAGGAATATCTCGACGTATTCGAAAGACCCAAGGAAATTATTTTCAGAGACGAGCTTCCCAAGACTCTCGTAGGTAAGGTTGCCTATCACTCACTTGAAGAAGAGGCAGAGAGAGAAGAAGCTGAAAAAGAGGCGGTGAAAGCATGAATAAAGAAATAAGACAGACACGTAAGGGTTACCGCTTCAATGCGACAGTTACAATGACACTTATAAACCTTCTCAAGAAAAAGGTTATCAATGACAATAATGTTCATCTTGAGTACCGCAAGCCTGAGCACAAAACATTTATACTCATCTGTAACCATACAGAGTCCTTTGACCCGGGTTATGAAATGGCTGCTCTCAAGAGATATGTAAGATTCGTTTCAAGCGACCATGTACTGAGAATGAAGGCCAGCTGGCTTTTCACAAAGATCGGCGGCGTTATCATCAAATACAGAGAGAAGCCCTCGGAGTTTATCAATGAAGATATCAAGCGTAATCTCCGTGCAGGTATCCCCGTAGGTCTTCACGCTGAGGGTGCTATGACCTCCAACGGTCAGACAGGCTTTATTTCCGAGCATACAGGTAAGCTTGTAAAGGAAAGCGGTGCAGCTCTCGTAACCTACAAGTTTGTAGGCGGCTACTTAAGAAAACCCCGCTGGGCAGAGAGTCCCAGAAAGGGCCCCATCATCGGTCACTTTGTAAATGAATACAGCCCCGAGGAGCTTGCAAAGCTCTCAGTAAAGGAAGTAACGGAAATCATCCGCCGTGACACCTATGTAAACGTTTACGAGGAGCAGAGAAAGAATCCTCAGGACTACAGCGGTGAGAATCTTGCCGAGTGTGTTGAAAGAGTCCTCTATGTGTGCCCCGAATGCAAAAAGGTCGGCACAATGCACAGCAAGGGCAACAACCTCAGGTGCGATTGCGGCTATGAGGTTGAAATGAAGGCTGACGGCTTCTTCCACGATATGGGCAAGGGACTTCATCAGGACAATGTCCTCTCATGGGATTTATGGCAGAGAGA
>JAZSGK010000180.1:0-6738 GCA_045532695.1 Acutalibacteraceae bacterium
TACGAATCATTCCTCGCTAATGCCGAAACCATGTCAGAAGCAGCTTTTATGGAAACAATTACACAGCTTCAGTCTCTTATGATTCCGGCAATATTCGTAAGCGGTATGACGATTCTGATGCATATAATCAGCGGACTTTTCGCTAACAGACTTTATAAAAACTACATCGTTAAAAACATAAACCTTGCAATGAATTTCACTACCGTAAGAGAGAAAATCACCTATTTTGCCAAAAACGGCGGCACATCAATGATAGCCGTACTTGTGGCATATCTTGTTGAAACAGGACTTTCCTACCTTGCAGGTTATCTGATGTATTGATAATAAAATTGACCGCCTTCCCTTGCGGAAGGCGGTTTTGCAGTGAGATGAGGAAATAAGCTACGGGGGCTCCGTCGCCGTGAACGGCGCGAGAGTGCCCTTAAGGCACTCTCGGAAATCGCCCGAAGCGATTTCACGGAGCCCTCTCTCACCTCTTTATCAGGCTTCAAAAAAATGTCAGCTTTGGCTTATTGCAAACAATAAGGCAACCCTTTTAATTTGGGGTTGCCTTAATCTTTTGTCTTTGCGGAGCTCTGCTCCTCACCTCGCAAGCCTTTGTAAAAGCTTGACCAAAACTTTGCTTATTCTGTTATAAGCCCGTATACCTCATCAGCTGTCTCTGCAATAAAATCGCAGCCGTTTTCCAGCAGACTCTCTCTGCTTCTGAAACCCCATGTCACACCAATGCACTTAAGCTCCGCATTGTGTGCCGTCTGCACATCGACCTCACTGTCGCCGATATATATGCAGTCTTCGAGTTCAGTTTTAAAGTACTCTGCCGTCTTGATTACATTGATAGGTGAAGGCTTCCTCTCCTCTTCCACAGATACTCCCACAGCCTTGTCAATAAGACCCGGAAAGTAGCTTTCGCAGAGCTCTTCAACGGCTTTGTGAAGCTTGTTGGAAACTACAGCGATTTTTATTCCTTTTTCTCTGAGCCTCATTAAAAGCTCTGAGACATCTGCAAAGGGTGCCGTTGTATCTGACATATGCTCCAAGTAATGAACCCTGAAAGCATCAAGACACTCTGTCTGTGTTTTCTTATCAGTTCCGCCGGGAGTTGAGCGCTCCATAAGCTTTACAACACCGTTGCCGATGAATGTTCTTACTTCATCAATTGTTCTTTCAGGAAAACCGAAAGACCTGAGAGCGAAATTTACAGATGTATGAAGATCGCTCAGGGTATCAAGAAGTGTGCCGTCAAGATCGAATATTGCTAAAGAATACATTTTTATCTCACAGGCTTAGTGTTCCAGATATCTCTTGCATAGTCATTGATTGCGCGGTCAGTTGCAAAACGGCCTGCACCTGCAGTATTGAGAAGAGACATTCTGTTCCATGTTTCTCTGTCTTTCCATACTTCGTCGATCTTCTTCTGAGCGAGTCTGTAATCAGCGAAGTCAGCAAGCACCATATAGGGGTCATGGTTAACGATATTTGCAATTTCAGGGAACTGCTTACCGTTGATACCGCCCTGAACAAAAGCGATAACCTTTCTGAGCTCAGCGTTGCCGCCGAGGTAGCTTGAAGGCTGATAACCCCTTCTCTTAAGGTCGTTTACTACGGGTGTTGTCATACCGAATAGGAACATATTTTCAGCTGTAACAGCTTCGTGAATTTCAACATTTGCACCGTCAAGAGTACCGAGGGTAAGTGCACCGTTGATCATAAGCTTCATATTACCTGTACCGGAAGCCTCTGTACCTGCAAGTGAAATCTGTTCGCTGATATCGGCAGCGGGCATAAGCTTTTCGGCCATAGTTACATTATAGTCTTCGAGATAGACAACCTTGAGTCTGCCTCTCATATCTGGATCATTGTTGATAAGATCAGCAAGAGCGCAGATAAAGGAGATAATCTTCTTAGCCATAACGTAGCCTGAAGCTGCCTTTGCACCGAAGATGTATGTGTGAGGCACATAGTCGCCATCGGGATTTTCCTTGATTTCAAGATATCTTGCAACAATCTGAAGAGCATTGAGATGCTGACGCTTATATTCGTGAAGTCTCTTTACCTGTACGTCAAAGATTGAATCGGGATTGAGCTCAACACCTGTCTTCTCTTTTACATAAGCAGCGAATGCCTTCTTGTTGTTTGTTTTTATTTTTTCAATATTCTTGAGGACCTTCTTATCATTTGCAAACTTCTTAAGCTTTTCAAGCTCGTCTGCATTATAGATAAATCCGTCGCCGATAAGCTCTGTTACATAAGCTGTAAGCTCGGGGTTTGCCTGGCAGAGCCAACGTCTGTGAGCAATACCGTTAGTTACATTCTTGAACTTGTCGGGAGTAAGATTGTAGTAGGAATTGAAGATTGTATCCTTAAGAATCTGTGAGTGAAGAGCAGATACACCGTTGACGCTGTGGCAGGTAGCAACACAAAGGTTAGCCATCTTTACAACACCGCCTGAAATAACAGCCATCTCTTCAACCTTACCTGCATCGAAGGTTGTGTTCCAGATATAGCTGCGGTATCTGTTGTCGATTTCCTTGATGATCTGATAGATTCTGGGAAGAAGGCTTCTTACAAGATCCTCACTCCAACATTCGAGAGCTTCCTTCATTACTGTGTGGTTAGTGTAAGCTGTAGCCTTTGTAACAATATTCCATGCATCGTCCCAGCCGTAGCCGCACTCGTCGAGAAGAATTCTCATAAGCTCGGGAATTGAGAGTGTGGGATGTGTATCGTTGATGTGGATAGCATTCTTTTCTGCAAGGTTGTCAACACTGCCGAAATGGCGAAGGTGACGGCTTACGATATCCTGTACCGAAGCAGAAACAAGGAAGTACTGCTGCTTGAGTCTGAGGCTCTTACCTTCATAGTGATTATCTGCAGGATAAAGAACCTTGCTGATAACCTCAGCCATAGCCTGCTGTTCAACAGCCTTCATATACTGTCCCTGATCGAAAAGATGCATATCAAGTGAAGGTGCCTTACTTTTCCAGAGGCGGAGAATTGAAATACCTCTGCCGTCTTTACCGCTTACGAACATATCATAAGGTACAGCGATAATATCGTTTGTATTTCTGTATTCTACGCTGTGGTACTGGTTATCCCAGTTATCAACTACTTCACCACCGAAGCGTACTGTTACAGTATCCTTTTCTCTGGGAGCAAGCCATACCTCGCCGCCGGGAAGCCAGAAGTCGGGAAGCTCAGTCTGCCAGCCGTCAATAAGCTTCTGCTTGAAGATACCGCACTCATAGAGAATGCTGTAGCCCATACCGTAGTAGCCCTGAGTTGCAAGACCGTCAAGATAGCAGGCAGCAAGTCTGCCGAGGCCGCCGTTACCGAGACCTGCGTCGGGCTCACAGTCATAAAGTCTGTCAAGTTTAATACCGAAATCCTTGAGGGCATCGGCGAAAACCTTAGTAAGATTAAGGTTGAAAAGGTTGTTCTTGAGTGAACGGCCCATAAGGAATTCCATGCTGAGATAATAAATCTTCTTTGAATTTACGTTGTTTGCTTCAGCTCTGAATTCGCGCACGCCTTCGTGCATAAGCTCTCTGACAACGAGAGCAACAGCCTTGTAGTACTGTTCGTCAGTTGCTTCCTGAGTTGAAACACCGTAGTAATGTGAGAGCTTACCTGAAATAAGATCCTTTGCTTGTTTCTTTGTAAGGGTATAATTCATACAAAACCTCCAAAATTATCTATATAAAAGATATAATTATCTTGATTATATGGTTATTTTATACTAAAATCGCAAGAATTTCAATAGTAACAGATAAAAATAGCAAACTATGTTATTTATGACCGAAAAACACCTGTTTTTTAGTGCACTTTAACGGATAAAAGCAGTAAAACCGGCACAAAAGTACCGGTATACACTTAACTGTATTAATTATATTGTTATTTAAGAGAAGAAATGTCCTCTTCAATAATCATATTGTCAAGAACCTGCGGATCTGCCAGAGCAAGAATCGGGGTCTTGTAGTTATTGAAATCGAGAGCCGAAATATTAGTCTCTATGCAGCTTATCATATAATCGAAGTTGTTCTTAGTTTTTTCCTCATCGCCGCTGCAGAAAAGATCCTTGCAGTAAAGACCCATTGTGTCAATAATTTCGTCATTGTAGGTAGGCTGATTTTCACAAAGATAATAGAAGTACTTTGCCATCATAGCCGGGATCAGAGTCTGATGTCCCTCTTCGATAATAAAGCTTGCTGCGTCCTGTCCGCAGACCACATCGTGCTCGAGGTCTACAGTCATTTCACCTATATGATCAAGCAGAGCCGTAAAGGTGCTTTCATCTGCCATGAGATATCTCTCTATGCTGATATTGGCATATTCGCCCACCGCCCATAAAAGCTCTGTCACTCCGCCGTTTTTATAATGCTCATTCATCGTACCGCTGAGATTGTTGAAAGAGCAGTATGTATCCCCTGAAAGGAAGGATACCTTCATTGATTTATCGGCAGAGTCCGCACGGATAACGCCAAGGAGACTTATCTTTTCGTCATAGGTAAGCGCAAAAAGGAAGTTTCCGCAAAGCTTCTGACTGTCCGACACAAAAGATACCGCGGGCTCTGTAATTTCTTCATTGTCTGAGGGCACTGTAGGGTCCTCGGCAGTCATTTCGCTTATTACCATAACACCTGAAACTGTAGCAATAAGCACAACAGCCACAGTAAATACTATTGCAAGGGTCTTTTTGGCCGGATTTATGTTAAGAAAGCCGATGCTGTTTATCTTCTCGACTATATTGTCTAAAAAGTCCATAACGGCATTTATATATTTATTTAAATCTTTCACTTTGTCCTCCTGGTTGTATATGCACAAGGCATACCATATTAAAATAGAGGGATTAACAATCTATGTAGAAATAATTAATTTAATATCAATCTTTTCGCTATAAGTATAGCATATATACACATATCAAGTCAAATAAAAACCGCAATCGTCATAAAAAATTAAGGTTACGGAAAACCGTAACCCTAACTAAGAGAAAGCTTATTTCATATTATTGTTTCTCTGCTTGCTGTTTTCGCAGTTGCAGTTTTTACCCTGAGGCTGAGGAGGATCGGCAGACTTCTGAGGGTTGACTGCATAAGTGTTTGTGCTCTCTCTTCTGGATTGCTTCTGATGTTTTTCCTGTGACATAATCATTCTCCTTTGAGACACTTTTTCTGTGTCCTCATATAGTTTTAACCCTAAAAGAGCAAAATATCCCCGCCGAAAGCAGTAATTTTTGTCAATTTTTCTTTTTATGGTACAAAACTTTACCTTAAGCACTTGAAATAAAAGGCAAATAATAGTAAAATTGAAGTTACTATATTATACTTGAAAGGATGAACTGATATGTGGCAAATTAAAAAAGCCTTTTTCAGAGTTTATCAGCAGACCTTCAGAGTTGCTATGTGCATCTTTGACTGGTCAGAGCCCACACTTCTTGAGGGTCCCGGCGCTATCAGAAAGCTCCCCGAATTCATCAAGAGCAAGGGTCTGAGCAAGGTTCTCATCGTAACCGATAAGGGTCTTATGGGTATCCATCTTCTTGATTCTCTCTTTGAGGAGCTTGACAAGGCAGGCGTTGAATACGTTGTATACGACGGCACACAGCCCAACCCCTCAATCGAAAACATCGAAGATGCCCGTCAGCTCTATGTTGACAACAACTGTCAGGGCGTTATCGCTTTCGGCGGCGGCTCACCTATGGACTGCGCAAAAGCTGCAGCAGCACGTGTTACAAACCCCAAAATTTCAGTAAGAAAGATGAGAGGTGTTCTCAAGCTTCATCATAAGCTTCCTCCCTTCTTCGCTGTACCCACTACAGCAGGTACCGGTTCAGAGACAACTCTCGCCGCTGTTGTAACAGACACAGCAACTCACGAAAAGAATGCTATCAACGACATCAGACTTAAGCCCCGTTTTGCAGTCCTTGACCCCGAGCTTACAGTAGGTCTTCCTCCTCACATTACCTCAACAACAGGTATGGACGCACTTACTCACGCTGTTGAAGCTTATATCGGTAAGAGCAACGTCAAGTCAACAGAAGCTTATGCCGAAAAGGCAACAAAGATGATTTTCGAAAACATCGAAAAGGCTTATAACGACGGTAAGGATATCGTTGCAAGAGACAATATGCTCAAGGCTTCCTTCTATGCAGGCCAGGCATTCACAAGAGCTTATGTCGGTTATGTACACGCTATCGCTCACAACCTTGGCGGTCAGTACGGCGTACCTCACGGTCTTGCAAATGCTGTAATTCTTCCCTATGTTCTCGAGTACTACGGTGAAACAGCTCACAAGCGTCTTGCTAGACTCGCTACTATCGCAGGCGTAAAGACTGACGGTACCGACAAGGAAAAGGCAGAAGCATTCATCGAAGCTATCAAGACTCTCAACAAGAATATGAATATCCCCGACGGATTCGATATGGTTCAGGAAAAGGATATCCCCGTTATTGTTGAAAGAGCTCTCAAAGAGGGTAATCCTCTTTATCCCGTTCCCAAGATTATGGACAAGGCAGATTGCGAAGCCGTAATCAGAAGAATGATGAAATAAGCAAGCAAAAATTAAGACGGTCGGTGATTCGGCCGTCTTTTTGCATATAGTTGTAATTAATCCTCTTTTTCTTTTGTAAATCTGTATACCAACGGTGCACTTATCAGAGGTATCAGCATAAGCACTATGATGAACGCCAGTATCAGAGTTCCGGTATCACTATAACTTGCTACCCCCATAAGTTCACAT
>JAZSGK010000018.1:0-7756 GCA_045532695.1 Acutalibacteraceae bacterium
TACCTTCAAATTCGTAAACTTAATGACAAAACCGCCTACTTTCACTCTCTTTTTTATACAGCTTAACAAATTTTAAAAAATTTAGATTTTACCATTCAAAATACCGACATTTTGTTGTATAATAAGCTTGTGAAATTTTTAGAATCAGGAGACTATGCAATGAGTAAGAGAGTATATGATGGTTGGGAAGGTTTTGAACACGGTACGTGGGTCGGAGAAATCAATGTAAGAAGTTTCATTAAGCACAATCACGTGCCCTATGACGGCGATGAAGCTTTCCTTGAGAGCCCCACTCAGGATACCCTTGATCTGTGGGAACAGGTATTGGATTTATCAAAGCAGGAACGCGAAAAAGGCGGCGTCCTCGATATGGATACCAAGATCATTTCAACAATCACCTCTCACGGCCCCGGCTATCTCAATAAAGATAAAGAAAAGATAGTGGGCTTCCAGACAGACAAGCCCTTCAAACGCTCTCTTCAGCCCTACGGTGGTATAAGAATGGCAGAAAAAGCCTGTGCTGACAACGGCTATACTGTTGACCCTGAAATCAGCGAATTTTTCAAGGTGCACAGAAAAACTCACAATGCAGGCGTTTTTGATGCTTACACTCCCGAGATGAGAGCTTGCCGTTCCAGCCATATCATCACAGGTCTTCCCGATGCTTACGGCCGAGGCAGAATCATAGGCGACTACAGAAGAGTTGCTCTTTACGGTGTAGACAGACTTATTGAAGACAAGGCTGAACAGAAGGCAAGAACCCGTTCAGCAATGTATTCACATATTATCCGCGACAGAGAGGAGCTCTCGGAACAGATCCGTGCTCTCCAGGAGCTTAAAGCAATGGCTTTAAGCTACGGTTATGATATTTCCGAGCCTGCCCGAAACACAAAAGAAGCTATCCAGTGGCTCTATTTCGGTTATCTTGCTGCTGTAAAAGAGCAGAACGGTGCCGCAATGTCCCTCGGACGTACATCTACTTTCCTTGACATATATGCAGAAAGAGACTTAAGAAACGGCGTATTCACTGAAAAAGAAATTCAGGAGCTTGTTGACCATTTCATTATGAAGCTTCGCCTTGTCAAATTTGCCCGTACCCCCGAGTATAATGCACTTTTCTCAGGCGACCCTCAGTGGGTAACAGAATCCATCGGCGGCTGTGCCATCGACGGCAGACACCTTGTAACAAAGATGTCCTACCGTTATCTTCATACCCTCAACAACTTAGGACCCGCTCCCGAACCGAATCTCACAGTTCTCTGGTCAAAGAGACTGCCTATGAACTTCAAGCGTTACTGTGCTAAGATGTCCATTGAAACCTCTTCAATCCAGTATGAAAACGATGACCTTATGAGATTCACCCACGGTGATGACTACGCTATTGCCTGCTGCGTATCATCAATGAGACTCGGTAAGGAAATGCAGTTCTTCGGTGCAAGAGCAAACCTTGCAAAGTGTCTTCTTTACGCTATCAACGGCGGTGTTGACGAAATAACAAAGAAGCAGGTGGGCCCCGAATTCCAGCCTATCACCTCAGAGTATCTCGACTATGACGAGGTTATGAGAAAATACGATGCCATGATGCGCTGGCTGGCTGAGGTTTACGTGAATACCCTCAACATCATTCACTATATGCACGATAAATACTGCTACGAAAGACTTCAGATGGCTCTTCACGATAAGAATGTTACACGCTGGTTTGCAACGGGTATCGCAGGTCTGAGCGTTGTTGCAGACTCACTTTCAGCTATCAAATATGCTAAAGTTAAAGTAATAAGAGACGAAGACGGTCTTGCTGTCGACTATCAGGTTGAAGGTGACTTCCCCAAATACGGCAATGACGATGACAGAGTTGACTCTATCGCCCATGATATTGTACACGCTTTTATGGAGCACGTAAGAAAGAACCACACCTACAGAAACAGTATTCCCACAACTTCAATTCTTACAATCACTTCAAACGTTGTTTACGGCAAGGCTACAGGCTCAACACCTGACGGCAGAAAGCGCGGTGAAGCCTTTGCACCCGGCGCTAACCCTATGCACAGAAGAGACACTCACGGTGCAGTTGCATCACTTTCTTCTGTTGCAAAGCTCCCCTTCCTTGACGCTCAGGACGGTATCTCCAATACCTTCTCAATTATCCCCGGCGCTCTCGGTAAAGATGACAGAATTTTCACAGGCGATATCGATATTGACTGTATCGGCGGTGCTTGCTCTAATCCCACACTTTTTGAGGGCCTTGATGCAGACGAAATCAACTAAAACATAAAGGAGGTCATAAATATGGCAGCAACACAGAGTCAGATAGACAATCTTGTCTCCCTTTTAGACGGCTATGTAGAAAAAGGCGGACATCATCTTAATATAAACGTATTCACCAAGGAAACGCTCCTTGATGCTCAGGCACATCCCGAGAAATATCCCCAGCTCACTGTAAGAGTAAGCGGCTATGCTGTTAACTTCATCAAGCTTACAAAAGAGCAACAGGACGAGGTTATTTCCCGTACCTTCCATAACGAAATATAAAAATGACAGGCTATATTCACTCCACTGAAAGCTTCGGCACCGTTGACGGTCCGGGTATCAGATTCGTAATCTTTTTGCAGGGCTGTCCTATGAGATGTAAATTCTGCCACAACCCCGACACCTGGGAAATGCGGCAGGGTACAGAGATATCAAGCGATGAACTTATAGCTATGTACCTTAAGAATAAGGCTTTCTATTCAAAGGGCGGTATCACTGTCACAGGCGGCGAGCCCCTTCTGCAAATTGATTTTCTCCTTGAGCTTTTCATCAAGGCAAAGGAGCACGGTATTCACACCTGCATCGACACCTCCGGCATCACTTATATGCCCGGCAATGACAGCTACAATCAGAAGCTCAGTCAGCTTCTCTCTATGACAGACCTTGTGATGCTTGATGTTAAGCATATCGACTCCGAAAAACACAAGGAGCTTACAGGCCACAGCAATGAGAATATTCTGAAGTTTGCAGAATTCCTCGACGAAAGCGGTGTAGAAATCTGCATACGCCACGTAGTGATTGAAGGCATTACGGACTCTGCCGATGACCTTATGGCTTTGGGAAGATTTATAGGCAGACTCAGTCACCTCAAGTATCTCGACGTACTGCCCTACCATACTATGGGAGTGAATAAGTATAAAGAGCTCGGCACAGAGTATCCTCTCGAGGGTATTCCCGCCACAAGCAAAGAAAAAGCCCTGGAATGCAAGAATTATATACTCCAAGGCATAAAAGAAATACGTACTAAATGAACTGATCCCCTGTACTGCGAAAAGGTACAGGGGATTTTTATTGACACAAAATCTAACAAGTGATAGAATAAAACTGTAACACAAATCAAGAAAGGCAGTTGATATTTATGGCAGGTCCCGGTGGCGGCGGCAGCGGCGGTTTTGGTGGCGGCTCCTTTGGTGGTGGTTCACATGGAGGCGGAGGCTTCAGCGGTGGTTCATTCGGAGGTTCACACGGCGGTAGTTTTGGCGGCTCACACGACGGCGGTTCATTCGGCGGCTCACACGGCGGTCATTTCAGCGGACATCATCACGGTTCCTTTTTCCACGGTCCGAGAAGGCGCACTTATGTAGGCGGCGGTTTCGGCGGCGGTTGCTTCACTGCTGTGGTTATAGCTTTATTTATACTTTTCGGCGGATTCTGGATGCTTTCACCCTCAGATAATGTCCATATCAGCTACGGTGAAGAAACAGTTGTTGACAGTATAATCTACGATGAAGCAACAATGCAGGATTACGCCAATGTAAAATATCAGAAATACTTCGGTAATACAAGTGCCGTAGAAGATAATATACTTTTAGTTTTCCTTACAAATGAAGCCTGCGACGGCTATTACACTATTGCCTGGGTCGGTGACAACATTGACTACAGTATAAACGAGATGTTCGGCGAAGACACCCTTTACGGTACCTCTCTTTATCAGAATATAGACGATTATTACGCTTATTCTCTTGACACAGACCTTGCTCAGGTCATAAAAGATATGACGGAGCAGATTAACACTTTGGGACTTGCAACATCTTTCAATACTCAAAGCGATCAAAGTAATATGGCTGACCCGAAGCTGGTCAATCTCACTTCTGTAGATTTAAACTATGAGGTTGTCAACAACGCCTTGAATGAATTTACAGCTCAGACAGGCATTCCGATTGTTATCGTAGTTGATTCTGCCGAAAAGGTTTTTCCTCAGAACAATGTTGTGGTTGATGACCTTTATCCCGAACCACAGATAAGTGTCAGTAGAATCAGTCCCTTTATTCCTATGATTATCGGCATTGTCCTTGTTGCCTTAGCTGTATTCGGCGCAGGTTTTGCAGTCTCAAAGAATAAATCAAAAACAAAAAAAGAAGAGACTCCACCCTGGGAGTCATAAATAAAAACTTATCCCCTGTACTTTATAAAAGTGCAGGGGATTTATCATTATGCAGCCTCTTTATCACCGAAGGAAAGCTCTCCGCGGAAAAGCTTTGCAAAGAAATTGAAGAAAGCGGTGAAGAAACGGATTATACTTGTAAACCACTTGTTTTCTTCTTGCTTTATCTGTTCCTGTTCTTTTTCTTCTTCAGTTACAACAAGAGGATTAACAATACCTGAAGCCTTGTCATACTGCAGGAACTGCGGATACTTATCATTGTGTGCAGTAAGGCTTTCTCTGAATATATCTATAAACATACGGTCGTGGATATAACCGGGGAACTCATCGTGGAACAGGTCTTTTATGTACCATGTTGTATCCTTCCAGAGAGCACCGCTACCGTCGATGATGTTATCGGGTGAAAGATATGCTTTGTTTTCGATGGAAGCGATATACTTATTGCTGAGAGTCTCACCGTACTTTGCAGCAACTGCACCAAAGGACTGATCTGCAACTGTGGTGTAGCAGTCACTCTGCTCAACAGCTTCCTTTGAAAGAGGATATGCAGGTGAATTATACTTAACGATGTTATAGAACTTGATACCCTTGGCAGTTAATTCTTTTGCTGTATCTTCAAACTTAAGCTGTACATCATAGTAATACGCATCTATCTTCTCGATGAGACCTGCATACTCTTCTTCGCAGTCACCGAAAACGAACTCTCTTGCTGTTTCATAGTATTCAGGTAATACCATAGCCCAGTGTGAAGGCCATGAACCGAAGCTTGCCTTAAGGAGCTTAGGTATAAGGTCACCCTTTACATCATCAACGATGCTCTTTACTGCATCTGTTGCAATACCTAAAACTCTTATCTGATTGAGGAATGTAACGAGAGTATCAAGAAGAGCCTTTGTTTCATCGTCTTCAAAGAGATCACCGTTTGCAAGATAGTAATCAACAAAATTATCTATAGCTGTGCCGTTGAACTCTATTTCGCCCGAGAACATTGCTGTAAGATATGTAACACCGTAAATTGAGGGTGTGTAGTAAAGCACCTTACCTACATTTTCTACTGCATGGTCTTTATACATCTGCAGATAAGTTGCAACAACATTACTTCCGTAGCAGCGGCTGACAAGGTTAACCTTATCCTTGCCTGTTGCAGACTTTACTCTGTCGATATAAGTCTTGAGCTCTTCAGCAGTCTGGAAAGGTGAAAGTCTCCAATCATACTTGAAAAGGTAGTCAAAAATTCTGTAATCGCCTTTTTTGTCGTTTATTCCTACTGTGTTGACATCCCACTGACAATTGCTGCCGTCTGAAGCTTCACCGTTATTATCTAGCTTTACTTTTTCGTAAATGGGAGCAAATGCATTGTAGAATTCCTCAGCATAAGCTTCAAAATCGCCTTTGACATAACCTAATGCAAGCTGTTCAAGGCAAGGTACAAGTGCCTCTTTTATAACTGCACCTGCATCAGCACCGATGGGGTGGATCTGATTGCCTTCGGCATCATAGATTTCGCCTGCGGCACCCATAAGATAGATAATGGGATCATCTTCAACATTAGCGGCGGATGCAACCGATACCAAAGAAAGCATCATACATAAAGTAAGGATCAAAGATATAATTTTTTTCATAATAATACGCCTCCTTAGCAAAAATTATTCTATCATATCAAATTGATATAATCAATATCTGATTAAGAAATTTTAGTTTTTTTATATAAAGAACATAAATCCTATATCAAAAATTTGTTCCCTGTACTTAAAAAGCACAGGGAATTTCATCATATCAGCTTTAATATGTCCTTCGGCTGACTTACAATATAATCAGCTCCGCATTCTTTCAGTTCCTCTTCACTTCCGTAGCCGTAAAGAACGCCGATTGAGTCGAGCCCGTTTTCTCTGGCGCCGATAATGTCATGCTCTCTGTCACCCACCATAACTGCAGTCTTTTTGTCGGGTATAGCACACATAGACAAGGCATAAGCAATAACATCGCCTTTCTTGCTTCTTGAGGAGTCCATAGAAGCACCTGCAACCACATCAAAGTATTTCTTCAGGTTAAAATGTTCAAGAATTCTTAGAGCAAATTCTTCGGGCTTTGAGGTGGCAAGAACAATCTTTCTGTCTGCTTCTTTTAAAGTGCAGAGCATATCTTCTACGCCCTCATAAACTTTATTTTCAAATATACCCGTATCTCTGAAATACTCTCTGTAGTACTCAATAGCCTTAATTGCTTCGTCTTCAGAAAACCCGTAATACTTCATAAAGGAATCCTTAAGCGGCGGCCCTATAAACTTGTAAAGCTCTTTTCTTTCTGTAACTTCAATGCCGTATTTTCTCAGAGCATAGGCAACAGAGTTTGTTATGCCCTCACCCGGGTCTGTGAGAGTACCATCAAGGTCAAATAAAATAGTCTCGTACATTCCTTTTCTCCTTATTTATAGTATCTGTCGGTCTTTTTAAGGTAATCAATCAGCATACCCGGCCAGTCTGTCTGTATCATATCGAAGCCTCTGTCCGTAAGCCAGCCCCAACCCTCGTCTTCACTTTTCGTAAGCGCAGTATCATCACTGTGACCGCCTGCAAGCTGTACCTTATGGCTGAAAACTATAGAGTTAGCCCACAGAAGTATATTGTCACGTCTCATCTTTTCTATAAACTCTTCGCTCGCGACCTCGGCAGAGTCCTCTTTGAAACAGCATTCAACACCCACATAGTTGATATTTCTTTTCATTATCTCCCCGTGCTGAGGAAAGGTTCCGTTTACTATAGGCATAAAGGCAATTTCAGTCGCCATATCTTCCATCATATCAATCACACTGCCGTTATTTTTACCGAGCTTACTTTTAACCAGCATCTGATCTGCCATATTATGACGTTTGATCGCCTCGTAAATCTTTTCGGGATTCGACCAGAACTTATCTATATTAATAAAGCATCTGCCCTTGAACTGCTCAAGAAAATCGTCGAAATCAGCAATCCCGAACTGAGTCTGTGCCCTGTCATAATTTACATAGTGAAGCTTTTTTATAAGGCTATAAGGCAAAGTACTGAGCAACAAAGGCTTATTCAGGTGAGACAGCTCCATCATAGGGTGAAACAGAAACAACTTTCCGTCAGCACTGCAGCTCACATCAACCTCTATCATATCAGCGCCCTGCTTCAGGGCTATTTCATATGCCGCCATTGTGTTACAAGGAATATTGCCGCCTGCAACGCCTCTGTGAGCAATAACTATAATATTTTCTTTTGCTTTTTCTCTGAGATCAAATTTCATAAGCTCTCACCTTTCAGTTGCATTTACTATTACAGTATAAAACAAAAACTCTCTCAAGTCAACAAAAAGCAGATACCC
>JAZSGK010000211.1:0-18956 GCA_045532695.1 Acutalibacteraceae bacterium
CCCTCTTTGCGGCAGAAACTTCGAATATATTTCAGAAGACCCCTATCATGCAGCCCGTATGGGTGCGGCTTTCGTTCACGGTATACAGAAAAACGGCGTAGGCGTCAGCCTCAAGCATTTCTGTGCCAACAATCAGGAGCACATCAGAATGTGTATTGACTCCGTTGTTGATGAAAGAGCTCTTCGTGAAATCTATCTTGCTCCTTTCGAATACATAGTTAAAAACGAACAGCCCACTACAGTTATGTGCTCCTACAACAGACTCGGCGGCACATATCTTTCAGACAACAAGCGTATGCTCACAGACGTTCTTCGCGGCGAATGGGGCTATAAGGGCATCGTTGTATCAGACTGGGGTGCAGTAAACGACAGAATCGCAGGTATCAAGGCAGGTCTTGACCTCGAAATGCCCGGTAACGGCGGTATGAATGACAAGCATATTGTTGAAGCTGTCAAAGACGGTACTCTTGACGAGGCTGACCTTGACAAGGTTGTACTTCGTATGATAAAGTTCGCTTTCGAATGTAAAGAAAACGAGGGCACAGGCTATAAGCCCGATTTCAAGGCTCATCATAAGCTTGCAAGAAGAGCAGCAGCAGAATCAGCAGTACTTCTCAAAAACAACGACAATGCTCTGCCTCTCCAGCCCAAGCAGAGAGTTGCAGTTATCGGTGCTCTTGCAAAGAATCTCAGATATCAGGGTGCAGGCTCAAGCCATATCAATCCCCCGAAGACAGTATCCTTCACCGAAGCTATGAGAAACGAAGGTCAGTCCTTTGCATATGCTCCCGGTTATACTCTCAAGGGTAACGGCTACAGCAAGAAGCTCATTGACGAGGCTGTAAAGGTTGCCAAGGGCAAGGATGCAGTTCTTCTCTTCATCGGTCTTACAGATGCTTTCGAAAGCGAAGGCTTCGACCGTAAGCATATGAACATTCCTAAGAGCCATAATATACTTGTAGATGAAATCTCAAAGGTAAACGAAAACGTTATCGTTGTTCTTTCCTGCGGCTCACCCATCAAGATGGATATGTGGGAATACAAAGCAAAGGCTATTCTCAATCTCTATCTCGGCGGTCAGGCAGGCGGCGAAGCAGCATATGACCTTATCTACGGCAAGGTTAATCCCAGCGGCAAGCTCGCAGAGACCTTCCCCTTCAACAATGAGGATAATGTAGTTTCCAAGTACTTCCCCATGGGTCCCAGAACTGTAGAATACCGTGAGAGCATCTATGTAGGCTACCGTTACTTCGATACAGCAAAGAAGACTGTTCAGTACCCCTTCGGTCACGGCCTTTCATATACCAAGTTTGAGTATAAGAACATCAAGCTCAGCAGCAAGAAAATAAATGAGGGCGAAAAGCTCACCGTTACATTCACTCTTAAGAATATCGGTGATGTTGCAGGTGCTGAAGTAGCTCAGGTTTACGTTTGTCCGCCCAAGAGCAAAATCTATAAGGCTGACAGAGAGCTCAAGGGCTTCAAGAAGGTATTCCTCGAGCCCGGCGAAAAGAAGAAGGTTTCCATCGAGCTTGACGAAAGAGCATTCAGCTACTATAACGTAAACATCAATGACTGGCATGCTGAAAGCGGCGAATACAAAATCATCGTTGCCGCTTCTTCAAGAGACAGCCGTCTCTATGACAGCGTTGAGGTTGTAACAAATAAGCCTGATGCAGAGGTACCCGACTACAGTAAGACTGCTCCCATTTACTATACAGTTGACACAATGGCTACTATCCCCGACAAGCAGTTTGAGGCAGTCCTCGGCAGAGAGCTTCCCGACAACAGCAAGTTTGACAAGGGTGAGCTGACAATCAACAACTCAGTAAAGCAGGTATCTGTAAGTCCTTTCGGCAAGGTGCTTTACGGTACTCTCAAGGCCGGCGCAAAGATTGTTTCACTTTCTGCCGAGAACCCTGAAATGATTACAGAATCCATCAAAGATATGCCTCTTCGTTCCTTCAGCGGCTTTACAGGCGGTCTTGTATCACAGAAAAGTGTTGACGGTCTTCTCGATATGTGCAACGGCAAAAAGGGTGGCTTCAAAAAGCTTATTGAAGGCTTTAAGAAAGACTGATAAACAAAAAGGGGCTGTCTTAAATGACAGTCCCGGAACTTAACGAGGTGAATAAAATGAAAAAGTTTTTAGCGATTATTTTAGCTCTCATTATGATTGTCACCTGCTTTGCAGCCTGCGGCGATACAAATGAGCCTGATGACAACAATACAACAACATCTGCAGGTATCGAGGGTATAAAGAAGCCCGTAGAGGATCTCGAGGGTGTGAAAAGCGCTTCCTTTGAAAAGTTCACTGCTGTTGACCTTGCAGGCAACTCTGTTGACGAGAGCATTTTCGAGGGCAAGAAGCTGACTATGATAAACATCTGGGCAACCTTCTGCAGACCCTGCATAAACGAAATGCCAGACCTTGAAAAGCTTCATCAGGAATATGCTGACAAGGGCGTTCAGGTTATGGGTATTGTATGCGATGTAAGCTACTCAGGCGACGGCTATGAGCCCTCTCTTTACGATGCCGCACTTGATATTGTAGAGAATACGGGTGTGACCTACACCAGCCTTCTTCCCAGTGACTCACTTGATATGATCAAGCTCAGCGAGGTTTACTCGGTGCCTGAGACAATTTTTGTTGATGAAAACGGCAACATTGTCGGTGAGAGCTTCATCGGCTCGAGAAGCTCTGAGGATTGGAAGGAAATTGTCGACTCAATACTTGCAAATATGGAATAAAAAAGTTCAAAGCAGAGCTTTGCTAAAAGAACAAATAAAGAAACAGAATAATTTAAAATCAGCAGAAACCATTCGGCAACTGCTGATTTTTTTACTGCGGGTATGTACGGCAACAGGCTTTTTTCATAAAAGCGGGTGTCGCTCAATTATTCTTTATTCTATATTGTTTAATATTTTATCCGTTGCCTGCAATAACTCTTTTGTAAAGCTTGCTCAGAAGCATACTTCTGCTTCCGGCGTCACCTCTGAATGAGCGTTCAAAGCTTTCTCTCTTGCCTGCACCTACACGGCAATACATAAGAGGGATATCGATAAATCTTACCTTGCCGTAAATACAGCCGATAACGCCTATCCACTGCGCCGTAAGAGGCACACTTCTGGGTATGGGCATAATCTTCCGAAGAAGCTTTCTGTCAATTGCCATACAGCTCAGAAGAAATGAATTCCTGAAAATATTCTTAAGGGCACTTTTGCTTACAGAATACTTTTCAAAGAAAGAGTAATCCGTGATTCCGAGGTTGCCGTCTGTAATATATGCATTGTGCATTACAAGGTCAGCACCGTTTCTGAATTCCTCCGTTACACGCTTGACCTTATCCGGGAGCCAGACATCCTTGCAGTCGCAGAAGAAAATCTTATCACCCTTGCAGTGGCGTATAGCGTTCACAAGATTGGCCGTGGTACCCTTGTTCTTGCCCTCAACCCAAATTACTCTGCTGTCTGAGGTGGCTATCTTTTTCACTGCTCTTTCAGTGATTTCGCCGGGTCTGTCATCGGACACAATAACCTCATCACCGTGACCAAGCTGTGAAAGGACGGACGTAAGCTGCTGATGAATATTCTTATCGCCTTTGTAAACTGCCATAACTACAGATATCATTTTTTTACACCGTCCTTTAAATTTATGGGATCACACTTGAATTTCACGTGATTATTATAGCATTTTTCTTTTATTTTTACAACAATTGCAAAAATTTTTCAGATTTTTTTCATTTTAGGCCCGAAATTTCACATAGATTTTACATTAGCGTGTTATACTTCCCACAGTGGAAATGTAAAAATCTTACATTTTCGGTAAAATTAAGCAGACTTAAATTTTAAAGGAGGTATCGGAATGAAGGCTTTTTCAGTTAAAAGGCTCAGCTTTTATGCTCTCGCTGTAGCAGTATTTGTCTGCCTTTTCTCTTCTCTTTGTCTTGCTGTTTCGGCACCTTCTCAGGTTGAAGGACTTAAGGCCAAGGCCGGTACCGCTTCCGTTTCCCTTTCCTGGGATAAATTAAAGGACTGCTATGCCTATGCCGTTTTCTCCTACTCACCCTCACGAGAAAAGTATACATTCATAAAAAATGTAAAAGATACTGAATATAAGGTCACTGACCTGGAAGAAGGTCAAACATATTATTTCGCTGTCCAGGGATATAACTACGACGGTGATGAAAAGCTATACGGCAAGGTTTCAGAACACGCCAAGGTAACAACAAAGGTTGAAGAGCCTGCCAAGGTAAAGAATCTTGATTCAGCGGCTGTTTATTCCACTAAGCTCAAGCTCACCTGGAATGAGGTTCCCGGTGCAAAATATGCCGTATACTTCTATAATGCAAGCACCAAGAAATATACTCATATTGATAATGTTTCAAAAGAGTCCCTCACTGTCACAAACCTCGAGCCGGAAACCGCCTACCAGTTTGCTGTAAGAGCATATAAAAAGGCCGGCGGTAAAACCCACTACGGTGATTATTCCGCCAAGCTCAAGGTGACAACCAATCCTATGCCGCTTGAGGCTGAGGAAGCACTTGAGATTTTCAACAAAGCAATGGATGTATATATGAACTGGGTGTATTCCTGCTCATACACATCATCAAGCGGAACTATTTACCGTGAGTTCTACGGTCTTCTTTGCAAGTTTGCTCCCGTTGACCATCCGGAAATCAGTACGAAGAGCGACCTGGAAAAAATGCTCAGCAAGTACTTTGCAAAAGAGATTTATGAAAATGAGCTTTATCTTTACATCGAAGCAGGCGGTAAGCTTTACTACTATGCAGAGGGCGGCTCAGGTGATCCGGATAAGGGTACAAAGCATTATACGGATTCTTTGAAGAAAATAACCTATAAGAAATATAAGTATGTGCTTTATCCCACCTACTACCCCAAATATGAAAATGAGTATAGTCCCAAAAGCTATACATACACCATTGTAAGAAAAGACGGAAGATGGATTTTCGACGGAAACTTCTATCCCTGCTCGGCAAAAATAAAGACGTAAGTAACCATTTGATAAGATTTATCGGTGGTTACTTCTTTTTTCTCTTGATTTAGAAATTACTCGGTGATATAATATACTGAATTCAGGATTTCGGAGGCTTATTTATGAAAGCTAAAAATTATCTTATAGTCGGTGCAGGCAGAAGCGGTATTGCTGCAGGAAGAATGCTTTCAGAGCTGGGTGAAAGCTTTACTGTATATGACGGCAACGAAGGCCTTGACACCGATGCTGTAGCAAAGCAGATAAGCGGGACGAAGGATATTCCCTTCCTTCTCGGCAATATAAATAATGACGAGCTCAAGGGCTTTGACATCTGTGTTGTTTCTCCCGGTGTGCCTCTTGATACACCCATTATGAAGGCTGTAAAGGAAATGAATATCCCCGTTTACAGTGAAATTGAACTGGCTTACCTTTATGATAAGGGTGATATCATTGCTATTACAGGCACCAACGGCAAAACAACCACAACCTCTCTTGTATATGAAATAGTAAAGGCACACGACAGTGATACTCTTTTAGTGGGCAATATAGAGATACCCTATACAGGTCTTGCCCTCACTTCAAAGCAGGGCGGTGCAACCGTTGCTGAGATAAGCTCATTCCAGCTTGAAACTATGATAACCTTCAGGCCTAAGGTCAGCGCAATTCTCAATATCACTCCCGACCATCTCGACCGCCATAAGACTATGGAAAACTATGCCGACATAAAAAAGAGCATAGCTAAAAATCAGACAGAAGCCGATTTCTGTGTCCTTAACTATGAAGATGAGGTATTAAGAGAATTCGGCAAAACACTTAAGTGCAATGTGATTTTCTTCAGCTCCCTCAGAGAGCTCAAAGACGGCTATTTCTATAAAGACGGTACTGTTTACTTTGCCGAAAACGGCAAGGCTACACCATTTATTGATGTTGACGAAACCAACCTTGTGGGTCTTCACAACTACGAAAACATTATGGCTGCCGTCGCTATGACAAAAAGCTTCGGTATAAGCGAGGATATAATCAAGGAAGCCCTCAGACGCTTCACTGCCGTTGAACACAGAATAGAATATGTTGCAACTAAAAAAGGTGTTAAATATTATAACGACTCCAAGGGTACCAACACCGATGCGGCTATAAAGGCTGTTGACGCTATGCCCTCAACAACGGTACTCATAGGTGGCGGATATGACAAGGATGCAGATTTTTCCGAGTGGGTCAGTCACTTCCCCGGCAAGGTGAGAAAATTAGTGCTTATCGGTCAGACAAGAGACAAAATTGCAGAAGCCTGCGACAAAATCGGCTTCAGTGACTACTGCTTTGCAGAGAGTCTCGAAGAGGCCGTGAAGATTTGCTCTGAGAGTGCAAAAGAGGGCGATTGCTGTCTGCTCTCCCCTGCCTGTGCTTCCTGGGGTATGTTCAAGTGCTATCAGGAAAGAGGCGACATATTCAAGGAATATGTGAGAGCCCTCGAAGAATAACAGAAGTAAATATCAGAAGGACGCGGGGCGGCTGCTCCGTGTCTTTTTGTTTCATGCCGCCGCTTGTTCTTTGCTTACCCGCGTACCTATGTATTTATGCAAAGTGCATAGTTTTGAGCTGTTTTTTTGTACTTGCAATTTTATCTGATTGTTGGTAAAATATAAGTTAGATTAGTATGGATCGGAGTAATCCTATGGGTGAAAAAAATGTATATTGCAAACCCACTTTTTTGAATATTCCCGAAGAAAAAAGAGAGAAAATTCTCTCGGTTGCTGTCAATGAATTCGCTTATAACGGCTTTGATAACGCCAATATAAACACCATTGCGCAAAAAGCGGGAGTGAGTGTAGGGTCACTGTATAAATATTTCGACACAAAAACTGACCTCTTCCTCACAAGTGTAAATCACGCACTGACTAACCTTGAGGTTATAGTTGAAACTATAGTCAAATCAGATGAAGATGTAATGGTCAAGCTCGAGAAGGTTGTAAGAGTGGCTATTGAATTTTCAAGAAGAAACTCTGTGCTCATCAAGCTCTATAACGAGGTCACCAGCGAAAGTAACGCCGAGCTTGTGAAAACCATTGCAGGACACGTTGAAAGTGTCACCTCTGAGGCCTATAAAAAAACTATCATCGAAGGTCAGGTTGCAGGAGAAATCAGAAGCGATATTGATCCGGGTATGGCGGCATTCTTTGTGGACAATCTGCTGATGAATATCCAGTTCTCATATGCCTGCGATTATTACTGCGAAAGATACAAGATCTACGCAGGTGAGGATGTTTTCCAGAAGGACGAATTCGCTGTTGAGAATATCCTTCGCTTTATAAAAGCGGCACTTAAATCCAAGAAATAATTTAATTTGAAAGGAATATAAAATATGAAATACGCACTTGCTTATGACATCGGTACCACAGGCGTAAAAACCTGCCTGTTTGAAATCGACAAATCAATCAAGCTTATAGCTGACGCTATTGAAGGCTATGAACTCTATGTTCTTCCCGGCGGCGGCGCCGAGCAGGACCCCGACGAATGGTGGGCTGCAATGTGCAAGACCACTAAGGAGCTTTTCACCAAGTGTGACATCAAGCCCGAACAGATTGACGGTATTTCCTTCTGCTCACAGGCTCAGGGCCTTGTGCTTGTTGACAAGGACGGCAAGCATGTAAGACGTGCAATGAGCTATATGGACCAGAGAGCAAGAGAAGAACTCAAGGAGCTTATGGCTTACGGTCCTCAGATTGCAGGCGCAAATATCCCCAAGCTTCTTATTTCACTTCAGAAAACAGGTGCTGTTGCTGCAAGTGTAAAGGACCCCGTTTATAAATATAACTGGGTAAGAAAGAACGAACCCGAGGTATTCTCAAGAGTACATAAATGGCTCGACGTTAAGGAAGCACTTATCGCAAGAATGACAGGCGAATTTGTTATGACTGAGGACTCCGCTTTCGGTACTCTCCTCTTTGATATCAAGAAAAAGTGCTGGAGCCCCGAAATCGCAAAAATGCTCAAGGTTGATATGAAGCATCTTGCAAAGCTCATCAAGTGTACAGATAAAGCAGGTGAGCTCACAGAAAAGGCTGCTGCAGAACTCGGTCTCGCACCCGGTATCGCTGTATTCGGCGGCGGTATGGACGCTTCACTTATCGGTGTAGGTGCAGGTGCAACAAAGAAGGGCGACACTCACGTTTATATGGGTACATCAGGCTGGGTTTCAACTGTTGTTGACAAGAGTATCGTTGACGCGAGTGCTATGATTGCCGCTATCGTAGGTGCGCAGCCCGGTCTTTACAACTACTTCGCTGAGCTCGAAACAGCAGGTAAGTGCCTTGAATGGGTTAAGAATCACCTCGCTCTTGACGAAATCGGCATCTATCTTAAGAAGGTCGATGTTGCAGAGGATATCGAAAGCAAATACACAAACCTTTATCAGTATCTTTCAAGTGTTATCGAAAATGTACCTGCAGGCTGTGACGGCGTAATCTTCACTCCCTGGCTCCACGGTAACAGATGTCCCTTCGAGGATCCCAACTCAAGAGGTATGTTCTTCAACCTCAGCATCGAAACCGGCAAGAGCGAAATGATCCGTGCCGTTGTTGAGGGCGTATGTATGCATATGAGATGGATGCTTGAAACTCAGGATAAGAAAACAAAGACATCAGACACTATCCGTTTTGTCGGTGGCGGTGCACTCAATGCTTCAACCTGTCAGATTCTTGCTGACTGCACAGGCAAAACAGTTGAGACAGTACCCAGTCCTCAGAATGTAGGTTCAGTAGGTGCAGCAGTTGTAGTTGCAGCAGGTCTCGGTCTTATTGATGAAATTTCAGACGCAGGCAAGCTTATTTCTGCAGACAACACCTATAAGCCCAACAAGGCTGACAAGGCTGTTTATGACAAGAACTTTGCAGCTTACAAGGAAATCTACGGCGCAAACAAGAAGATTTTCAAGATGCTCAATTCAGACAGATAAGCTCTTTAATTACTTTATTTTTGATGGAGTAAATCAAATACAGATTATAAAAGCAGCAGATACCTTTTAACGGTTAATCTGCTGCTTATCTTTTTTCTTTGTCCTCGCCGGACAGGCATTCTTTTTGCTGTTGCTCAAAAAGAATCAAAAACGCGATGATTTATTTTACATTCTTTCCATTGCTGTTGAGTTCATTGCAAAGTTCAGTACATTCATAGCTGTTCTCTGCATCTCGCCAAGTGTAATGCCGTCCTTCTTGCCATAGGTCTTGAGAAGTGTGCCGTCGGGTCTTCTGAAAATTACAACCCTGCCGCCACCGGGCATAAGCACGTCAACCTGAGCTCTCACTCTGTATGCCTGGTCGCACATTTCGGGGAATTCCTGACTCTTTGACTTTCTCATCCACCAGTCGGTCATAACGTTACCCTTATAGCCCCATTCTTCTCTGAGCATCATTGTGCAAAGCTCATAGTTGTAATGACCCCATACGCCGTTGATAAGATTGTAGGAGGTCATAATATTCTTCGGCTCAGCCTCTTTTACGCATATTTCAAAGCCTCTGAGATATATCTGACGAAGAGCTCTTTCAGATACTCTCGAATCGTTGCCGTTACGGTTGTATTCCTGATTGTTGCAAGCGTAATGCTTGGGACATGCACTCTTTCCGGCGTGCTGCACACCTCTTACATAAGCCGCTGCAATCTTACCTGTGAGATAGGGGTCTTCTGAGAAATATTCAAAGTTTCTGCCGCAAAGAGGGCTTCTGTGAATATTCATACCGGGAGCAAGGAGTATATCACTACCCTTATCTGCCATTTCACCTGCTTCTTTAATCATAAGCTCTTCAACTAACTTTTCGTCAAAGGTACTTGCAAGAAGTGTGCCGATAGGCATAAGTGAACAGCAGGCTGAAAGTCTGATACCTGAGGGGCCGTCTGTTGTTATGCAGGCCGGAATACCCTTATCACGAAGTGAAGGAAGCACACCGCCGAAGGCGCCTGCGTTACCGAGAGCACCCAGCTTACTGCCCATTGTGTAGTCGCCTCGTGAAATAGCTTCGAGCTCCTTGAGACTCAGCTGTGCTACGAAGTCTTCCATGCTTACCTTGCCGTTTTTAACGTCTATAAGCTTATAGCCCTTGTCCCCTGTCATAGGAATATCCTTTGGCAGACCCTCGAGGATAATCTTCTTAAGGTCATACTGTTTTTTATATACGGGAGCCTTAACAGCCTTGTATGTGCCGTTTTCTTTTACGGCTGTGATAATATCGAAGTCAGCTCTCGGAGCTGCTGTCTGTCTGTGCTGAGAGTAAAGAGTATTCTCTTCGCTTATCCATTCTGCAACCTTTACGGCATCTCTTACATTATCACCTAAAGCGAAGCCGTATTCACCCTTTTCTATAACATAAGCAGACTTAAAGCCTGTTTTACCGCTTTCATCGTAGCTTGCAAGGTCATACATTGATATAACCATTGTCAGCTCTTCGCTTTCGCCTGCTGAAAGCACCTTTGTCTTGGCAAAAGCCGCAAGCTCACGGTAGGGATTGCCGAGTGCACCGCAGGGCTTTTCTACATATACCTGAGGTGCATATGCTGAGGGTACACTGCCGATGTTTGTCACCTTGCATTTAAGAGCGAAGCCCTCATCTGTTTTATCGAGAGACACAAATTCTGTCTTAAACTCGCTGTAAGTAAGACCGAAACCAAAGGGATATTGTACACCGTCTTTATCGAATGTCTCAAAATATCTGTAGCCTACGTATATATCTTCTGTGTAGTTGTTGTAGTCCTTAGAGCCGAAATCCTTCGAGCTCGGGAAACTTTCATAGGTCTTTGCAACTGTCGCACTGAGCTTACCTGAGGGTGAAACCTTACCTGAAAGAAGATCAGCTACAGCGTTACCGCTTTCCATACCGCCCTGCCAGACTATCATAGCCGCAGATATCTTCTCGCCGTATTTCTCCATCCAGCTAAGATCCATAATGCAGCCAATATTGAGAAGAACAACTGTCTTATCAAACTTATCGGTTACCTTGTCGAGAAGCTCCAGCTCATCGTCTGTTATGTAGTAGCTACCCTTTTCGAGGGCGTTTTCTCTGTCCTCACCGCTTGAACGGCCTATAACAACAACTGCACAGTCTGACTTTTCAGCTGCCTTCTTTGCAGTCTTTTCGTAAAGAGGCATCTCGGGATAGAATCTCGGCCACTGACCCCATACGCCGTGATTTACAGGGTGCTCTTCACACCATTCAAGATAAATCTCAGCAAGCTTTTCGTTGAGCTTGAGGCTGTCACATTTTCTTATACCCTCAATTAGATTTACAGCATAGGGCTTGTTAACGTCACCGCCCGAGCCATAGCCTGTGAAAAACCAATCGTTCTGCACTCTGCCGAAAAGAGAAACGACAGAGTCCTTCTTAAGCGGCAGGGTACCGTCATTTTTAAGCAGAACTGCACCCTGTGCCGCCACGCTTCTGAGAAGCTCGGGCATACCGGGAGTTACAGTCTTAGGGGCTTTGCTTCTTTGATTTTCAGCCTGAGAAAGACCCGTAAATACACTTACTACCTTACCTGCTGCTGAAAAAACTGTGTCTTTGATACTCATATTTTTCTCTCCTTTATATTAGTCTATTTCCAATATCTTTTTCGCCTTGTGTCTGTTCAGCTCGTGAACAACAACGGAAACGCAGATAATGCCGACAGCGAGACCTGCCGCAATCTGTAATGTTTCGCCTAAGGTTATGTCAAATTTTTCCGTATCGCTTGTTACTAAATAATAGGTGGTGTAATATAGCTTTCCGCCGGGCACCAGTGGTATAATCGAGCAGGCAAGAATCGGCGTTGCCGGTGCTTTTACAGCTCTTGCCATTACTTCGGCGTAAACTGAAACAAAAAGTGCCGGGAAGAAGTTCTGAAGCAACAGATGATCGGAATAGTGACAGCTTATCATATATATCAGACACGTAAGTGCTCCGCCTATAGCGTTGCAGAGTATTCTGTTTTTGTCTGACCTGAAAAGTATGCTGAAACCGACGGAACCAAGCATACCCGAAAGGACAATTGTTAAAGTTTCTCTGAAATCCATATTATCCCTCCTACGCTATATAGTTCCATAAATATATAGGCAGTGCAAATCCGCCTGCTATTGCCACCGCAAGTATTACCGACTCCAGCATTCTCAGAAGTCCCGACATCAGATCACCGTGGAGCATTTCTCGAAGAGCGTTGATAAGCTGAAGACCGGGGATAAGAAGCATTATATCGCCTATCATTATCATATCGGAATTGTTACCGAAGCCGAAACGGACAAACACCAGCGCCATGAGTCCTGCCACAGCTGATTCGAGCGCCGTGAAAAACAGTCTGCTAGCGCCCTTTACTCTGATATAGGTCTGCATAGCATATATTGCCGCAGCGATAGGTATGGAAGCAAGAGCGTCAAGCATAGTACCTCCGAAGAAAACTGTAAAGGCCGCCGCTGCAAGCATATAGCCTGCGCAGTATTTGAGCCGGAAGTGTTTATCCGGAATGCAGATATTTTCCAGTTCAATTCTTGCCACATCAATGTCGGGCGTCTCAGCACAAAGGCGTCTTGAAAGAGCGTTGAGCTTCTCAAGTCTGCCGAAATCCACACCATATGAATAGCTTCGTCTCATCTGAGAATGTGCACCGCTTTCCTCATCAACTACCGTTGCTATTATCATAGAAACAACGGAAAAAACCTGAGCCTTTTCCATGCCGTAGGCGTAGCAGATTCTCATAACCGCCTGTTCGGCTCTGTTTACCTCCGCCCCGCATTTTACCATATTTTTTCCAAGGTCAAGTGCTAAAGACAAAACCTTTTCACAATATCTTTTTTCTGCCATTACATTTTCTCCTTTTATGTCGGCATAAAATATCAAGTTAATTATAATACAAATGCACTTATAAAGCAAGAACTAATAGAAGTATTTTTGCAGGGCATCGGGATATGAAGGTGTGATAATGTCATACTTCCTCTCGTATTCTCCTGTTTCGCTGTTTCTTATGACAGTTGCTCTGTTTCTTTCAAGGAGTCTCACAATGTTATACATATCAAGCCATATCTGATTTACTCCCTCTTTCTGACTCTCGTCGAAGATTAGCTGCATACCGAAATGAAGATGTGGCACGCTCATACCGTTGACATTACTCTTTGTGCTGTAGCCTGTCATACCCATATAGCCTATAACCTGACCTGCCTTGACAAGAGCACCTGCCTCTATGCCCTTTGCATAAGGTGAATCCTTGCGAAGATGAGCGTAGTAGTATGACCTTTTGCCGTCAAAGCTTCTTATTCCCAGGCGCCAGCCGCCGTACTGATTCCAGCCGATGCATTCCACAGTGCCGCCCTCCACCGCCGTTATGGGAGTACCTACATAGCCCATCATATCATGTCCCAAGTGCTGACGCTTATATCCGTAGCTTCTCGCGTTGCCGAAGTCATCACTGTGAGAATATGAAAACCCCTCCGCAACAGGACTGTAAGCCACAAGTCCGTAACCTGTAACTGTCTTCTTTCCACCCGCACCGTCAGGTGCCTGCTTTTCATATTCACCGAGAAGTCCGCCTAAAGCCGCTGTGAACGCCTCTTTATAAAAGCTGTAGTATTTGTTGCCCCTCATCAGGTCATCGACAGTATACATATCCCCCAGCTTTTCAGTCATTGCTTTTATATCCTTTTCAGAGTACCGTGCCCAGTTATTGCCGTTTTTGCAGGCAAGGTAAGAAAGCGTATCAGTCCAGCTTATATGATAAAGCATATCCCGGGTCTTTATATCAAGCTCCATTGCATCTTCCAGCGCTGACAAAGACACATTCAGCTCAAACCATTTTATATAGCTTTTCTCCTGCTTTTCTGTCTGTGCCGAAGCGAAACTCAGAAGCAGACAAAGCCCCGTCATTGCCGACAGCAGAGTAACCAGAAACATCAGTGTTTTTCCTTTATGTAAGCGGTATACCATAGTATTCCTCCAAAAAGATATTGTCATATAATCTTATGTGAAGGCGCCCCTGATAATGAAAAAGCCACCGCAAAAATGCAGTGGCTCAGTATTATTCATTTATCAGATAAACGCGAAAAGGCTCATAATGAAGCTGAAAAACTTGATAAAGAAGTTCTGCACCTTTTCCCAGAATGTGAGCTCGATTTCCGGCTCTATAAGCTCTGCGTAACCGGGCAAGGTCACATTGAGGTCTGCGGGAGCGTCGTCAACAGTAATCTCGAGAATAAGAGGAAGTATTGCTGTTGAAATAATAAGCTCGATACCCTCAAAACGGCTGATAGCATCACTCGCATAGTTTATAAGGTTTGCAGGTACGTCAGCCTTAAGAAGATTGCAGACAAATGTAAGTGCCTTGGCATATTCTTCTGCAGTTACGTCTTCTAAAACATATATAAGAAGTGCACCGATGCCCTTTGAAGCAAGAACAACCTCCTTGCTGTAGGGCTGAAGATTTTCATCACCAATTATGTGTTTCTCGTAAGCCTCAACAACAAGGTCAGCTAAGGTTTTATACTTGGTGTCGGGGATCGTCACATCATATTCAGCGAGAATAGACTCAATGCTCATTCCTGCCTCAGTTTCGTCTTCAGCGTATGTAGGCATCTTAAGGCCGGCCTCTATACGGGGAGCGAGCTTATCTATGAGTGCACACATATCGGCATGCTTGTCAGCATCGAGATTAAGTATACCCTTAAGATATGAGGGTCTGCAGATAGTAGTGTAAAGCGTGATTTCTAAGCCGAGATAAAAGCTTTCTTTCGCATATTCGCTGAAATTGTTTTTCATAAGCTCACGAGCTTCATCACTCATGCCGTCGGGTACAAGCTTAGCATCTATTTTATCAACATAGTTCATTTCGAACTTAACTTTATCACCGAATGTCACTGTTCTGTAAGGACAGGGATAAACAGCAAGTGCACCTGTTACTACATCATATACCACTTCACCGTTGGCACCTGTGTATGAGGCAATATCAGATTCATGAGTGTGGCCTGTGAAAACATATTTTACGCCGTACTTTGCAAAAATATCCTGGATACCTGCTGAGTTACCGACAACTGAGCCCGGCTGAAGAGTATCGCTGAGCACGAGATGGTCGAGAAGGTTATGGTGCATCATTGCGATTGTCTTTTTGCCGTCCTCCTGAGCCTTGGCAGCCTGCTGACGGATCCATTCTGCTCTTTTTGCATCAATACCGTGCTTGCCTGAGCCTGTAAGAGTGCTGTCAATAGCAATAAGTCTGTAACCGTCGGGAAGGTCCGCAACATAGGAAGCTGAATTTTCATCTCTTGCAATAGCTTCATTATAACCGAAATCAGCAAGAACTGTCATAAACTGACTTGCATCGGTGCGGGATACATCGTGATTGCCGGGTACAACATAAATCTGCTTGCCAGTTGAATTTTCAAATGCGCTGAACATATCACGTACTGCTACCATTTCCTGATAAAAGCCTGTATCTGCAAGGTCTCCGGGTACAAGAACAACTTCGCTTTTGTCTTTAGCTGCCTTGTCAAGGAAAGCGGCAATTACTGCCTTTGATTCGCTGTAAAGCATACCTGCTGCAGCAACGTGTGAGAAGGTTTCGCTGAGGTCATTTCTCTTGTTAATGGGCTTTCCTGAATCCTGATCCATATGTATGTCTGTTACAACATCAATAATGAGCTCGTTGTCTGCAGCACTTGCAGTCAGTGCAACACAACTGAGAAGCATACTCAGACATAAAATGATTGACAGTATTTTTTTCATAAAGTTCATCTCCTTGATGTTTTATTGATTATTATAATAAACTTATCCCATTATTTTGTCAAGAAAAAATCAATCCTGTAAATTAATTTTAATTTGTTATAAGCCTTATAGGAAGACCCCCTCAGCATAAACGAAAAAACGATATTAGTTGAGGGGGGTTGACAATTCAAAAAACTCTCCGTATAATCTAAGAAATTGCAATTTAGCAATTTAACTGCAGAGCTTTTGCTCTCACTCATTTTTTCAACGACAAGGTTTCTTTTCTCACCACCTTGTTGTTACCCTCAGCCCCGTGCTGAGGGGTTTTATTTTTTTACGGGCATTTTCAATCTTCATAATATATTAAACTTATATTTATACAGTGTAAAAACACTTAAAAGTATTGACATATCTGCCAAAAAATGATATCATACACAGTAGATTGCGGCTGAAGTCGCAACGGAAAACCACATATAGAAAGGAATCCAGAAAATGAAAAAGGTATTATCACTTATCCTCGCTGTTGTTCTTGTATTCTCAATGGCAACTGTAGCTTTTGCTGTTAGCTACACTTATGAATGTGACAGATGTCACGGCATCATCACAGACTCAGCTGAATACACAAAGCACATCGCTTCAGTTAACTGTGCTGCTTGTGCTCACTGCGGTTATGGTTTCATTTCAGTAGAAGCTAAAGATGAACATCAGATTGACTGCCGCCTCTATGCAGGCAAGGCTATCTGCGACTACTGCGGTGCTGCATCAACTACAGAAAGAGAATTCAATGCTCATGTAGAAGATTGTAAGGCTAAGTACTTCAACATCCCCCTTTACAAGATCTGCACAGCTATCGAAAACTTCGTAAGAACAACTGACTGGAACAACATTGCAAACAAGGCTGCTGATATCGCTAACACAATCAAGGGCGTTATCGCTAAGATCGTTCCCACTGTTGAAGGCCTTCTTGCTAAGATCCCCGCATAAGTTAATGCAAAAAATTTGAAGCAGTTCATCTGAACTGCTTCTTTTTTTATCTGTATTATTTGTCCCGGCAAAGTAGCACAACCGTCCCGTCTGTTGTTTCACTGTCCCAACGGATATGTGTTACCCTAATGTTCTGCACCACAGGTACAGATTTTATTAATACCAAAAAGTTTCTGAAAAAAATTAATTATTTTGAAAAAAAACTTTTTTATGCCGGTAGCATGACAATTACAGGAGCAGTCAGCGGATAAAAATGACGACTCATCCTTAAACACACCTGCTACATGATGATTTTTCGTATCATAAAAAACGGTAAACAGCTTTCCGTTGTCCAGTTGTATACCTGAGGGATCACCAATATCATAAGAAGCTGTATTCTCGTAAATCAGCTTCGTTTCTGCACAATCCCAAGGTTTTAGAGTATCAAACACACGGCCGTAAATTTTTCTTGGTGAAGGAGTCTGCGACCATGTAACGAATAGTTTTCCGTTATTCATACGGTAAAAGCCCGCCTGCATCGCATTCGGATTTGTACTGCCGATTTTAGTCCAGGTAACACCTTTATCTTCGGAAACGAAAATGTCTCCTCCCGGATCGCCCTGATTATATCGGTAATAACGGATCATTGCATATGTGACATCATCAGCTGTAGTACCGAAAGAAGCCTCTGTGGTACCATAACCAAAAACGCTGAGAATATCATTTGAACCATTTGCATTGTATTCATCGGTAAACTCCCATTCACCGCGAGCATTCAGCTGCGCTCTGACATTTACTGTGCACCATTTCGAGCGTGAAAAAGTATTCGTAACAGTGGAGGACATACCATAAAGAGGAATCAGAATGGTGTCATCGGAATATACGGCTATATTACCTCTTTTGGCACAATTTCTATCTAAATGTTCGCAAGGGATTTCTGTAGGAGCAGACCATGTCATACCATCATCTTTAGAATACATTATATATGTCCGACCCCAGGTATACCATGAGCTCCCCTCATTCCAGTATTTGTGTCCGCCGAGAACAGCTTTTCCGGGAACGCGAGTAAAAAAAGTAAAAAGTAATGTTCCGTCATTCAGCTTTGCCAGATTAGGATCTCTGGCTTCAATTGATAACACAGCGTTATTCTTTTCTGCATCCTCGGCATTGTAATAGAATTTATCGTCAGATTTACTGTACCATACTCCCAAGCCCCACTCAGCAAGCTTTTCAGGGCTTACCAACACTTTCGAATTTCCCCATGAATTGCCGTCAGCAGAACCGTCGAGACAAACAATGGTACCCAATGAATCTCCGAATTGATATGGTGCATGAGATGAATCCGACTTGTTTCTGTAGCTTACAACCAATAAGCTTCCGTCTCTTTTTTTAACGATATCGGGAAAAAGAAAATCATATCCGTTTTCCTGCAGAATTCTCACATCAGGCACACCATTTGAAGATGCACAAATTTCATACGAAAACATACTAATAACAAAAATCAGACTAAGCAAAAACAAAAATAACCGTTTCATGACACATCTCCCTAAAATATATAAAAATCACTTATTTAAACATCAGGCTCTCACAGGTCGAGTTTTATGTCAATATGTGTGTCCGGTCTGCGTTGGGACAAAAGAACAACACTCTCGACTGTAATTTTTTCATTCGGAAAAGATACCTCAACATTGCTCCCGTCATTCCCGTCGAAATATATAGGAATACGAAACTTTATCTTTTTAAGTATCTGTCCCTTTTCAGTCGGTTCGGGATTAATCTCAATGCGTTCAATAAAGCTCCCTAGAAACTCTTTCTTTTCCGCATCAGTGAACTTTGGATATATTATATCAAAGTATAACAGAAATTGGTATACCTTTTCCTGAGAAATTTTATCTTTACGGATATTTTCAAGTCTTTCATAGATAGCGGACAATTCTTTTTCAGTTTCATCTATATCACGGTACAAGCTGTCAAGCCTAATTTGCATATCGTCATATTTCTTATTGTAGAATTCGTCAAACACATCAAGGTTGTCCATAGTTTTACCAAGCTTTTCTTTCGCCATATTAAGCTGACGTAGCTTCTTATTCAGACTTTCAATCTCCGTTTCAATTTCGGCAGTATCAATTCTTGCATTTATCTTTTGCTTGATTGCTTCTTCAAATTTCGGATTTTTGACTATCTTTGATATAAACTCCTCGACGGCAGAATTAACTCTCTCATGATGAATCTGCTTTTTATAGGTGCATTTGTGTCCGTCAAGCTCCAATCGGTGTTTACAGGCATAGTACCAA
>JAZSGK010000138.1:0-4978 GCA_045532695.1 Acutalibacteraceae bacterium
AGCCATCATATTTTCATCGTAGTCGTTCTTAGCTGAATCAATGGGGAATATACCCGAAGCCTCACCTACGCCTACAGCATTTACGCCTGTGAGCATATAGTGAACATAGCCTGCAAGAGTTGTTACATATGCGATTTCAGGAACATGGTCTTCTTTGTTTAAAATAGCCTGATAGATATGTGAGCAGGTCCAGCGCTGAGGTATGTTGAAGCCGAGCTTTTCTGTCAGCTCTTCAGCAGCTTCGGCTGTAGTTGTATTTCTCCATGTTCTGAAGGGAGTAAGGAGCTTGCCGTGTTTATCGAAAGCAAGGTAACCGTGCATCATAGCTGAAATACCGATAGCTCCTGTGGTAATAAAGTCGCATTCGTACTTTTCTTTTACATCGGCTTTAAGAGCCTTGAAGCAGGAGTGAATTGCAGTCTGTACATCTTCAAGTGAATAAGTCCAGTAGCCGTTTTCGAGCTTATTTTCCCAATCATGGGCACCGCTTGCTATAGGCTTGCAGTTTTCATCAATAAGCACTGCCTTGACTCTTGTTGAACCAAGCTCGATACCTAAGGCTGTTTTGCCTGAAGTGATAATATCTTTCATTGTGTCACCTTATTTCTTCATTGAGTAGTAAACTTCGTTAAGTTTAAGCTCACGCTTGAAGTCTGCCATATTGGTGTTTTTGCCGATAACAACTGACTCGATGCCCATAGCGTCTGCCCAGTCGCACATCTGCTTTGATGTGAGGTCATAGCTGAACGCTGTATGGTGAGCACCGCCTGCTGTGAGCCATGCTTCGCAGCCTGTATAGAAATCGGGCTTTGGTACCCAGAAGTTGGTAGCTGTGGGAAGTGAGGGCATTTCTTTTTCAGTCTTTATGCAGTCAACCTCGTTGATGATAAGACGGAAGCGGTGACCCAAGTCGATAAGTGAGCAGGCAATACCCTCGCCCTCTTTACTTGTGAATACAAGTCTTGCAGGGTCTTCTCTGTCGCCCATTGAAAGAGGCTTACACTTGATACCGATTGCACCGTCAGCGATTGTGGGACAGATTTCAAGCATATGAGCCTGAAGAATGCCTTCCTTACCGGGAACGAGGTTGTATGTATAGTCCTCGAGCATTGAAGTACCCTTGGCGTCCTTCATACCCTCAGTCATAATCTTCATAAGGCGTACCATAGCGGCAACCTTCCAGTCACCCTCTGCACCGAAGCCATAGCCCTTTTCCATAAGTCTCTGAATAGCAAGACCGGGAAGCTGCTTGAGTGCACCGAGATCACCGAAGTGAGTTACGATAGCCTGATAGTTCTTTTCCTTGAGGAATCTCTCAAAGCCGATTTCGATACCTGCCTGCACCTCAACGTGCTTGCGGAATTCGGCAGGGTCTCTGCCCTCAAGGATAATATTGTATTTCTCGTAGTATTCATCTGTAAGTGCATTGATATCGCTCTGCGAAACAGCGTCAACAGCCTCTGCGATCTCATTTACAGGATATGCGTCGATTTCCCAGCCGAACTTAAGCTGAGCTTCAACCTTATCGCCCTCAGTAACAGCAACATTTCTCATATTGTCAGCCACTCTCATAACACGAAGGTGTGAGCTTTCTGCAATACCTACAGCAGTTCTCATCCATGCTGCAATTCTCTCTATAACAGCTTTATTGGTCCAGTGACCTACAACCGTTTCTCTTTCAATACCCATACGAGCAAGAATATGAGCGTATTCTCTGTCACCGTGAGCTGACTGATTTTCGTTCATGAAGTCCATATCAATGGTATCGTAGGGAATCTCTTCATTGAACTGAGTATGCAGGTGAAGAAGAGGTTTCTTATATTCCTGATGACCTAAAATCCATGACTTAGCAGGTGAGAATGTGTGCATCCATGTAATAACACCTGCACATTCTTCATCAATATTAGCCTCGTTAAATGTCTTTCTGATAAGCTCGTTTGTGATAAGGGTCGGCTTCCATACTACTTCAAAGGGAAGAATACCGCTTTTGTTGAGCTCAGATACAATAATTTTTGAGTGCTCTGCAACATTTCTCAGGCATTCGTCACCGTAAAGATCCTGTGAACCTGTGCAAAACCAGAACTTATATGCTTTCATAAATATATCCTCCTCGGGAAAATTTTATCGTTCCAATAATAACATTTTAAAAGAAAATTGTCAATGAAAATATCACTCGCCATCGGCAACAGAAATGAGTCCGTTGAACACTCCTACATAAGCTGTTCTATTTGGTCCGATGGTAATAGGTCCGTAGCTGTTATTCCAGTTTCTGCCCGTTCCCGTAAATATTTTGTAGACAGTTTCGCCTGTCTCAAAGTCAATAGCTGTAAAGTACCATGCAACTGCGCTGTCGGGAATATCGTCATTTTCTACTCTCGTATAGGCATAAACCAGACCGTTGCCTGCCGAAAGCTTCGGCACAACCGTCGCAGCAGCTTCATCACTCTCCCACACAACACTGCCGCCTGTGCAGTCCTCATTCATATCAAAGCGTGTGATTCCGGGATAGCTCGTCGGATCACCTACAAGGAAGCCTGCACCCGTGTCGGAATAGTTGTTTTCTATAATAAAGGAGCGTCCGTGAGCAATAAGGCTATTTTCGCTTACACTGTGACCCGACTCAAAGAGAGGCTCAGTTACAATAGTTTCACCTGTAAGGCGGTCATAAACCACAAGGTTAACTCTGTCATAGGCATTGTCTGTTATACCCACAAGCTTTCTTATACTACCGTCACGGCAGGGTACGTCAAGAAGTGAGGGCGTAGTACCGCTACCCTGATTAATTGCACCCGGTTTTATTTCAGTACCTCTGTCATATTCGGTCCGCCACGTATAATAAGGGTTACCGTCTTTATCCACATCAAAGCGGTACATAGCATAGTCAGATACAATATATACACCGTCTTCAGCAATTGCAAAGCTGTTCTGAATTTCTTCGCCCTCAAGCTTTGTCAGTCTTACTTCTTCGGTGTCTGAGTCAACAAATCCAACTTCACCGGGACGTGTCATAAACCATATTCTGCCGTCATAATCCGGAAAAGCATCTGTTATGTATGAGCCTTCGGGGAGATACTCACCAAGAGCATACTCCTGCTCAACTACCCATTCATATTTACCGTCGGTTTCCCTGACAGCATAAATCTGAATCACATTCTCGCTGTTACCGATTATTGGTCTGTCACCGTCAAGAAGATGGAAATACGCACCGCCTGATGTATCACTCGAAATAGCACTGAAATTGAAGGTCTTGATAGCTTCAATGGTAGACGGTCGCTGTGGGAGTCTTGTCTCGGCAAGAATCTCAAGAGTATCTGCATCAATAAGAAGAAGTCTGAAGCCGACAACATTACCGCTGATGCACATAATTCTGCCTTGCGAATCAAAAGTAAGAGTTGCAACAAGTCCGCCGAAAACATTCATCGAGCGGGACTTAACAACAGGATTAATACCGAGAGGTCCCGCATAATCATATGTTCCTGTATTATAAGAGTTACCGTGCATACCGTTAGTTCCCTCTTTGGCAAGGTACGGATGCTGAGGCACCTTAACGCTCTCAAGAGGCTTTGCCTTAGCGACACTGCCATAGAATTCCGGACAGGATTTCGACATCATCGGCTGTCTTATCTGTCCCCCTGGGCTGGTGAAAAACATTATCGCAGCTGAAATAACCGTGAGTATTTTAAGGAAAAATGTATTCATAGTTATCCTCCTCATAAATTTATCAATTAAATAATATCATTTTAGAGAAGTGCTGTCAACGAGGCTGTATCAATTATATAAGGTTTGCTTACTGACGTTCCTTTTAAGATTCTGCAGGAAACAGCTGAGGGTGGCTCCGCGACAGCGCCCGAAGGGCGTTGTCCGCCGGTGCCCCGCAGGGCACCGGCACGCCGTTCACGGCGGCGGAGCCACCAGATCCCACCGCCACCTCAGACTAAATAAAAAAGAACTCAAAAAAATTTATTTTTTTTGCAAAAACCTATTGACAAACTCACAGACATAGGTTATACTGTAGTCAAGTTAATGATAATAATTATCATTACTGATTAGAGCAAAACAAAACAATCTGAAAGGCGGTAAATCTTATGGCAACCCTGCGAAACAGTAAGCAAAGAGATGCCGTGCTTCAGGATTTACAGCTAAGATATGACCATCCGACAGCTGAAGACGTTTATTTAAGTGTAAAAAAAGCAGTTCCGTCTATCAGCCTCGCAACGGTCTATCGGAATCTGAAACTCCTGGAAAGTGAAGGACTCATACTCAGAATCACTACCGGAGACAGCGACAGATACGACGGTCACACCCACAATCATTACCATTTCACCTGCAAGGATTGCAGACAGGTAATTGATCTTGAATTTGGAGACAGCAGTTCTGTACCCCTGCCAAAGGGTTTTGACGGAGTCATTACCGGCCACTCTCTTATGTTTTTCGGTTTATGCTCAAATTGTAAAAAGTAAAAAATTAATTTTTGGAGGAAACAAATTATGAAAAAGTACTATTGCCCCGTATGCGGTTGGGAAAGCGATGAAGCAGTTGAAAGATGCGCAATCTGCAAGGCTCAGATGAAAGAAAGAGAAGTAGGCGAAATGACCTGGGCTGCTGAACACATTCTCGGCGTCGGCAAAGAAGAAAACGTACCGGAAGAAATCATCATGGGTCTTCGTGACAACTTCAACGGCGAATGCTCAGAAGTAGGTATGTATCTTGCAATGGCTCGTGTAGCTCACAGAGAAGGCTACCCCGAAATCGGTCTTTATTGGGAAAAGGCTGCTTACGAAGAAGCAGAGCACGCTGCTAAGTTTGCAGAGCTTCTCGGTGAAGTTGTAACAAATAGCACAAAGAAGAACCTCGAAATGAGAGTAGCTGCTGAAAACGGCGCAACACTCGGCAAATTCGAGCTTGCTAAGAAGGCAAAGGAACTCGGTCTTGATGCTATCCACGACACAGTACACGAAATGGCTCGTGACGAAGCAAG
>JAZSGK010000167.1:0-10847 GCA_045532695.1 Acutalibacteraceae bacterium
CCGGTACTGTAGGCGATGCTATAGAAAAGTCCGGTATCAAACTTAAAGAGGGAGACAAGCTAAGCATAGGTAAAAAGGTGCCCATAACCGAAAATACCAGGTTGGATATTTACAGAGCATTCACAGTTACTCTTGTTTGCGACGGTAGGGAACAGAAAATCAGAACTACTGACTGCACTGTTAAAGAGCTTCTCAGCAAGGCAGGAGTCAGGTTAAACGAAGATGATATTGTGTCACTCAAACTCTCAAAAGAGCTTAAAAAGAACACAAAGCTCCGGGTTAAACGCGTGACATATAAGGAAGTCAAGAAGACGGTAGATGTTGACTATGAAACTACTGTAAAATACGATGACAGTATGTATGAAGAACAGGTATATGTAAAGCGTGAGGGCAAAAAAGGCAAGCAGGTCAAATATTACAAAAAGAAGTATATTGACGGCAAGTATGACAGCAAAGAGCTTGTTAAAACAGAAATAACCAAGGAGCCTGTCAGCAAGGTTGTAGTATGGGGCTCTAAGCCCAGTCTTTACGGCGGCAATGTTGCAAAGAGGGTTATTTCCGACCTGACACCGCCATATAAGATTGATATGGACGAGAACAACAGACCTGTCAAGTACAAAAAGAAAATAGTCGGCAAGGCTACGGCATACTGTACCGGCACCGTCACGTCAACAGGCAGAAGAGCTCAGGAGGGTGTAGTTGCCGTTGACCCTAGAGAGATACCCTACGGCTCTAAGCTGTATATTGTCTCAAGCGACAACAGATATGTTTACGGCTATGCCATAGCGGGCGACACAGGCGGATTTATTTACAACAGTAATACTGTGGTTGACCTTTATATCAAAGGTTACAGTGCCTGCAAGCAGTTTGGCAGAAGAACTGTTGAGATTTATGTGTTGGAGTAATAAGAGCGTGTTTTGGTTACTTTTCCACGCCAGGAAAAGTAACGCCTGTCCGGCGAGGACAATGAGAAACAAAGTTAATAATTCTGTTGGGATGCGGGGAATTTCTCCGTGTCCTTTTATGTTTATCCCGCCACTTTTAGCATTCGTCTGTATTGAATTCAGCGACAGCGTGTGGTAGAATGAGTTAGACAAATAAGAATTTGGCGAGGAGAACGTATATGAAATACAAAGGAATGCTTATTGTTGTTAAAGATTGTAATCGTGCGTTAAAGTTCTATAGTGATATGTTTGGATTTCAACTGCTTAAAGACAACGATGGGAATATGGAATTGACAAATAATTTATATTTACAGGAATCGGGATACTGGGAACAATTCACAAAAAGAAGTGTAATTCCAAACAGTAATCAGTCGGAGTTGTATTTTGAAGATCCCAACATAGAACAATTTGTAGAGCGTCTTGAAACACTTTACCCTGAAATCGAATATGTCAATCGCCTGATGACACACAGCTGGGGGCAAAAGGTGGTCAGATTCTACGATTTGGACGGCAACTTAATTGAAGTAGGAACACCGATATAATCAACAACTTCCAATTTACATAAAAAAGTAGCAGACCGGAATCTGCTACTTTTATTCTTTTTATATTGCCCTCGCCGGGTAGGCATTCTTTTTGCCGGTGCAAAAAACGCATTGATTCTTATTCAGCTTCCTTAGGTGCGTTTGTAACTTCCTGCATTACAACAGTCTCTTTCTCATAGTGGCTCTGATACTTGTCCTGATAGTAGTTTTCCTGTGTGCAGTCAAAGCTTCCGTCGGGGCTGAAGGTGATCATTGTGCAGCCGCGCTGTGAACCGCGCTTGTAAATGCCGGGATATGCAAGATAGTCAACACTCATACCGTATGTAAAGCGGATGCCCTTGTAGTCAACTGAGAAGTTGTTGTCATGGTCGTGTCCGCAGAAAATTGCCTTTGTTGAGTCGAGCTCAAGCATTGTCTCAAAGAGATTGTCCTCGTGCATACCGCAGAATACGATGTTTCCGCCTTCACCTGCAACACCGTAGTGGAACTTGACATTCTCGGTATCCTGGAAGCCTGCATCTCTGTATTCATACCATGCATCTCTCTGCTCTGTGAGAGGGATGTGGAAGAAGGCTGCAGACTTGATTGAGGAATTCTCTTCCTTGCCCATTTCCTTGAGAATAGCGTTGTTCTGTGCATTGAATGCGTTTACTCTGTCTCTGTACCACTGAACCTGATTCTCGTGAATGTTGTCATACTTCCAGAAAATGCCGAGGAAGTCACCGTCAGTGTATGAATGTGAGTCAAAGACATAAAGTGACTGTGTAATGATACCGTCGCTGTTCTTTACATTGATAACCTGGTTGCCGAAACCGTCAACATCGTCGGGGCCGGGCTGATAGAGACAGTATTTGAAATCTTCGCTATCATAGAACTCTGAAATCTGCTCTCTGCTGTAGTAGCTGTAAGCCTCTGTATCGTGGTTACCGAAGCCGAGAGTCCAGTAAACACCGAGCTGCTCCATAAGTGCGGCAAAAATCTTGGCAGATGAAAGGTTGTTGAATGTACCTGCCTGGAAGGGTACGGGATAGGAAACGTCACCTGTTGCAATTACAAGGTCGGGTTTTTCTGCCTTAACCATAGCAGCAACTGCGTTGAGAGCCATAGCGTCCTTCTTGAGTGACATAAAGCCACCGCCGATATGTACGTCAGTGAGCTGCATAACCTTGAAATCTTCATCGGTAGTGAAAGTCCAGTAACCGTTTTCATCCTTTTCGGGTACGAGCTGCTCTTCTCTTGCGATTGACTCAAATGCGGCAATCTTTTCGATGTTACCCTTGTTGCCGATTACATTCACTACAGCGGCAATACCTACGAGGATAACGATGACAGCAAGGATAATTCCTAAAACCTTGAGGGCTTTCTTACCTTTGCCTTTTTTCTTTGCGGTTGTGGCTTGTTCTTTTGTTTTCATTCTTCAGTTTTACACAGATGCTTCTGTGTTCTCCTTTCGTGAAATTATATAAACAGTTATACCTGTTTTTTTACTGATTTCATTGAGCTTCTCTTTCTCAGGGGACTCTGCCGAAGAAACGAAGGCTTCGGTTTTGCCGTCGGAAACTGAAAAGCTGACATTTTCTATGAGGTCTTCACTGAGCACCGCTGAAAGTGCACTGAGGAAAGCCTCTCTTTTTTTAGCGGGAACATATCCGATAAGCTTACTGCAGGCCGAAAAAATCATTCTGACTGCCGAAACGGTGATAATAATGCTGATAACAATACCGCAGATGGCGTCGGCGGCATAAGAGCCGTAAGTTGAAATGAGAAGAGTCATGACCGTAACACTTGTTATGAAAAAGTCAAGGATACAGTCAGTTGCCATAGCCTTAAGTATGTCGGATTTTCCTTTTTTGTTGAGCGTGCGGAAAACTGCAAACATCAGGAGCTTTGCAACAGCAGTTGCAATAAGAATAAAAAGATACTGCACTCTGTAAGACACCGATGTGGGATACATAAGACGCTCTACTGAGGAGTAGGCAAAGCAGAAGCCTGTGATACCTATTATAACTGACATAATGAAGGTCAGCAGCTCCTCAGCTTTTGATATATAGCTTTTTGATGATATGTCGGTACGGGTGCCGAGAAAGCTCAGACACAAAAAGCTGATGAGTCCCGAAAGGGAGTCAAAAAGGTTGTTTACACCGTCGGAGTAAATAGCAATACTGTTGGAACCGAGGCCTATATACAGCTTGGTCAGAAACAGAATGAGATTTGCCGTCAGTGCAAAAATACAGCCTGTCTTTAAATATTTATCTCTTATAATATCACCCCGTCAGCTGTTATAGTTGCTCATTGCCTTGTCAATATCGCCTTTGACCATATATTCAATAGCTGATACCGTATCTTCGGCAACCTGCTTTATTAGCTTTGCTTCACTCTGGGTGAAACGGGAAACTACCCAGTCAGCAAGGTCATATTCGGGGTTGGGTTTGGCACCGACACCTATTTTTATGCGGGGGAAGCTATCGCTTTTAAGATGATAGATTATATTTTTCATACCTCTCTGACCGCCGTCGGAGCCCTTGCGTCTTATACGCATCTTACCGGGATCGAGACTTATATCATCGCATATAACAATTATATTTTCTACGGGAATTTTATAGAAATCCACCGCATCTCTTACGGCTTCACCGCTGAGATTCATATAGGTCTGAGGCTTGAGAAGAAGACATCTTTTACCTTCAATTCTGCCTTCGCCCATAAGGGATCTGAATTTGAGCTTATTTATTTTTATCCCGTATTTTTCAGCCAGAATATCAATGCAGATGAAGCCTGCGTTGTGTCTTGTGGTTTCATACTGTTTGCCGGGGTTTCCCAGGCCAATAATCAGAAAGTCGAAATTTGACGGGAATTCTTTCTTTTTGCTGAGTATCATTACTATACCTCTGTCGATTAATTAGTATATAACTGCCTATATTATGCCAATAAAAGCTGAAAGTTTCAAGTCTTTTAAGGTAAATTTACAGATAATGAGAGAAAATTTTTCTGTAAGGCTTTAAGTAGGAGTCAATATTCCAAATAATAAATAAAAAATAATTCAATCGTGATATAATAAATCGATTATAAGTAAAATTCGGAGGGATAGTCATGGAAAAGAAAAACGGCCGTGAAAATACCGATTTAATAATAGGCAGAAATGCTGTTGCAGAAGCACTTAAAAGCGAAAGGGCTATTGATACACTTCTTGTTGTAAGAGGCGAAAAGCATGGCTCCATCGGCAGAATTATTGCCGAATGCAAGGACAAGGGCATAGTAGTAAAGGAAGTAGATAAAAAGAAGCTCGACTTTATGTGCGGTCAGGGCAACCATCAGGGCATTGCCGCTTACGCTGCAGTCCACGAATATGCTGAGGTTGAGGATATATTCGATCTTGCCGAAGAAAGAGGAGAGGACCCGTTCATCATTATCTGCGATGAGCTTGAGGACCCCCACAATCTCGGAGCAATTATCCGTACTGCCGAGTGTACAGGTGCCCACGGAGTAATCATACCCAAGAGAAGAAACGCTTCTCTTACATGGGCAGTCGGTAAGGCTTCTGCAGGTGCAGTTGAATATGTACCTGTTGCAAGAGTTGGTAATCTTGCTTCAACTATAGAAGATCTCAAGAAGCGCGGCGTATGGGTATACTGTGCCGATATGGACGGAAGTCCCTGGTGTCAGGTTGATTTCAGCGGAGCAGTAGCTCTTGTTGTAGGCTCTGAGGGCGCAGGCGTAGGCAGGCTCATAAAAGAGAAAAGCGACTTTGTGCTTTCGCTTCCTATGAGAGGTAAGATAACCTCTCTTAACGCTTCCGTAGCTTCAAGTATTATGATGTATGAGGTCGCAAGACAGCGTCTCGGAATTAAGGCTAAGTGAAAGGAATAAAAGAAATGTCACAAGAGGATAAGACAGAAGGCTTACAGCAATCGGAAAACCTCACGGACTCTGCCGATACCGAAACAGCAGTCGCTGCTGAAGAAACTCTCGGGGAAGAAACTTCCGAGGAAGCATCAGGAGTATTTGAGGGAGCCGGAAACAGCCTCGGAGGAGCAGAGTATGTTGGCTCCTTTGACGATTTGCTGAAATCTTTGGGGATTACTCCTATAAGTCAGATGGACGCAGGGGAGTTTTCATCTGAGGAGATTCCGGAAGAAATAAAATTCAACATAAAACAGGAAGACGGATATGTTCCTTTCAGCGACGATACATATCTTCAGAATGCTCAGAAAGAGGCAAAGGATAAGCAGAACAAGAAGTTTATGCAGAATTTCCGTGTGCTTTCGAAAAAAACTGAGGACAGAACTCTTTTAGAGGCTGTTCCGACGGGAGACAGTAAGGGCAATGTTGCTGACAGGGTGAAGCTCGAAGACGGAGAGGATATATTCGAAGCCGTTGAAAGAGCGGAAAGCCGTAAGAAAAAAGGCATATTCAACGCTAAAGGCAAAAGTGCCGATGGCATTTTAGATAAGGCCAACAAAAAGAAAAAGGAGGAAGTGCTGATGAAAGCGAAGGAATTATCGGGCATATTACACAATAAGCTTGCAAGGCAGAAAATCCAGCTTATTGCTTTAGGTGTGCTTGGATTTATAATGATTGTACTTTCGTTTCTGCCTGCGCTGTATACAGACGAAGAAAGTCCGCTGAATGTTTTATTCAAAGACGGTGCAAAGATTTACGGTGTACTGAATATTGCACTTCTTATGCTGGCGGCTGGCATAGGCTATGACAGACTTGTTGCTGCCGTAAAATCCGTTAAGAGTGTAACCTTCGACAGTAATACCGGTTTGCTCGTACTCTTTTCGGCAGTGCTCATTCATCAGATTGTGCTTATCATAAGAGGTCAGACAGTACCTTTTAACATCAATATCTATAACATATATGCTTTATTTACTTTGATGGTCGCAGTCCTGAGTGAAAGCGTAAAAGCCAAAACAGCTCTTATAAATATTTCGGTTGTTGTCAAAAGCGGAGTCCTCGAAAGTGTCCACGCCGTAGAAAACAAAGCTGACAGTGAGGTGCTCTTAAAAGGAGTTTCCGGTAAAGGTAAGGCTCTTTACTGTGCTCAGGCTGACGCAATAAGAGGACTCAACGGTAATTTAGGTGTAAGACCCAACGAAAACAAGTTCTATACCTTCCTTCATATAGGCGTACTTGTGGCAAGCCTTGCAGCAGGTACAGTAATAATGGTAAGAAGCAGAGATGTCAGTCTCTTTGTAACGGCGATAGTTGCATGTATATGTCTTTGCGGACCTGCATTATGTGAATTTGCCCGTACTGTGCTTCTTTACAGAGAAAATTGCAAGCTTGCTGCCATGAACGCTGCAGTTACAGCCTTTGACGGTATCAAGATTATGGAAAACTCTTCAAGTGTTGCTATGGACGCTTCCGATATATTCATTGCTAAGATAACAAAGTTCAAGGCCGTAAGAATGAGCCGTATGTCCGTTGAAAATTCAGCTACACTGACAGCAGCTCTTCTCAGAGATACAGGCAGTCTCATAGGACAGTGCTTTGAAGGCTATGAAGCAACAATAGACGGTGATCTTCCGTCTGCTGAAGACCTTGAGTATGACCCGAAGAGAGGCTATAAAGCCGTTGTTGCAGGCAGACGTGTAATTGTGGGCAACAGGAGTATGCTCCTTAAAAACGAAATCGAAGCTCCCACAAAGCAGGAAGAAAGAGCTTATGCAGGAAATAAATGCTGTATGTATGTTGCAGTTGACGGAGAGCTTACAGCGACATTCCTCGTATCCTATGATATTATTCCTACTCTTCGCAAATCTGTTGCAGCTTTTGCAAGAGCAAGCCTTGTGCTTATGCTTACGACAAACGACCCCTGCATTACGGAAAAGCTTGTTTCACTTAAGCTTGGTGCAGATATTTCAAGTGTCAAGATTCTTGACAGCGATGCAACGGCGCTTATGGATGAATACAGACTCAACAGATCAATGAGGCAGTCAAACTGTCTTGTATGTTCAAAATACAAAAAGAGTATTTTTGCTCTCGTTATAGGTGCAAAGATTCTCTATGAAAACGATAAGTTTGTGCTTCTTATGCATGTGGCGGGTCAGTGCCTTGCTTTTGCAATGCTTCTTGCGGCGGTAATTCTCGGCGTACCTGCATTCTTTAATCCTTATGTAATGATACTTCTTCAGGTAATATGGAGTGCACTTTCCGTATTACTTGTAAGCAGAAGATAAGAAAGGTAGATAAATATGGCTAATATAATCAATGTTGTAGGTCTCAATAAGTCCTACGGAAAAAAACTTGTACTTGACAATGTCAGCTTTGAAATTGAAGAAGGTTCTATAGTCGGACTTCTCGGTCCGAACGGTTGCGGTAAAACAACCCTTATCAAAATACTTACAGGTCTTATAAAAGACCATACGGGTACTGTTAAAATCGCAAACGAAGATATAGGACCGTATACCAAGAATATCGTTGCATTTTTGCCGGATACCTCATATCTTCCCGATTGGATGAAGCCTTCGGATGCAATTGAATACTTTGCAGATTTCTATGAGGATTTTGACAAGGATAAGGCAGTGAGAATGGTAACGGATTTCGGACTTGATCCCCATCAGAAATTCAAGACCATGTCAAAGGGTCAGCAGGAAAAATTAAGTCTCATACTTGTTATGTGCCGCAGAGCAAAGCTCTATATCCTCGATGAGCCTCTCGGCGGTCTGGACCCTGCCGCAAGAAGTGCTATTCTCGATCTTATTATGAATAACTATGCTAAAAATGCTGCTGTGCTTCTTTCAACACACCTTATAAACGATGTTGAAAAAATCTTTAACCGAGTGCTTATGATAAGCGGCGGTAAGGTTGTTGTCAACTCTCATATAGACGAAATCAAAGAAAAAGGCAAGACAGTAGAAGAAGTATTCAAGGAGGTATTCAGTTATGCTTGGTAAGCTTCTAAAATATGAAATAAAACACTCTGCAAGATATACGGCAACAATTTATCTTGCGACAATTGCTTTTGCTGCAGTGTCAGTGATTGCTCTTCTTATAAATTCCACCTGGCTCGGAGTAATGAGCTGCTTTATGCTTTATTTTGCAGGCGTTGCCTCAGTTATTGTTACACTTGTTTCTGTTATCAAAAACTTCTATGATACTCTTTACGGAAGACAGGGTTATCTCACGTTCACTCTTCCCGTAAAGTGCAGCACAGTGCTTTTATCCAAGCTTATCGTTTCGGTTTTATGGATAGTTGTAGGCTTCCTTGTAATGGGCCTTACACTGGTTGTAGTTTTCTTATATGCAAAAGAAAAATCCCAAAGCATATTCGAAACCTTCCTTGACTCATTCCTTATGACAGGTCTTGCAGATGTTTTACCCTCAGGTCTTGTTATTGCTGAAACAGTTATTATGCTTGTACTGATGGCACTGCTTACTGTTATTACTTATGTAGGTTATGTTTTCTTTGTTGTAACTATTGCAAATACAGGCAAATTCCAGTCACATCCCAAGCTTTTCGGAGCACTGGTTTTCCTTGGAATTTTTGCAGTGGTAAACACCTTAGGCAATACACTTACAGAGACAATTCCTCTTACCTTTAACGTGGCAACAGACAGAGTATTCTTCGCTTTTGCTGATATGTTCAGTGTTGAGGGCACTCTTCTTTCCTACGGTGTTGGCGGAACAATTTTCTCAGCTCTTGTTGCAGGCGGACTTCTTGCTGCGACAGGATACATTATGGAACACAAGGTTAATGTTAAATAAACAACTTCTATAACCTCCGGGAGGGAAAGACAATGAAAAACAAGATGATTATTGACGGCTTCAATGAATGGCAGAATCAGCCGACTGTTACCCATATAGGCAGACTGCCTTCCACAGCATCATTCGTGCCTTATGACAGTGAAGAAAAAGCCAGAAAAGCACAAAAAGAAAAGTCAGAAAGATATTTCAGCCTTTGCGGTGAATGGAAGTTCAATATTTACGATTCTTACCGTGAAAGAGACCTGGCTTTTACCAATCCCGAATTTGACAGCAGCGAATGGGACACTATTCCTGTTCCCTCATCGTGGCAGTGTCTCGGATATGATAAGCATATATATGCAAATGTTCAGTATCCCTGGGAGAGAATACAGGAGCCCAATCCTCCCGAGGCTCCGACAGAGTATAATCCTGTGGGCTGTTACATAAAGAAATTTACTCTTCCTGAAGGCTTCAGAAAAGACAGAGTAGTTATATGCTTTGAGGGTGTTGAATCTGCATACTACCTCTATGTCAACGGCGAAAGAATCGCTTACAGTGAAGGCACATTCAGAGAGAGCAGATTTGATATTACTGATTATCTGGTTGAAGGTGAAAATACCCTTGCTGTTGAGGTTTACCGTTGGTGCACAGGCAGCTGGCTTGAGGATCAGGACTTTTTCCGTCTTGCGGGTATCTTCAGACCCGTATATATCTATACAACAAACAAGCAGTATATTGCAGACTTCAAGGTGATTTCAAAGCCTGACGTGCCTCTTTATAAGGGAGGTACTATCAACACTCAGGTATTTTTAGGCGAGGAAGCTGATAAAACTGAAGCGGAGATGACCGTATATGATATGGACGGCAATATTGTTGCTACAGATGCTCTTACAGTAAATGAGGGCAGCGAAGCAGTGCTCACTGCGGCTATTCCCTTTGTTGAACTCTGGAGTGCAGAAAACCCATATCTTTATAATGTAATTATCTCTATAAGAGACGAAGGCGGAAACTATATAGAATATGCAAGCTGTAAAACAGGTTTCAGACATATAGAAATCAAAGACAGCGTTCTTTACTATAACGGTGAGAGACTCCTTTTGAAGGGTACCAACAGACACGAATTCTCCTGTGACACAGGCAGAGCTATCACAAAAGAAATGATGATAGAAGATATTATCATTATGAAAAAGCATAATATCAACGCTGTTCGTACCTCACATTATCCCAACTCTCCCGTATGGTATGATCTTTGCGACGAATACGGCCTTTATGTAATTGATGAGAATAACCTGGAAAGCCACGGCACACGCTTTATGGGTGAAATCACACCTCTTCTTCCTGACGGCAGAGAAGAATGGCTTCCCTCCTGTATGGACAGAATAGAGTCTCTCTATGAAAGAGACAAAAACCATCCCAGTATCATTATGTGGTCACTGGGCAACGAGTGCAGTGCAGGTGAAAACTTCCTTAAAATGCACGACTATCTTCACGATGTAGACGGTACAAGACCTGTGCACTATGAATCAATCTGGGGCGAAAAAGAACGTTTCAGCTTCAATAAAAATGTAACTGATGTTTATTCTCAGATGTATCCGAAGCCCTGGGATCTGGAAAAGAGCATGAAGGAGCATACAGATAAGCCCTGGATGCTTTGCGAATACTCACATTCAATGGG
>JAZSGK010000188.1:0-3466 GCA_045532695.1 Acutalibacteraceae bacterium
CTGCAACGCCTGTCATCTTGCTTTTTTTCATATTCGGTTCACCGAGACCATTTGCAAGAGATACGGAAAAGGCATCCATAGCAAGACCTACACCGAGTAAAATGCTATTGAAAAAGAAAGCGAAAGTCAGGTTCATTTTTACTTCCTCCATAGTTTTGTGTAAAGTGAAGTATACCACAATATAGATTTTTTTGTCAATATAATTCTTTCCCCTTGCAAAATCACCTGATACATTATATAATCAAATCAAGAAAAATACTACTCACAGGAGAACACCTATGCACTTACTTAAAGCACAAAGCGGAAACTACCAGGGTCAGGCAGACCCCTATATCTTAGAAAGCGGCGGCAGATACTATATCTACGTAACAGGTCACGACGGAGTATACGCCTATCATTCAGATAACCTCTTCGAGGGCTGGGAATACCACGGTATTGTTATGACAGTACCCGAAAGAGACTCCTTCTGGGCACCCAGCGTCATCGAGCTTGACGGAAAATTCTATATGTATAACTCCATCGAAATCTATGATGACACTCCCGACCAGGGCGGTCACAGAGGTGCAATGCACGTAAGTGTTGCAGATAACCCCCTTGGTCCCTTCACCTGTATCAAGCGTATCCTTCACCCCTTCTCAATCGACTCACATATCGTGAAAAACGAGGCAGGTCTTTTCCTTTTCTACTCTGCCAATAAATTTGAGGGTGAACGAATCGGCACCTGCATTTATGTAGACAAAATGCTCGACCCCATTACTCCTGCAGAAAATCCTGTGCTTGTCCTTGAGCCTACTCTTGACGAGGACATCTACAGACGTGACAGATATAAGAAAGGGCAGCACTGGCACACAATTGAGGGTGCTTTCTACTTCAAAGAGGGTGACTGGCAGTATCTTATGTATTCGGGCAACTGCTTCGAGCAGCCAACATACTATATCGGCTATGCCAGAGCAAAGACTAACGAAGCCGACCTTACAAAAATCAAGTTTGAAAAGTACCCCGATGCCAACACATACCACCCGGTACTCAGCGCAAACGAATTTGAAGAGGGTACAGGTCACCACTCTATGATAAAGCATAAGGGTCAGTGGTACGCAATTTACCATGCAAGAGACTATGACAACGCTACCGGCGCAAGTGCTTTTGACGCAAGAAACGCACGTATCTGCAAGCTTCATGTAGAAGACGGCATTATTACTGCTGAAAGATATAAGGATCACATATGATTATAAAAATAACAGCTCTGTTTAAAACGGAGCTGTTTCTGTTTTTTCTTTGCCCTCGTCGTTATAATAGCACCGCAGGTGCCACCATAAACTTGTCTCCCCTTAAAGGGGCGATGTCAGCTTTAGCTGACAGAGGGGTTTACATTCTTTTTGCACTCGCCCATAAATAATCAAAAACGCGATGTTATTCATTTTCTTTTATAAGCTGTTCAAGTATCTCAGCTGCGTCTGCAACCAATTCCACACAAGGTCTTTTTTTATAGTACTCTGCCGTTCTTTTTTCAGGCTCGGCACTCTTTTCCATTTTCACATCAAGACCTAAAAGCTCACGGCAGATAATACTGCCGTTTTTTCCTTTGAATCTGCCGGCAAACTCACGGACAAGCTCATAGTTTTTCTGCTTGCTTTCGCTGTCCTTACCGTCTACACCGGCACAGATGCTGCCTATAACCATTGCCGCACCGCTGACTGCACCGCAGACCTCTCTCATTCTGCCAAGACCTCCGCCAAGGCCTGCCGAAATCTTCTTTGCTGTCTCTTCATCAAGACCGAATCTATGGCAAAAGGCAACAAATACGGACTGAGAGCAGTTATAACCCTCTTTGAATAATTCTACAGCTCTGTCTTTTTCACTCACTGCTATGTCTTCCTTTCAGATATTCTATCAATGCCTCAGCACTGTTTTCAGGCAAATCTAACATAAACTCAGGCTCACGCATATTGGTGAGATAATGAGCGTCGGAGCTTCTTATAATTAGCTTTCCCCTTGTGGCAGGGTACTTTTCGAGATAGTCCTCTGCTTTTGCGTTTGGTGTAAGCTCGAAGCATCTTGACTCCACTTCAGCAGGAAAATCACCGAGAGAGGAAATAATACTGTATGAGCTTCTGTCAATATGGGCAGGATAGCTGACTCCGCCGTATTTTTTCACAAGCTCGTCAAGCTCACTGATACTCACAGAGCTGGCCGTTGTCAGTAGTATCTCTTCCTTACCGAGTATTCCGTCTTCGCAGTCCATTATAAGCTGTTCACCGAAGATCTTTTCCCTGTTTTTAACAAGCGGCAGGGTACCGTAAATATAGTCGGAAAACGCCATTGCTTTATCTAGTGTAGGAAAGAGACACACATTGTGAATTTCTTCACTTGTGCAAAGCTCCATCCCCGGTACAACGGTAATTCCGATTTTTTCGCCTATCTTCATCGCACTGCCACAGTTTTTACAGGTGTTGTGATCTGTAAGAGCGATAATATCATAGCCGAAAATCTTTGCCATATTCACAAGATTATAGGGCGACATATCATTATCACCGCAAGGCGAAAGACAGGAATGAATATGTAAATCGTAGTATAACTTCATATCAGCTTTGATATTTCTACAGACAACTCATAGGCATTCTTTGAGCTTTGAAGGAAGCATACGCCCTGAAGCTCTGCCTTGTCTTTTGCCTGTTCGTCGAGAGATGCGTTTTCTGTAAGCACTATGCAGGCGCAGTCACTCAGAACTGCAACTGCAACCGCATTGATATTACCCATAACTGTAAGCCATGCATCGCCTTCTTTTGCTCTTGACATAACCCATGAAAGCAGGTCGCCGCTGTAGCAGCCTGTGATTTCTCTTTCGTCATCATAGGGTGTAAGCACCTTTAGTTCTAACGCTTCAATAAAATCTTTAATCTTCATTCTTTTCACCTGTATCTTCATTCTGCACCTTGATTCTGAAGGGTGCAGGCAACCAGTCTTCTTTGCCGCCCACCTGAATATTATGTAAAACGCAGTCTGTTTCCTGGGCGTAGCCTCGTACTATATCGTCTGCAAGTGCTCTGCAGCTTGGTGCACCGCAGATACCGCAATCAAGTCCGGGAAGCGAGCTTTCAATTTCCTTGAGTCTTGACATCATTCTCATAGCCGTAATAACATTGTCTGCAAGCTTCATTGCAGGTGACGGCATAAGTTCCTTTGTCCAGCCAAGGTCATCCAGAGTAAAATAATCATCAAGAGAATTGCAGGATATGGGCATAAACTTTCGCAGTCTCTGTATTCTCGCTTTGGCAACATAGGGATTTTCTACTGTGTGAACACCGCCTACACAGCCGCCGGTACAGCAGTTGAGCTCGATAAAATCAAGGTCATTGAGCTTTTCATCTTCAAGCTCTTCGAGTACATTGATAACATTCTCTATACCGTCTGCAGCAAGATATCTTTCCTTGAGAAGTCCTGCCGCCTCACCGCCGCTGCTTGCCCA
>JAZSGK010000124.1:0-4824 GCA_045532695.1 Acutalibacteraceae bacterium
GTCTGCGGTTTTTCTGTCGGTGTTATGTGGCCGGGTACTTTCTCCCTTGCGGCTGAAAAGATACCGACAGGCGGTACGGCTATGTTTGCCCTGCTTGCACTTTTCGGTGACACGGGCTGTGCCAGCGGTCCTGCTATAGTCGGCAAGATGACTACAATTTTCGGCGATGACCTCGGCAAGGGATTGTTGTTTGCGGTGGTATTCCCGGTTGTGATGATTATTTGCGTTGCGAGAATTCGGAATGCGGAATTCGGAATGCGGAATTGCGATTAAAAATGGTGGTGCAGGTCAATTCCTGCCCGCAAATATAGATTATCAGTACGCGAGGAAACAACGGCGAGTAGATTAGGTTCTACCCGCCGTTGTTGGTGTTATGCTTCATTGCTTTTTCATTTGCCTGAGGAAGCAATGCACTGCCACCAAAGTTACAACCGTACTATACAGAAGAACAGGCAGAATGTGAGATTCCACCAACTCAAAATGCCCATTTAACAATGCTTTTTCCATTTCAACTGCGTGAACAAAAGGCAATACACTTGCGACTTTTTCAAAAAAACCGCCTACAAGCTTTAAATCAAACCATACACCCGAAAGCCACGCTGATAGATTAGTAAGCAATGCACCACATATGCCGCCTACCTGTTTAACACCGAGAATGCTTCCACATAAAAGTCCTAATGCAATATTTAATATCGCCATAGGTATTATGCCGATAACAGCATAGATGATATTTATACTTACAGTCAGACCCAAAGGTATTGCAAAAAGATAGCATATAACCGTCTGACCAACAGCAATAGGTAAAAGCGGAAGCATATAACCGAAGATAAAATCAACGCACTTCAGTGGAGTTGTATATAATCTCTGCAAAAAAGCACTTTCACGGTCTTTAGCTATCAGTGTTGCAGAGAAAAGAGTCATAAAAGACAAGCCGAACACCGTAATACCGGGTGTAAGGTTTTCTATATCAAAGAGCTCCTCCGGGATGTTTGCTTGCAGACTACTCAAGAGCAACAACAAAACCAAAGGAAAGCCCAAACCAAACCCCAAATTTATCGGGTCGCGTAAAATCTCCTTTGCACACCGTTTAGCAAACGTCAACATTCTCATACGCCTAATCCTCCTTCACAATATAAACAAAAGCTGATTCAAAGTCATCTGTTCCTGCCGTTCTTTTTAATTCTTCTACAGTTCCCGTTGCAAGAAGGCGCCCATCTTTCATAATACCTATACGGTCAGAAAGAGTTTCTGCTTCTTCCATATAGTGCGTTGTAAGGATAATGGTAGATTTACCTTTCAAAGAGAAAATCACATCCCATAACTCATGGCGTGCAATTACATCCAAGCCAAGAGTAGGTTCGTCTAAAAACAGGATTTCCGGTTCGCCGATAAGCGCCATGGCAATACTTACACGGCGCATATAGCCGCCCGACAGCTTTCCGGCTTTTCTGCCGAGAACAGAATCCAAACCGAATTGTTGTGACAGTTCCTTAACCCTGCTTTTTGTTTTTTCTTTAGAAAATCCGTGAATACCGCAAACAAGCTCCAGATTTTCTTTAACGGAAAGGTTAGATGCAACTGCGGTTTCCTGCGGAGATACTCCGATTAATTGCTTCACCTTTTCAGCTTGTTCGGTTACACTGTATCCGCCTATAAATGCATTACCGCTTGTAGGCTTTGTTATACAGGTCAGAATCTTTATTGCTGTACTTTTGCCTGCACCGTTAACACCCAGCAAAGAGAACAATTCACCTTTACGGATTTCTAAATTGAGTTTGTCGACAGCGGTTAAATCTTTATACCGTTTGACCAGCCCAACTGTTTTTATTTCTTGCATTATGTTATCCTCCTTTTTGTTGACACTAACATAATAACAGATAAAAAAGTAGATTTGTCGTTTTTTTCGTATTCGGTCAGATATGGCGTTTAATCGGTAAAAAATATGCCTTTCCCTCTCTCTCCCCGCGGAAAAAGAGCCGTTTTCGCACACACTCCCCCCGCGTACCGACAATTCATAATTCCTCATTCATAATTCATAATTTTTCTCAAATCCTCTTGATTTTCTCATAAATATATATTATAATAGCAAGGCTAAAGAGTAAGATACTTTATTTTGGTCATGGGGTGGTGGGTCCTGTGCGACAGTACGCCGCGAACCATGTCAGGTGGGGAACCAAGCAGCATTAAGTGGAATGTCTGTGCGACACAGTCAACGCCTGCCACCCTATGACCAAGGGAATGTGTCTTACTCATTTTTAATAAAAGCCGCAAAAAGAAAGTTGGGAAATTATGTACCAGGTACTTTACAGAAAATACAGACCTAAGGTTTTCTCAGATGTTGTTGGTCAGGAGCATATCACTTCAACCCTGTCAAAGGAAATCGAGACAGGTAAGATTTCCCACGCCTATCTTTTTACAGGCTCAAGAGGTACAGGTAAAACAACCTGCGCAAAAATCCTTTCAAAAGCCGTTAACTGCCTGAATCCCGTAAACGGCAATCCCTGTAACGAATGTGAAATCTGCAAGGGCCTTGACTCAGGCGCAATCCTCGATGTAGTTGAAATCGACGCCGCAAGCAATAATGGCGTTGATAATATTAGAGATATCCGTGATGAAATCAGTTTCACACCTGCTTCCTGTAAATACAGAGTCTATATCATAGACGAGGTGCATATGCTTTCTCCGGGTGCTTTTAATGCTCTGCTGAAAACCCTTGAAGAGCCTCCTGCACACGTTAAGTTTATTCTTGCAACTACCGAAGTGCATAAGTTGCCTGTGACTGTTGTATCACGTTGTCAGCGTTTTGACTTCAAGCGTGTAAGTCCCGAGGCCATGAAAAAGAGAATGGAATATATCGCCGATGAAGAAGGCTTTACCGCCGACGAAGAAGCTCTCTCACTTATTGCGAGAATCGCCGACGGCGGTATGAGAGATGCCCTCTCACTTCTTGATCAGTGCACCGGTCACGGCAAGCATATTACTGCCGGTATCGTATGCGACGTTGCAGGTATGACGGGTAAGGATCATCTTTTTGCCCTTGCCGAGGCAGCCGCAGAAAACAATGCCGGCAAAGCTCTGGAAACTGTCAATGAGCTCCACGCAAATTCCTGCGATATGGAAAGACTCTGCAGCGATCTTGTGGGTCACTTCAGGAATCTTATGATAGTGAAAACTGTTAAATCCGCTTCGGATATTTTAGTCTGCACTGCTGAAGAATTAGAGCAGTATAAGACCCAGAGCGGAAAGCTCACACTTGAAAACATACTCTACTGCATATCACTTTTGCAGGAAAGTATGGCTAATATAAAAAGAGGTGTGAACCGCCGCATAGAAATGGAAATGGCAATGATACACCTTTGCTCCCCTGCCCTTTCAAGCGACAACGAGGCTCTTCTCAGACGTATCAGCGACCTTGAAATGAAAATCAGAACAGGTGCAATCGCTGTCAAGACAGAAGCGGTGTCTGCGCCCGCACCTGAAAACAAACCTCAGGTACCCAAGGAAGAAGCAAAACCTGTTGATACCTCGTACCCTGCCGAAGAAGCGCAGTCAGAAGCACCCCAGGAAGAAAGTGCAGACGGTGAACTGCCTATTGACTGGGCAGAGGTCCTCAGTGAGCTGACAAAAACGAATATGCCCTTATGGGGTGTACTCACCGGCTCTCAGGCAATTATCAGAGGAGATTATGTACTCATCAAGAGTGACAATCCTACTCTTTCGGCGTTTATACGCACAGGCAGTAATGCAAGAGACGTAAAGGAAGCCGTTTACAGAGTAACAGGCAAAAAATACCGTCTGGGACTTCATAACGGTGCTCCCTCACCTAAGATGGCCGCTCAGCCGGCTCAGGCTCCCAAAGACCCTCTCGAAAACCTTATCAGCAAGGCAAGGGATATGGGTGTAAATGTTGAAGTAAATAATTGACCGGTAATCAACTATCGGCTCAACCATAAAACCAAATTTAAAGGAGACAGCAAAAATGAAAGCAAGAATTCCCGGCGCCCAGGGAGGCGGCCAGATGGCAATGATGAAAAAAATTCAGGAGATGCAGGAGCAGCTTGAACAAAAGCAGGCTGAAATTGAAGCAAGCGATTTCACTGCATCAGCAGGCGGCGGAGCTGTTGAAGTAACAGTTTCAGGTGCACACGAAGTAAAAGATATCAAGATGCAGCCCGATGTTGTTGATCCCGAAGATATCGAAATGCTCGCTGATCTTATTATCGCTGCAACAAACGAAGCTATGAAGAAAGCCGATGACGCTATGGAGCAGGCTATGAATGCCGCTAAGGGCGGTCTCAATCTTCCCTTCTGATGGCAGGATATAATGTAGCAACTCTGGCAAAGCTTATAGAGCAGTTTGAAAGAATGCCCGGCATCGGTCATAAGACGGCTCAGAGACTTGCCTTTTATGTGCTGAATTTAACCAAACAGCAGGCTGAAGAATTTTCAGCTACCATACTTTCGGCTCACGAAAAGATTAAGCAGTGCACTTGCTGCTGCAATCTTGCAGAGGATGAGCTTTGTCCCATATGCAAAAACGCCGGCAGAGATAAGAGCGTTATCTGCGTAGTTGAAGACCCGAGAGATGTTTTCGCTTTCGAGCGCACTCACGAGTTTGAGGGTACATATCACGTGCTTCACGGTGTAATTTCACCTATGAACGGCATCAGCCCCGAGGATATAACTATCAAGGAGCTTCTTGCAAGAATGGGTGACGGCACGGTACAGGAGGTCATTATGGCTACCAATCCCACTGTTGAGGGTGAGGCTACGGCTATGTATATTTCGAGACTTCTCAAGCCTATGGGTATAACTGTGAGCAGA
>JAZSGK010000152.1:0-2290 GCA_045532695.1 Acutalibacteraceae bacterium
AATTTCTGAAATAAATGCACAAATCCGTTCCGACCATAATCAGATTGAGAACGTAAAAGAAAAGCACGTACCATTTTGAAGAAAATGACAGCATATACGATTCATTCAGCAGCTTTGAAACAATGCCTGCAACGTATCCGAAGAAAATAAGGCACAGAAAACCGAGGCTTTTACCTTTTACGGTCCTCGCCTTATATGACTTAATAACGTTGAGCGGCCAGGATGCCCCGAAGCTGACAATCATAATTACCTCTAAAATCTCTGACACAATAATCTTCCTTCCCTGATAATTCTACTTCATTGATTATAACACATTAAATATAAAAACTCTACATAAATAAAGCAGGCAGCATCGAACCGCCTGCTTTTTCCAATCTGAAAACAAATTATTTTCAATGACAAGGTTACCGTCCGGCAGATATTCAATCGAATCATAAAAAGCTCCCGGTTTTTTGTTGCCGTTAAATATTTTAAGCAAAAAAATTGAGTATTCACAGGTCAAATCCCTTATGAATACTCAATATGGTCCGAGTGGCGGGACTTGACTCGCGCGCCTGCGGGCGCTTGGTCGCTCGCGGTCACAACAGTCCACCGGACTGTTGCTCTGTACCGCTCGTCCTTCGAATCCCTGTTATAGTTTCATAATGAAGAATTATGAATTGAATAAGTGAGCGTGTTTTGGTTGCTTTTCCACGCCGGGAAAAGCAACGCCCCGCGGCGAGCGTAAGAAAAAGACAGACTCATTTTGAAGTCTGCCTTTATATGTGTAAAAGCTCGCCAAAACTTTGCTTGTTTAACTGAACTTATAAACCTTTCCCTTTTCGCTCATAAATCTCGTTACACCATTTTCAAAGCTTGTCTCAAGCTCATTGCCCTCTTCATCATAAATAAGCATAATCTTGCCGTCATACTTGAGAGCGCATTCGCCGCCGAGATTTGATTTTACAGTACCCTCCTTGAGTCTGCCGTCTTTCCATTTGAGACTAACTTCAAAGTTGCCCCTAGCCATAAGACCGCTGATTTCGCCGTTTGACCAGCTCTCAGGCAATGCCGGAAGCACATGGATATATCCGCTGTGGCTCTGAAGTAACATTTCGCATATGCCGGCAAGAAGTCCGAAATTGCCGTCTATCTGGAAGGGCGGGTGAGTACCGAAGAGATTTTTAAGTATTGTTGTTTTGATAATCTGCTCAACTATTTCGTCACAGTCATTACCCTTATGCAGTCTCGCATAGCTGAGAAGTCTTATGGCAAGTCCCCAGCCTGTGCTCTTGTTGCCTCTGTCCTTGAGAGTTGTGAGAGCAGCTTTGGCGAGGCTTTCGTTGTCGGGAGTAATCTGTCTGAAAGGATAAAGTGAGAGCAGATGTGAAATGTGTCTGTGCTTTTTCTGCACACCCTGATTGTAGAAGCCACGCATAAAGAATTTATCTTCGTCATACCATTCCTTGATCTGTCCCCATTTGCCTATGTGCAGAGGCTCAAGGCGTACTATCTGATTTTTTACGGTTTCGATGAGTTTTTCGTTTATACATTCACCGTTGCCCGACTTTTTCAGGTACTCTGCCGCTGACAGCAGGTCTTCGTAAAGATTATAGATAATGCACTGATCGTAGGTGTTACCTGCCGCCACGGGGCCGTGCTCCGGTGAATAGCCCGGTGAGCAGACGAGTCTGCCTGACTTCTTGTCTTCGATGAGAAGCTGAGTCCACATAAGTGCACATTCTTCCATGGTAGGATAGATGTCATTTCTGAGCTTTTCTGTGTCCCTTGTGAAAAGGAAATAGTCATACATACCCTGAATTGCCCATGCTCCGTTGGTGGGCGCCCAGCCCCAACGCCATTCGTTTCCGGGACCGACAAAGCCCAAGGGAGTTACCATAGTATGAAGCATAAAGCCCGTTGCCTTATCGAGGTCAGGGGTACCGTCAGCCTTGTCCTCGCCGATGCCGAGAGTTTTGTTTGCAATAAGTCTGCCGGGCTTTTTAAGGGAATTGACAAAGTCGATATAGGGCAGTGCCGTTTCTGCAAGGTTTGCCGCATAAGCACCCCAGTAGTTCATCTGCACATTGACATTGAAGTGGTAGTCGCAGCACCAGGGAGGATTGTTTTTGGCGTTCCATGTGCCCTGAAGATTTGCAGGCAGAGAGCCGTCACGTGAAGATGCAATAAGCAGATATCTCGCATACTGGAAAAGAAGAGTGATAAGGTTGCGCTTGTATTCGCCTTTCTTTTCAAAGCGGCTCAGAAGAAAATCCGTAGCCATAATGTGTTCGCCCTCTTCAAGGCTGAA
>JAZSGK010000200.1:0-3637 GCA_045532695.1 Acutalibacteraceae bacterium
TGTAGGTGACGGCGGATTGTGGTACAGCGTTTTATGGCAGGCAGGTTCTCTCGGCTTTATCCCTCTCATTTATTTATACAACGGCGAAAACGGTAAAGTAACGAAATTCTCAAAATGGTTTTTCTATTGGTTTTACCCGGTTCATTTGCTTATTATCGCTGTTATCTACAGAGATGTTTTACCTATTATATAAAAAAGAGGACAGGGTTGAACCCTGTCCTTTAAGTTTGTATGCTGATTATTTCTCGAGCCAAGCTAAAATATCACCGAAAATCTTCTCTCTGTCATCTTCAAAGAGAATTTCGTGCCTGTCACCGGGATAGAGATAACAGGTAGGTGTGTGGCCTGCATCTTCGAGATTGTCGCAGACATTGATAACACCCTTGCCGTTCAGACCTACAGGGTCCTTGGCGCCTGAGATAAGAAGTATGGGCAGTGTGGGCGGAATGAGAGAAGCCCATTCATCTGTGCAGGCTGAGTTTGCAAGAGAGATAAGGTCACGGATAAGTGACATCTTGAAGTCAGCACCGCAAAGAGGATCGTTTATATAATTCTGCACATTTTCTTCGTTTCTTGAAAGCCAGTCCTTGCTTGTCTTGGCGTCTCTTACCATAAGAGTCTGAACCTTGTCGAGAAGAGCCGCAGGAACAGAGGCTCTTGCACCGAGCTTTTTGCAAAGGAACCTGACAGGCTCTTCGAGCACAACTGCCGCAGAGGGAAGCTCACCTGTACCGCAGAGGATAAGACCGGAAAGCTCATTCCAGAAGCTTGTTGCATAAACTCTTGCACAGAATGAACCCATACTGTGTCCGAAAAGATAATAGGGGAGTGTTGGGTAACGCTTATGCATAATAGTGTAGAGAATATGCATATCCTCAATCATTCTGTTGTCGCCGTCTTCTTCGGCAGTGTAGCCTAAATCGTCAAAGGAGTCAACACTTTTGCCGTGGCCTAAATGGTCGTTGCCGCAAACGATATAGCCGTTTCCTGCAAGGAAGCAGGCAAATTCATCATATCTTTCGATATATTCCGAAACGCCGTGAGCAATCTGAAAAACAGCCTTGGGCTCCTTTTCATCGTCCTGCCATATACGGCAGTGTATTTTATTGATTCCCGTTGAGGAAAGGAAGTAAGCGTCTTTTCTTATAATAGCCATTATTTTAACCTCCGCTGATTTGATAACTCCTATATTATAATATAAATCTTTAAAATAATCAATAACTTATGTAATTTTAAGGTTGCAGGTCTAAGATGGTTTACAATTCAGCTTAAAAGGTATATAATATAGAGTAGTTTATTTAAAAAAGAGGGTAGGATATGTTTGGCTACGTAAAAACGGATAAGCCTGAAATGAAAATAAAGGAGTACGAAACCTACAGAGGACTTTACTGCTCTCTTTGCAAGGCTATGGGCAAGCACTTTGGGGTACTCTCGAGACTTACTCTCAGCTATGATATTACATTTTTAGTTCTCACAAGACTCAGCTTCTCCTGTACCCTGCCGAGCTTTCAGGGCGGTCGCTGTCCTTTTAACCCGTCAAAGAAATGTAACTATTGCTGTAACACAGAAGAAGAACTGAAATACGCAGCGGCGGTATCTATAATGATGTTTTATTTCAAGGTCAGGGATAATATTTCCGACGGCAGTGTACTGAAGAAAATCTTAATGTATCTGATTCTTCCATGGGCGTCTCTCAAGTATAAAAAAGCTAAGAAAATGTACGGCGAAGTGGCAGACACAGTTGAAGAATGTATGCTGAGACAGAGTGAAACCGAAAAGAAAAACTCTGACATCACCGATGAGGCAGCTCACTGCAGTGCTGAGGCTCTTGGCAGAATTGCCGCATATAATATGAATGACCCTGAGGGCAACATCTACCGTTTCGGTTATGGTATAGGCAAATGGGTTTACCTTACGGACGCCTTTGACGATATAGAAAAAGATATAAAATCAAAGAGCTACAATGTTTTTGTCAATAAGTATAACCTCAAAAATACTGAGCTTACTGAAGAAATCAAAGACGAAATAACGGGAACAATTAATATGAGCAGCAGCGTTTTTATAGACGCTTATGAAAACATAAAAACAAAAACAATGACCCCCATTATGGAAAATATAATCTATGAGGGAATGCATAAAAGCCTCGACAGAATACTCGAGGGTGAAAACAAAGATAAAAAATCTGAAAGGAAAAATTCAATATGAGAGATCCTTATGAAGTGCTTGGTGTGCCGAGAAGTGCCACCAAAGATCAGATAAAAGCCAAATACAGAGAGCTTGCAAAGAAGTACCATCCCGACAATTATGCAGGCTCACCTCTTGCTGAAACTGCCAACGAAAAAATGCAGGAAATTAATGAGGCCTACGATGCAATTATGTCAGGAAATGCAGGCTCGTCATATTCTTCACGCTCATCCTACGGCGGATATAATGACTACAGTCAGGTGCGTGAGCTTATGAGAAGAGGCGCCCTTGACTCTGCAGAGCAGATCCTCGAAAGTATGCCTCAGAATGTGAGAGACGCACAGTGGTACTATCTCAAGGGTCAGATCAACCATCAGAGAGGCTGGACTGATCAGGCATTCACATATTTTGCTACAGCTTATAATATGGAGCCCACCAACCCCGAATACAGACACGCCTACGAAAACCTCAGCCGTCAGCGTACAGGCGGGTTCAGAACAAGCTCAAGACACAATTCCTCATCAGCTGATTGCGACGGTTGCAGTATTTGTCAGGGACTTTTATGTGCAGACTGCTGCTGCGAATGTATGGGCGGAGACTGTATTCCTTGTTGCTGACGCAACAAGAAGTGAAGCATCTGCTTTGCAGATGTGAAGTTCGTCTTTGACGAGTGAAGTTTCGTCTTCGACGAAGTTAAGTATCTGCCCTTACGGCAAATGTTAAAGGAGTTAGTTTATGAGTCAGAGCGCAAAAACTGCTATAGGCGGAATGACGGCGGCACTGTCGGTAGTGCTTATGCTCCCGACGGTTATGGGGCTTTGGACCTACGCTCTTCCTGCTTTTGCAGGTATACTTATAATGTTCACTATAATAGAGCTGGACAAAAAATGGGCGACGGGTATATTTGTGGCTGTGTCGCTTCTGAGTCTGATACTTCTGCCAAATAAAGAAGCGGCGGTGTTTTATCTGTGCTTCTTTGGCAACTATCCCATAATCAAGTGTCTTCTTGAGGGCAGTAAAAAAATGCCGAGGGCAATTGAGTATATAATCAAATTCGTCATTTTCAACGCTGAGGTTTTACTCGCAGGCTTTATTATGGTGAAGGTCTTCGGAATGCCCTTAGTGGAGCTTCTGGGTGTAGAAGGCGAAACAGCCTTATGGGCAGAGTTTGCCTTGCCTATAACCTTGGCAATAGGCAATGTGACATTTTTACTTTTTGACAAGCTTCTTACTATGATGGTGACGATTTATCTCGTCAAGTGGCAGAAGAGATTTCGTAAGATGTTTCCCTTTAAATGAATGCAAAATGCAAAATGCAAAATGCAGAACTGCGAGGGCTGGGTCAAGCAGAAAAACCCGAATAAATTTAAGAATTACGGTTCACAGAGATATTGGAAGAGAGAGTGGATTGAACTTTAATCGTTACTACATTGACTACATAACTACAACATAA
>JAZSGK010000153.1:0-6046 GCA_045532695.1 Acutalibacteraceae bacterium
TTTTATTCCTCCTGTCCGTATATTACCCGAGTATTATAACACTAATAGAATTTAAAATCTACTGTTTTCGGCAAAAACCTTTGTCTATTTTGCTTTGTTTTTGAAACTACAATATGTTTAATATGACCAAAGATATTGTCAAAATTTATAAAATATTATTTCTCACTTTAGTGAACTTTACAAAAATAATTATATAGTTTAAGGTTTTATTTAAAAATCCCATATATTATGTTATAATTGACACAATTTCAAGTGTCCAAGGAGGACTTATTATGAAAAAATTCATCGCCTTATTACTGACTCTTACAATAGTTTTTTCTGCTGTGGGGTCAATATCCTATGCTATTGATTTTAAAAGCGACAAAATCACCTCATCGATGGACTTTGCCACAATTTCAGACCTTCATTTCTATCCCGAAAGTCTTATGAGCGACAGCAAAGCATGGGAGGAATACTGTGAGAGTACAACAAAGCAGTTTCCTCAGTCAGAATCTATCATAAGAACAGCTATTGAAACAGCTATGACGAGAAACCCTGACCTTAAATACATTCTTGTGCCCGGTGACCTGACAAAAGACGGCGAATACGAGGCTCACACCAAGCTTGCAGCAATTCTCGAGGAGTACGAAGAGAAATACGGTGTTGATTTCCTTGTCACAACAGGCAACCACGATATCAATCAGGCTAAGGCATCTACCTTTGCAAGCGGCAAGCAGGAAAAGGCAAGAGGTCTCCAGGCTGACGAATTTGACGATGTATATAAGAATCTCGGTTATGATTTAGCCGTTTCACGCTACAGTAAAGACGGTGCCCATATCCCCAATCAGCTTTCATATGCTGCCGACCTTAAAGACAGTGCAGGTAACTACTCCTACCGTCTTATTGTTATTGACTCCTGCAAATATACCTTCGACCCTGCAACAGCAGATAAAGAGACAGGCGGCGCAGTCAGTGACGAACTTATGTCCTGGGTAAAGGGTCTTGCTGAAGACGCATATAAAAACGGCAAAACTCCTATGGTTATGATTCACCACGGACTTGCTCCTCATATGGAAACCGAGCCCTCAATCACCTTTGCTTTTGTACTCGATAACTATCTTGATGTAGCAGAGAAGTTTGCTTCCTGGGGTATTCACTATACTTTCTCGGGACATCTCCACACCGACGATATTTCATCGGTTATAAACGATGACGGTGAGGTGCTCTATGACGTTGAGACTGCTTCCGTTACGGGTTATCCCTGCACATACCGCGAAATGACAATCAATACCTATAAAAACGGCGAAAGCGATATGAGCTTTGAAAGCATTCCCTTTGATGATGCCGTACCCTACAGCTTTAACGGTGTTACATATGAAAAGGGCGCTTATGCTTATGAGGTTTTCCAGCTGTCCTTCGGCGGTAAATATACCGAAGACGGTAAGGCTGACGCTACTGCATTCCTTGTGGCCCTTGTAAAGAGCATGATTTCAAAGTATATTCTCTCCATTAAAGAGGCCGGCAGTATCGGTGAATTCCTCAAGACAATGAATATTGACCTTGAAAAGATTATAGGCGGGTTCCTTTCACCTTATATCGGCGACGGCATAAAGATAGGCGGATACAACATATTCAGCACCGACAATATTATGTGGTTTGTAAATGATCTTCTCGACCAGGTTTACGACCTCTATGTAGAAGACGAAGAAAAGCTTTACACTCTCCTTTCGGATATTATCGGAGAATTTGTTTCCATTCCCGTATCTGAGCTTCCATGCACAAAATATATTGACTCTCTCGGCTTCGGCGACAAAAAGAAGCCCGGCGATCTCGGCGATGTTATTCTCACGGTGCTTGCAAGCTGGTATACAGGCAACGAGACAGTAAATGACGATAAGTTTATGCAGGACGTACTCAAAAATTTCGAGGAAGCTCACCTTATTGAAACTGTGTTCAATAAATTGGTTGATCTTATCTTACATACACTTTTAGAGGACAGTATACTTGCAAAGCTCGAAATCAGAGTTGAAAAGCTTCTGAATGACGACTTTATCGGAAAGCAGATGGGCAAGGGTGTTAATTATCTTCTTTCCTATGTGCTAAAGGGTGACTTCACCTATATGAATCTTGTAAACACTGTTTTCGCTCTCGGCGTACTCCCCTATAAGGATATCTATGATATTCTCGATCAGGAGCTTATTCAGAAATATCTGACCTTCAGCCAGTTTGAGGGCATCGGCTCATTTGTTGCTTATGTGGTAAATGACTTCACTAACGATGTCAAGCCTCAGATCAAAGGTGACTACGGTGTAACATACAGCACAAGAAAAGTCGAAGTACCCGTCACAAGAGAAAACTACAGACTTCCCACAATGGTAAGCGTAACTCTCGGCGAAGACAGCGATGAAGCAGTCATCAGCTGGTTCTCAAAATCAACAGTAGACGGCAATATCGAAATCTACAAGGCAGACAGCGAGCCGAAATTCAATGGCAAAGCAACAGAAAAGGCCGACTTCACAATCGACCTTAAGAGCGAAAGCGTTATCCGCTCATACTTCGGTATTGATCTTGGTATTGCAGGATTCCTCCCCTATGAGTTCAGAATGAACCGTCACACAGTTACTCTCTCGGATCTCGAGAAGGGTGCAACCTATTACTACCGCATAGGCTCAGAGGAAAGAGGCTGGTGGAGCGAGACGGGCACAGTACGCACAGCTGACGGCTCAAAGGACATTACCTTCCTTCATATGGCTGACCCACAGTCACAGACCGAGGCTCAGTATGAAAGAGCATGGGCAAAGGTAGTTGACACTGCATTCAAAGTTTATCCCGAGGCTGATTTCATTGTAAATACAGGCGACCTTGTTGACCACGGCGACAATCAGAAACAGTGGGCGTGGATGTTCAATACAGCTTCCGACAATCTTATGAAGACCTATATGATGAGTGCTTCAGGCAATCACGAGGGCCACGGTACAAATGCACTCGATAATTATTTCGTGCTTCCCAATGCTCCCGAGCAGGATAAAACAGGCGGTGTATACTATAGCTTCGACTACAACAATGCTCACTTCGCCGTACTCAACACAGAAAACTTAAACAAAAACGAAGGTCTCAGCGACGATCAGGTTGAATGGCTCAAGGCTGATATGAAGGGCAGTAATGCTCAGTGGAAGTTCGTAACTCTTCATAAGGCAGTTTACTCTCAGGGCTCACACTATAAAGACGATGATGTCTGCGCTATCAGAGAGCAGCTTCAGGTGCTTATGCCCGAGCTCGGTATTGATATGGTTTTCCAGGGTCATGATCACGTTTATATGAGAACAGGCTCACTTGTCAATAACGCTCTTACTCCCCATGACACAGCTTATCTCAATTCCGAGGACAAGGTATATAAGACTCAGGTACAGCCCACAGGCACAACCTATGTTATCTCAGGCACCTGCGGTGTCAAGACCTACATTCAGAATGATGTGACTCTCACAGATAAGTTCTTCCCCAGAGGCGAAAAGATGCTTTCCGTTGACTACCCCATGTTCTCGGCGGTGAGAATAGAAGACGGTGTGCTCTACTTTGACGCGTACACAGTAACCGAGGAGGGTGCAAAGGTAGTTGACTCCTTCGCTATTCAGAAGGATAAGACTCAGGGTGATATCGCAGAGGGCTACACTCCCCCTGCAGATGAAAATGTCTCCAACGACAGCTTCAATGCGACTCTTAAGAAGATCATTGAGGTTATCACTAAAATTGTTACCATCGTAATGAGCATTGCTAAATGGTATATATTTTAAGTGCTGAACTAAAAACAGCTACACACTCAAGGCGAGCAGGTTAACTGCCCGCCTTTTTGGTTTTGTTTTCGCTGCACGATAAAGTCAGCGGAGGAGGTGGGAGTCGGCTCCATCAAATCGCAAAGCGATTTACGAGGACGCTGACAGCGTCCTCGGGCCGAACGAAGTTCGGCTATGGAGCCGCCGCACCCCAACTGTTGCCGGGTTCAACTTTTAAAGTTCATCTAATTGACAATTTTTCACATCTAATTTATAATAAGTCCAAGGACACAAAAAAGGAGTGACTTTAATTGAAAAAATTCAGTAATATTTTATGGGGTCTTTTATTCATCGCTTTAGGTGTAATAATAGGTCTTAACTCATTCGGCATCACAGACATCAATCTTTTCTTTGACGGTTGGTGGACTCTGCTTATCATTATCCCCTGCACTATCGAGCTTTTCCGTTCAAGAGACAAGACGGGCAACCTTATCGGTATCGCAGTCGGTATCGCACTGCTCCTCGCATGTCAGGATATTCTCACCTTTGATATGCTCTGGAAGCTTTTACTCCCGGGTATTCTTGTTATCATCGGTCTTTCACTTGTATTCAAGGATGTTATCTTCGGCAAGAAGAGTGCCTCCTTCAAGCGCAGCGGCGACAAGGTCGGTCAGGAGGATACACACTTTGCTTCCTTCAGCAGTAAAAACATCAGATATGACGGTCAGGTATTCTACGGCAATGACCTCACTGCAGTTTTCGGCGGTGTTACCTGCGACCTGAGAAATGCCATCATCGAGGAAGATGTTATCATCAATGCAAATGTAACCTTCGGCGGTATTGATATTCTTGTACCTCCCAATGTTAACGTTGAAATAAAATCAACTGCAATATTCGGCGGTGTATCAGATAAAAGAAGAATCGACTCCGTCAATACTACCCCCACCGTATATGTCAGCGGTTTATGTCTTTTCGGAGGAGTTGATATTAAATGACATCAATCCAGAGACTTATAAAGCTTGTTGCTGATGCTATTGCTATCGGTCTTGTAGTGGCAATTATCGGCGGTACCGCAACAGCAATGCTGGCTGTCACAGGCATAAAATCACTCAAGAACGAAATCCACGAAATCAAACAAAACGAGGAATTCACTCTCTATACTGTGGAAGAAATTCCTGAAAACATTACCCTTGAGCTTCTTACAGCTTCTCTCGCAATTGAAACAGGAGACAAATTCTCCGTTTATTGCAGCGACGGCATCAGAGTCAGAAATAAAAAAGGCACCCTCAGAATAGAGGATACCGTAAAGGAGCTTCTGAGTATTTCAAACAGCCACAGTATCGTTGTCACCTTACCCAAGGATATGACCTTCAATAAGGCCAACATTTCCTCAGGTAGCGGCAGTATATATATTGAAAAACTGGTCTGCGACAAACTTGACCTTGACTTAGGCGTGGGTAAGACAGAGTTTTCATACATAAAGGCCAACACCTCAGCAGATGTTGACGGTGGCGTCGGTGACTTCACAGTCAGAAAAGGACTTCTCAACAACCTTGACTATTCTGTAGGTGTAGGCAAGTCGGATATCACAGCTAAGATTACAGGTGTCAGCGAAATCGAAGCAGGCATCGGCGATGTGAAGGTAAATCTTACAGGCGGTGAAAAACTCTATACCATCAAGGGCGAAACAGGTATCGGTGTAATGAGAGTCGGAAATCAGAGACTTTCAGACGGCGGAGTTATCGGAGAAGGCAAAAATGTTATCTCTGTTGAAGGCGGCATCGGCGCAGTGAAAATCGACTTTGCGGAATAAACTAAGGAGGTACACCTATGAAAAGCATTAAACCCGGCAGAGGCCCATCAATGATGAGCGGTGTATCAAGTATATTAGCCGCTGTCTTCGGCGTAATATGGACCGTTTCAGCCCTTTCTATGGGTGCAGGCGGACTCTTTGCCGCTTTCGGATTAGTCTTCATCGCTATGGCAGTCATATCGGCAGTATACAACTTCAAAAATGCCACAGGAAAGAACAGATACTCCTCTTTTGATATAACTGAAGAGGGCGAAGAAACCGACCCATGGAATGAGCGTTTCGGCGAAAACAGAGAGTATACTCATTACAGTGGGGCTCAGCAGACGGCAGACAGCAAATACTGTCCCTATTGCGGAGCGAAGGCGCAGGGCGATTTCGAATTTTGCAATCAGTGCGGTAAGAGGTTACCGTAATAACAGACAAAAATATAGCAGGGAAAGTCGAGAGACAATCCCTGCTTTTTTTATTTGATCTTTTCAATAAG
>JAZSGK010000083.1:0-4132 GCA_045532695.1 Acutalibacteraceae bacterium
AAACACGAAGGAGTGACGATATGAATAGCCTCGGCGAAAGACTTTATACTCTCAGAACTAACCGCGATATGTCTCAGGGTGATCTTGCTGAAAAACTAAATGTTTCAAGGCAGACTGTATCAAAATGGGAAAACAATATGAGCATACCTGAGCTTGATAAGATAATATCTCTCAGTGAGGTTTTTGGTGTATCCGTTGATTATATAGTTAAAGGTCAGGAAGATATACCTGCTCCGACTGTATCTGAAAAAATCAAGGATGCCGATTGTGAGTCTGCAGATGAACCGTCGCCCGTCAGAATGATAAGAGTTGACCCGACAAAGAAGATTGTAGTCGGTTTGTCTGTGGCAGCAGGTATAATCAACATTATACCTCTGATACTGGGTGTAGTTCAGAGAATATCCATTTTTATGACATCCCCGGGATTGTCGGCGCAACTGGAAAGTTGGCCCGAATTTATATTTTCAGTTATATTAGGATTGCTTCTCAGTATAGCTCTTTTCAGTCAGAATGAAAAGTTTGTCGCAGCCGTTCTGAGCTTAAGGGCTGTTTTGTCCTTGGAGGTGTTTGCAGATATCTTTTCTGGTCAGTTTACACTGAACTTTATTTCAGCCTCGGCTGTTTTAGGTGCGGTAGCAGGTGTATTGGTGGCCGTCGGTTATATCACAGCTAAGAAGAACAGTGCTAAGTTTTATCTCGGTTCAATAATATCAATCCGAGTCATCGCATTTATCTTGAGCTTTGCCAACAGCTATATCAGCAGTATAAAAATATATAACTCGGGTGTTTTGAATGGTATTCTTTCAGCTGTAAGCATGACAAAATGGTATTGGGTCACATTGTTTGTTAATATAGTTATCGCCTTGCTTGTTTATTATAAAGCAAATCCTAAACCTTCCTACGAAGTGCCTGAAAGCACTTATCCTGAGCATAGTGATATGTATGTAGGCATGGTAAAGCATGTGTTATTGTCACTCTTTACCTTTGGAGTTTACAACTGCATCTGGACATATAAAATAACAGAAAACCTGAATGCCGGTAATAACGAAAAACAAAGCGGTGCAAAAAAACTTCTGCTTTGTATATTTGTGCCTTTTTATCGTCTTTACTGGTACTATAACCAGTCAAAGAGACTCGAAAACCTGATGAAAGCGAAAAATGAACGATCTTCGGATTTTGCAGTGGTGACTTTAATTCTGGCGGTTTTTGTGCCGATAGTGGCGGCGAGCGCATTTTTGCAGGTTAAAACCAACGAATATGCAGGAAAACAATAAAGTGCATATATGAAAAAAGCCCTCCGCAAAAATACGGAGGGTTCAGCTTTGTTTTATTCAAAAATCAACCTCATCAAGAGTTATCACAATCTCGCTGTTATAAAGCTCATTAATCTTTTCGGGAGTGTTCCTCTCGGTGAGATATTCCGAATGCCAGGTCATAAACCAGCTCCAGGGGAGTGCGTCAAGCTCCTGCAGAGTGGGGTTTTCACCACACTCGTGAAAGCACAGGGGCTTGGGTGCATTAGTCATCCAGGACATCTTTATAAAGAGCTTTTCATACATATTTTCCATATAGGTGTCAGCACCGATAATATCACAGTAGTTGTCACCGGGATACCAGCTGCGGCTCTTTTCACCCTGGTCAGAGAAGCCGAGGACCCATATAAGATTGTCTAGTTTCCAATGCTTGGTGTAGCGCTCATACATTATCTTCCAGAGCTTTTTAAAGTTTTCACTGCCACCCTTGCTCCACCAGAACCAGTTGCCGTCAAACTCATGGAAGGGTCGCCACAAAACGGGAATACCCAGGTCTTTTAGTTCCCCAAGTGCCCTTGCACCCTTATCCATAGCCTCAATCATTTCAGCGTATTCCTCAGTACCCTCAGTGAGCATCTTATCCCAATCGGGAACCTCAGTGTTCATACATTCGTTCCAGGCACCGCTGAAGTCATATCCGCAGTGCCAGCAGATAGTCACTATTCCGCCTTTTTTATGCCATTCTGAGGCCCTTTGGTTTACACCGTCAAAGTCATCGTTCATATAATCAAAGCCTCTTATGGCAGGGTATTTGCCTGAAACGTTGTAGATGTAATCAACTTCATAGTCGGGCCCTCCTATCCAGGTGGATTCCTGCTGACCCGAAAGTACAGCTTCGCCCTCAAGGGAGACTATATATTCATAAAGTGCTTTTGCCTCTTTTGTCGCATGGGGATTTGAAAGCTCAGGCTGATTAAACATCGAAGGCAGAGCCGTACCCATAAAAGCAATAACCGAAGCGAAGAAAAGAGCAAGAGTTTTCATAAAGTTTGTTTTCATAATTTCACCTTTTTTAAAAATGGGACTGCCCAAGTGACAGTCCCACCGTTTTTATTTAGTATGGAGTCTGATAATTGTTGCACTGTACTGAGGTACGGTGTAGTTGAACTTCTCACTGAAGCCGCCAAGGGTGAATTCTTCCATTATGCAGTCTTCCTCAGCCCCGAGGATATTGTCATTATAGAGTGAGTCGCCTGCAACCTGAGCTACATAAGCTTCGCTCTTAACTTCAGCACCCTTAAGGTCAACGGCAACAACTCTGTCAGAGTCTGTTCTGTTGACGAGCTTGATTATAATGTCGCCTGTTTCCTCGTCAGTTGATACAACATGATAGCATTCTGCTTCGGTACCTGTTTCGACATCGTAGTTGAGCTGTAATTCACCGTCAATATAACCCTTGATATTGGTACCGTCAACTACGAGCTTTATTTCGTAGGTTCTGCCCGTCTCAACGGTAAAGGGTGAAACGGTACCGGGAATAGCATCTGTCTTACCGCCGTTCTGTACTCTCTGAAGAGCAGTCCTGGTGTTGTCCCAGCCACCGATGTTCCAGAAGAACATATTGTTTTCGTCCTCATAAAGGAAGGGGATCATAAAGCCTTCTCCGCCACCGGTCTTTGTTGCATCGACAGTAAAGGTGTAGTTTGACCATTCCTCGTCACCGAAAACCGAAATAGCACCAAGATTATGATAGGGGTGCCAGTCGTTATTCTGCTGAAGCTTACCGTTCTTTATTTTCCAGTCGCCGTCAGTAATCTGCTGCCAGTTCCACCAGAAGTTAGTGGGAAGTGAAAATTTATCCTGACGGAGTACCTTGCCGTTTTCGTTGTTTACTACTTTGACATTGTCAAACTCTGCCTTAGTCCACCAGGTACCAAGACCAACCTTACCTTTAAGGTCGGTGGTTTCGATTTCTGCACCGCCGAGCTCTGACTTTATGAGAGTATCACCGGGGTTGTTTGAGAAGAGCTTCTGCATATAGTAGTTGATTGAGCCTGTTGAAAGGTGATTGTTGAACCAGATAAGGTCGGGAGCCCAGTGAGTAGCCGTAAGGGTGCCGAAAAGGGGAGCGTAAGCAGCCATACCAACGATGTCGCCGTTTCTCTCAAGACCTGTCATATATGCAGCCTCAGCAAGAGCGGCCTCGAGTCTGTTTGAACGGGCAGCGTATTCACCTACGAAGACCTTGATAGCACCGCCGTAGTGGCTGTCTGTCATTGACTCTGCGTCTCTTGAATAGTTATTTTCGTCATAGTGGTCGGTATTTTTGAAGAACCAGTCGGGCTCATTGTAGTAGTGATGGTCAGTTGCACCTGCAAACTCATCTACAGTAATGTCATTTTTCTCTATGTAATCCTTGGCATATTCGTAGGAAGCAAGGTAGTTTATACCGCTTGTAGCGTCGTCTGCACCTGAGGAATAAATAAGCTCAAGCCCCTCATAAAGCTCGGGGTTCTTAGCCTTTGCTTCATTGAAGCTTTCAAGGAAGATTTCATATCTTTCGAAATATGCTTCGCCTTCCTGCTCGTTGCCGATGCAGATATATCTGAGCTCAAAGGGCTCTTCATGACCGAGGGACACTCTTACCTTACCCCAGGTAGTGTTTTCGTCACCACGGCAGAATTCTACAAGGTCGTGCATATCCTGAAGATACTGTCTGAATTCGTCTGAATCTATTGCAACGGGGCCCTTGCCTCTCATCTGACAGTTGATGCCGCAGTTGATTACGGGTACACCGACAGCACCGATATCCTCAGCAAGCTGGAAGTATTCGAAGAAGCCGAGACCGTAGCTCATAAATGAGGGCTGAAGGTCATCTG
>JAZSGK010000255.1:0-10874 GCA_045532695.1 Acutalibacteraceae bacterium
ATAAGCTTAACGTCCTTGAGAAGATCCTCAGCGTTCATAACAAAGCCTGTCTTATAGTGGGTATCGTGATGGTTTACGCCCTTGAATTTAATGGGAGCACCGTTGAAGGTGAATACCTCACCCTTGATCTCGACTTTCTTGAAGCCGATCTTCTTTCTTATGTACTCAATAGCCTTGTCACCGTCATTAAGACAGAGATAAAGTGTATAAAGCTCGGGGTTTTCGGCATTCCACTCCTTGACCTGAAGTGAGCCGAAATTGATAAATGAGTCTCTTCCTGCATCAACAGTCTTTTCTGCTATCATTTCGTTGCCGTAATAAAGCTCTGCATTAACGGTTTTACCTATAAAGCTGTCACCTGCTACATTTACATCAATACTGAGCTTATATTCGCTGTCAACCTTCATTGTCTTTACAGCGTAGTCGTTAATATATACGGCAGGGTTCTCGGTAATATAGACATCACGGAAAATACCGTTGTCTCTGAACATATCCTGACATTCGAGATAAGTGCCGTTACACCACTTTGAAACAATTGCAAGAAGCTCGTTTTCACCCTCGGTCACAAATTCTCTGAGATTGAATTCAGCACTGTTGTGGCTGCCTTCGCTGTAGCCGACATATTTGCCGTTAACATACAGAGTAAGGCTCGAGCAGACACCGAGGAATGTAATAATCGGGTTAACTGCATTGGTTATATTGAACTTCTTGAGATATACACCTGCTGACATCTCATCAGGTACACTCGGAAGTGTCATAGGAAATTCATATCTCGTATTGAGATAGCAGGGCTCTTCATAGCCTGTTCTCTGCCATACAGAGGGAACAGTGGTTTTATCAAAGACAATATTATCTGTGTCAATGATATTAGGCAGACGGGAAATCTGCTTATAATATTTGAACTCCCATTCACCTGAAAGCACCGTTACCATATCTGAGCCGAAGCGCTCGTCAGTGGCTGTTTTGCCCTTAAGCACATTTTTATTTCCGTAAGGTATAAAGTAGCTTCTTCCGGGGAGCTTGTTCTCCTCATAAACATCAAAATTGTTAATTAAAAGCTTCTTGATCTGATACTTCATATTTGTCCTCCTGAGCCTTAATGTTATGATTGTATCACATTATTATATATTTTTCAATATCAATCCAACGCAACATCTTTGGGCACTGCTCTGTGGAAAGCACAGTTGCCGATATTGACAGGCGAAACCATCATCTTAAACTGTTCAAGACGTTCTTTGACAGTTATGTTTCTTGTGGGTATATCTGTAAGTGACATTACGCTTATAGCTTCAAGCTGTTCTTTTTCCTCATTGCTTTCTGTAAGAGGTATGGTGACCGTCTTGCTTTCGCCGGGAAGCAGATCAAAATAGTTATCGCTGAAATGTTCCATCGAAGCGTTACTTGAAACACAGACTATTCTTGCAAACTTATCGGCCGTAACCCTGACCTTTATTGTGCCGTTTTCTGCAGAAACTTCTTTTGTAAGCTTTGTCTCGGGCATCATGAGATTCTTTTCCTCGGAGAAAAGGAAGGTTTTTCTCGAAACCTCTTCACCGTCTTTATATAGTCTTGCAAGTATACCTGATTTCTTAAAGCTGTATTTCCTTTTGAGCTCCCCGAAACTGAGTGTGAATATCTCTTCGTTTTTAACAGCGTCAACAGTTATTTCTCTTTCTTCTGAGAAAACGCTGCCCTCTGAGAAATCAAAAATATCATAGCGTACTGTAACACTCTGAGCTTCGTTCAAGTCATTAAGGAGATGAATTTTAACATATTCTTCGGTATCTTCTATTGATACAGTAAGCGGTGCATTGAAGTGCTTTGCAGAATATTGAAGCGCTTTATAGTTTCCGTAGTAGTCGATGCTTGACCAGGAGCATACGGGCCAGCAATCATTGAACTGCCAATAAATTGCACCGTTACAGCGGCCTTTGTTTCGTCTCCAATGCTCCGTTGCATCACTGATGCACTCCATCTGTGTTACCTGTGAAAGGTAAATGAAGTCCTCAAACTTCTGCGGAAGCTTGAATCTTGAGCGGATATAATAGAGCATCTTGTCATTACCGCTACCGCACTTCTGATGATTCTTAAAGACTTCGCTTGAAAGGCTGTAATCCTTTTCTTCGGCGAAAACTCTTATAGATTTGATGTCGGGCAGGCTTTCAAAACCAAATTCGCTACAGAAGCGTGTCATTCTGCTTCTGTACTGCTTCATTGAAGACATACCGTGCCAAACGCTCCAGAGATGTGTATCACCCACGTTATCGCTGTTTATACCCTCACCGTAGCCACTGCCGCAGGGTGAGCCGGGTATGAATGATGTGGCAGTATCATACTTTCTGATTTCCTTTTCGAGTATCTCATAGAAGAAAATCTCTGTCCACTTTATGTATTTTCTCATATTCATCCAGCCGCCGGACATGGTTTCAATTTCATTGTTACCGCTCCATAAAGCGAGGCAGGCGTGATGTCTGAGTCTTTTTACGTTACTTTCAATTTCATTTTTTACATTAGAAAGAAAAGCTTCGTCAAAGAAAGGATAAGGCATACAGGCAAAAGCAAAGTCCTGCCACAAAAGTATACCCATCTCGTCGCAAAGGTCATAGAAGCTGTCGCTTTCGTAGTAGCCGCCACCCCATATACGGATAATATTAAAGTTTGAGAATCTTGCAGCTTCAAGCATCTGTCTCATTCTCTTATCATCAAAGCGGTTTATAAAACTGTCTGAGGGGATATAGTTGCCACCTTTAGCAAATATCGGTACACCGTTGAGCACAAATTGGAAATTGAGTCCCCATTTATCACGGCTTCTGTCAAGATAAAGAGTGCGAAGACCTATTCTGATTTCTTTTTCACTGAGTACTCTGCCATCTTTTATAGCCTGAGCTTTAAGAATATAAAGAGGCTGTTTGTCTTTACCTGAGAGCTCATATGTCCACCAGAGTTTGGGATTTTCAACTGTAAACTTAACCTCCTCACCCTCGAGCTTCTGAATACAGCCATCGGGTGAAGTGAGAGTAACTACGCAGTTTACTTCAGAGTCGCCAATTTTTCTCATTACCGCTTTTGCATCAATATCAACCTTGCCGTCATAATGTGTCTGTGTTGCGATAACCTCACAGACCTCGGCAGAGTCCACTGACTCAAGATAAATATCGCCCGAAATACCGCTTGGCGGAAGCACGGGACCCCAATCCCAACCGAAATGACACTGAGGCTTACGGATAAAGCAGATACCGTTCTGACCATTTGCATTAGGCGGCACAGGTCTGGATTTTGCGATATTTTTAACATAGTTTACGGGAGAGCGGAAAACAAAACGAAGAGTGTTCTCCCCTGCCGTCAGATATTTCCTTATTTCAAAAGCGTATCTTATATGGCAGTTTTCCGTCTTAGCTATCTCACTGTCATTAACATATACCGTACAGATTGTGTCGAGCATATGACACCTGAGATATATTTCATCGTGACTGAGGTCTTCATCTGTCAGGTTTACCGTCTTAAGATATTCCCAATCAGTCTCAGCAACGAAGTAGCTTTCTTTTTCATTAAGACCGATAAAGGGGTCCTTCAGCAAGCCGTTATCAATAAGGTCAAGATAGTTACAGCCCGGCACAGTAGCCGTAAACCAGCTTTCGTCCGTAACGTTCTTGAATTTCCATTCACCGTTTAAATTAATCTTCATATTTCTCTCCTTATATAATGCTATCGAAGTAATTATACCACACTGAGTTTCCACTTTCAACAAAAACACAAAGGATACTCCTTGAGAAGTATCCTTTTAACAATTTATTCACTTAAAGCTGCACAGAGAGCATGAAGACCTCTGTCGATTTCGTCATATGTGATGTTTAAAGGCGGAAGAAGACGCACTTTAGCCTTTGCAGTAAGAAGTAAAACGCCCTTTTCTATGCCTTTTCTAACAACATCTGAGCTGACTTTACCTTCATCAAGACGAATGCCCATCATAAGACCTAAGCCGTCAATACCAACAACGTGGGGCATTCTGAGGATTTTTTCTCTCATATACTCCCCCTTTGCTTTAACTTCATCGAGAAAAGAATCATCCATTGTCTTAAGGATGTACTCAGCACCTGCTGTCGCAACAGGGTTACCTCCGAAGGTTGTAGCGTGGTCGCCTGCAACTAAAACATTTTCTGTCTTTTCCGAGAACATAACACAGCCGAGAGGCAAACCTCCGCCGATACCCTTTGCAGTAGTAACAACATCGGGAGTAATATCATAATTCTGGAAGCAGAAAAGCTTACCTGTTCTGCCGACACCTGTCTGCACTTCGTCAACAATGAGGATAATATCTTTTTCCTTGCAGAGTGCTTCAACCTCTTTTACATAAGCTTTGTCAAGAGGCATTACACCGCCTTCACCCTGAATAAGCTCCATCATAACTGCACAGACGCTGCCGTCGAGAGCCTTTCTGAGAGCATCAATATCATTTGCCGGCGCATACTCAAAACCCTCTGTAAAGGGGAAGAAATACTTGTGAAAGACATCCTGACCCGTTGCTGCAAGAGTAGTTACAGTTCTGCCGTGGAAGGAGTTTACAAGGGTAATGACCTTGTTTCTGCCCTCACCGTATTTCATATAGGAATATTTTCTTGCACACTTTATGGCACCCTCATTGCTTTCGGCGCCGCTGTTTGAGAAGAAAACTTTTTTCATACCTGTCTTTTCACAGAGAAGCTTAGCCGCATTTATGCAGGGCTCTGTATAATAAAGATTTGAAATATGCTGAAGAGTTGTCAGCTGCTTTGTAACAGCACTCACCCAGCCTTCATTACAAAAGCCAAGTGAATTTACACCGATACCGCTTGAAAAGTCAATATATTCCTTACCGTCGAAGTCTTTGCAAAGAGCACCCTTGCCCTCTTTTATTGCAACAGGAAATCTGCCGTAGGTATTTGCGACATAATCTTTGTCCTTTGCACTTATAATATCAAAATTACTCATTGTCTTTTCCTCACTTTGTCATAAGAGTACCGATACCCTCACTTGAGAACATTTCAATTAAAATTGAATGCGGTACCCTGCCGTCTATCATTACAGCTTTCTTAACACCTGAGCGTACTGCCTTTTCACAAGAGAGCATTTTAGGAATCATACCGCCTGATATGATACCGCTGTCTATAAGTGAAGCAACCTCATCAACGTGAATCTGACTGATAAGAGTATCTGTGTCATTTATATCACGGAGAAGACCGGGTATATCGGTAAGTGTGATAATGTTCTCAGCACCTAAGGCAGCAGCGATTTCAGCCGCAGCTGTATCGGCATTGATGTTATATACCTGACCTTCAGCGTCAATACCAACAGTAGCGATAACGGGAATATAGTTTTCTTCAAGTACCTTTACAATAGGTGAAGGGTCAATCTCTGTAATCTCACCCACATAGCCGTAGTCGAATTCATCATCGTTTTTCTTGACACACTTTATCATTGCACCGTCAATACCGCAAAGGCCTACAGCCTTACCGCCTTCGGTTTCAATAAGAGACACCAGGTCCTTGTTAGTCTTGCCTGAAAGCACCATCTGCACAACCTCGGCAGTGTCTTTATCAGTATAACGAAGACCGTTTACAAATTTTGATTCTATGCCCAGCTTTTTGAGCATACCGCTGATTTCAGGACCGCCGCCGTGTACAAGAACAACCTTGATGCCAACGAGAGACAAAAGAATAATATCGCTCATCACGGCATATTTAAGTTCCGGGTTAATCATAGCATTACCGCCGTATTTCACAACAACGGTCTTTCCGTAGTATTTCTGTATGTAAGGCAGAGCGTCAGTGAGGACCTGAGCCTTCATAGCTTCTGAAATTTTTTCTGACATTTTCTCCACCTCTTATGTACGGTAGTCACCGTTGATTTTAACATAGTCATATGTAAGGTCACAGCCCCATGCTGTAGCAGAATATTCACCCTGCTTCATATCAACATCAAGGGTAATTTCGCTTTCAAGAAGAATCTCTTTAGCCTTTTCTTCGCTGAAGGGAATGCCTGCACCGTTTTCGCACACCTTGATTGTACCCTTGCAGGAAGAGAGATAAACGTCAATAGTATCAACCTTGAAATCTCCCTCTGTATATCCGATAGCACAAAGAATTCTGCCCCAGTTTGCATCTGCACCGAACATAGCAGTTTTAACTAGTGATGAGCAGATTATGCTCTTTGCAATTTTCTTAGCAGTTGCTTCATCTGTGCAAGCTGTGACATTGCACTCAAGAAGTCTCTGAGCACCCTCACCGTCACCTGCAATAAGGCGTGAGAGCTTGACAGATACGGACATAAGTGCCTGCTTAAAAGTTTCAAAGTCAGCAGAATCGCTGTCGATGATTTCATTTTCAGCCTTACCGTTTGCCATAATGCAGACCATATCGTTAGTTGAAGTATCACCATCTACGCTTATCATATTGAAGGTATCCTTTACAACATCACTGAGAGCCTTCTGAAGATATGCAGAGCTGATATTGCAGTCCGTTGTCATAAAGCAAAGCATAGTTGCCATATTGGGGTGAATCATACCCGAGCCCTTACAGCAGGCACCGAGTGTGACCTTTTTGCCGCCGATTTCCATTTCTACGGCAACTTCCTTTGGAAGTGTATCAGTAGTCATAATAGCTTCGGCACAGTCGTGACCGCCATTTTCGCTCATCTGAGAAGCAAGTGCAGGAGCACCGTCAGCAATAGGTGTAACATCAAGAGTCATACCGATAACACCTGTAGAAGCAACAATAACGTCCTTCGAGTCAACACCGAGAGCCTTTGATGCGATATCGCACATCATCTGTGCCTTTTCAACGCCGTCAGCATTGCAGGTGTTGGCATTACCGCTGTTGACAATTACAGCCTGAGCGTAACCGTCAGCAATGTTATTTCTTGTTACAGTTATAGGTGCACCGTAAACCTTGTTCTGAGTGTATACTGCCGCAGCTGTACACTTTGTCTCACTGACAATCATGGCAAGGTCCTTTTTTGTCTGATTTTTTCTTATTCCGCAGTGGATACCCGAGGCCTTGAAGCCCTTTGCCGCAGTTACACCGCCGTTAATATATTTCATAGTTAAAACCTCTTTTCTTATAAAGCCGTTGCTATCGGGAAGCCCATAGCGATATTCATATTTTCAATTGCAGCCGAGGAAGCCCCTTTGCCGAGATTATCAAAAACAGATGTAATTGTAACTCTGTCCTCATTACCGAAGACATAGATATTCATTTTGTTGGTACCCTCAAGACCTATAGGAGAAAGAAAACCGCTTTCGGGCGCCTTATGTACAGTAATAAACTCACTGTTTTTATAGTAATCGCTGAAAAATTCATAGAGCTCTTCAGCATTCATTTTCTTATTTAAAAGAGAAGTGTAAACCGGAACAGAAACTGCCATACCGCAGTAATAATCGCTGACTATGGGGTTGAATACCGGCTCTGAGTCAAGACCTGTCACCTTTTTCATTTCAGGTAAGTGCTTATGTGTCTGACCTAAACCATACTGTCTCGGGGTGCCGATTTCTTCTGATCTGTCAGGATCCTCGTAGTCGGCTATCATTTTGTTTCCGCCGCCACTGTAGCCTGTTATACTGTGAGCTGTCACGGGATAAAATGACGGCATAATACCACTGCTTATCAACGGATATACAACAGAAATAAAGCCTGTTGCGTGACAGCCGGGATTAGCTATTCTTTTAGCATTTTTAATTGCATCATAGTGCTTATCTGAAAGCTCGGGGAAGCCATAAGTCCAGCCGTCAGCCGTACGGTGGGCTGTGCTTGCATCAATTATAACAGTATCGGGATTTGTAACAAGCTTCACAGCCTCAATCGCCGCCGCATCGGGAAGGCAAAGAAAAACTACATCGCTTTCGTTCATAAGACGCTGTCTTTCTGCTGCATCTTTTCGCTTGTCTTCGTCTATTTCGAGTAAAGTCACATAGGGGTGATTTACCAATTTACTTTTTAACTGCAGGCCAGTTGTACCTGCCTGACCGTCTATAAAGACTTTGATTTTATTCATGGGAAGACCTTCTTTAGGGATATTTATGCATATGTTCTGCATATCAATGGAATTATTATACACTAAAATGTATATTTGTCAAGAATTATTTGTATATTTATGTATCGATAAATATGTTGAATTTCACTACAACGTTAAAAACTCTTCACTATTCCCTATTACTTTTTACTTCAAAAAAATCCTCCCCAAAAACTGAGGAGGATTTAATGGGTCTTAGCTTATTTAACCATTGAAGCGATTTCAGCTGCGAAATCGTCAACCTTCTTTTCAATACCTTCGCCCTTAGCGAAACGTGTGAAGCTCTTAAGCTTGATATCAGCGCCAAGTGCCTTAGCAACTGAGTTGATGTAACCGTTAACGTCACCTTCGAAGAGGTCTGAACGTACGAATGTCTGCTCAAGGAGACAGATTTCTTTGATCTGCTTTGAGAGACGGCCCTGAACAAGACCAACGAAGATCTTGTTGTCAGCGATTTCAGCCTTGTGAGCTACTGCGATTTCAACAAGAGTTGCATAAGCAGCGTCTGAAATGAAGTTTACAAAGTTCTTTCTCTGCTTCTGGTCGAGACCGTTGTAGATGTTAACATCTTCGTCGCTCCACTTCTTCTCTGAGATAGCTTCTGAAATGAGGCTGTTGAGAACGGGAACGGGAAGTGAATCAGGCTTATTGAGAGCGCTGTCGATTGTGATTGACTTCATCTTAGCGAGTTCTTCGTCTGAGATGTCAGCCTTGCTTAAATATTCGGGGCTCATAGCTGCGATCTGCATTGCTACGTTCTTACCCATAGCTTCAAATTCAGCCTTAGCAGCTGTAGCATCGTCAACATCAAACGCTGCGAGAACACCAACGCTGCCGCCGGCATGGATATATGTTGCAACATTGCCCTCAACAAGAGCAAATCTGCGGACTTTCATATTTTCACGAAGAGCAAGGAAAACCTCCTGAACTTCTTCTTCAACTGTGAAGTTTGAATCGACTGCCTTTGCAGCAAGGAGAGTTTCAAGATCAGCAGGCTTTGCAGCAACAACAGTCTTAACAACCTTAGCAGCAAGATTTACAAAGGGTTCACCCTTAGCAACGAAGTCTGTTTCACAGTTAATTTCAACAAGAGCACCTGCTTTACCGTCATTGTAAGCAGCAACAATACCTTCAGCTGCAACACGGCTTGCCTTCTTAGTTGCTGAAGCAAGACCCTTTTCTCTGAGGATGTCCATTGCCTTATCAATATCACCGTCAGCTTCTACAAGAGCTTTCTTGCAGTCCATCATGCCAACGCCTGTCTTCTCACGAAGACTCTGTACGTCTTTAGCTGTAAATGCCATAATTATTTTCCTCCTATATTATAGTAAAAGTAAATATCAGAATTATTCAGCAGCAACTTCTGCTTCTTCAGCAGCTTCTTCTGCTACAGGAGCGTTTGATTCGCCCTGTCTGCCTTCGATAACAGCATCTGCCATAGCACCTGCAATAAGTCTTACAGCTCTGATAGCGTCATCGTTACCGGGGATTACATAGTCAACTTCGTCGGGATCACAGTTTGTGTCAACGATAGCTACTACGGGGATACCGAGCTTATGAGCTTCAGCGATAGCAATCTTTTCTTTTCTGGGGTCAACAACAAAGAGAGCAGCGGGCTGCTTCTTCATGCCTGAGATACCGCCGATGAACTTTTCGAGCTTTTCTGTTTCAAGCTGAAGCTTGATAACTTCCTTCTTGGGAAGAAGAGCGAAAGTGCCGTCTGTTTCCATAGCCTTAAGCTGTTCGAGTCTCTTGATTCTCTTTTTGATTGTACCGAAGTTTGTCATCATACCGCCAAGCCAACGAGCGTTAACATAGGGCATACCAGCACGGATTGCTTCTTCACGAACTGAATCCATAGCCTGCTTCTTGGTACCAACGAAGAGAACTTCGCCGCCTTCAGCTGAAACTTCACGAACGAAAGCATAAGCTTCTTCGAGCTTCTTAACTGTCTTCTGAAGGTCGATGATGTGGATACCGTTTCTTTCTACATAGATGTACTTGCTCATTTTGGGGTTCCATCTTCTTGTCTGATGGCCAAAGTGAACGCCAGCTTCGAGGAGCTGTTTCATTGATACTACTGACATTGTAATATCCTCCCTTTTTTTTCGTTTTTTTAACCGCCGCAGGTTCTAAAGTGAGCCACACCCCATTCGGAGTGAAACGGGCGCACCAATCCCCATACGTGAGTTATCGCGAAAGATTATAGCACAGAGCAGGGATTAAGTCAAGAGTTTTTCATTATATTTTTTACAGACAATAAATTAATGTTGTTTTGTTGTTATGTTGTTAATTCTTATAACCCAGTGTCTTATTTTTTCTTCAGCCTTTCCTGCATAAGAAAGAGCTTCCTGCGTCTTTCTTCCTCGCTAACTTTATCGGCAGAGTACCTGACACCGTCAAAGAGAAGGACACTCCCCTCTTTTATATCAAGACCGATTTCAGAAACGGGCACCTCAATGTGGCTTTTGTCTTCTTTTTCCAAAACTGCAACGTCACCGATTATGCGGTCAACTGTAAGCTTTTCCATAGTCATAACCTCACTTAACTACTCTGTATCCGTCTTCGGTTACCTTGAAAACAACGTCGCCCATTTCGTCGGTACGGTAACAGGTCATATCATTATCTTCTATATATTCGAGAGCCTCATCGTGAGGATGGCCGTAGCTGTTATTTCTGCCGCAGGATATAACTGCAACATCAGCATTAACAGCATTGAGGAAAGGCTCATAAACCGATGTGCTTGAACCATGGTGACCCATAGCTATTACATCGCTCTTAAAGGCGTTTACCGCATCGGTAATAACAGAAACATTATAATTCAACGGATT
>JAZSGK010000155.1:0-2882 GCA_045532695.1 Acutalibacteraceae bacterium
AAGTGTATCGGGAAGTGACTCAACAAGTGTGGGAACAAGGATATCAGCCATAAGCGAGTCGATAGCGTTCTGGATAAGATCGTATGTAGAACCGCTTGTGATTGATGTTTTACCAGCCATACTGGGAAGGAAACCGGAGTAGGACTGAGTAGAAACGTTGTAATCACCTATAAGAAGCTGGTCAACAACATCCTGAAGGAGACCGTCGATAGTAAATGAATTGAGTGTAACACCTGCAGGAAGTGTGTCGATTTCAGGCTCATTCTCAGCTTTAAGCAAGCTGTTGTAAATGAGAGTATAAATCATTTCCTTAAGGAAAGCAGGAATATCGTAAAGGAAACCGAAATCCGGATCATCGGGCGGAAGAACCATCTCCAAAATGAAACCGAAGTTGATAGTACCGTTACCAAGCTTCTCAAGAACAGCGGCATTGTCGCTGAGGAACTCAAGAAGAGCATAGAAAACGGCAGAATCGGCGTGAGTAGTTCTTCTGGGCTCAACTATAGCAGACTCATCAAGGTCTTTAAGGTCACCGACAAGGCTGAAGGTCTGTGCAACGTTGACAAGACCCATATCGAGAAGGTCTGAAATTGATTTGAATGTATTATCAACTGATGTGAGGTTGATTCTGATTGTACCAAGGATACTCAGGTCAATCTCTTCGTTGATATTGGCATCATACAGCACTGTATCAATGAAGTCGAGCAACATAGAGCAGGACTGCTCGTATGTATAATACGGCTTACCAAGGCTGTCGTAGCCGGCGGGTGTTGTGTAAGCTTCATAAGCAGATGCTGTGCTTGCAAGAGAAGTTGCAAGGATTACATAAGCCAGAAGGATGCACAATAGCTTTTTGACTTTTTTCATAAAAAAGCACCTCCATGGTTTTGTGTGTGGAAATTTGCGGTTCGGTAGGAATACCTTTTATATATGTAATTAATAGCAGACACCGACACCGATAGGTATACAGTTACACTATTATTCATACCGATTGTATCACAACATTTTGTGAATTGCAAGTTAAATCGCAATAAAAATTTTGATTTTTTAAAATAAATTTGTACATTATGTTGCTAAAACACAGACACTACACACAAAATCAGCTACTTTGTGCCTTAGGACTTGTCAAGACCACAACATTATGGTAAAATATCCACATCAAACAATGTTTCTATATTATTTATTACATTATATATAAGGAGTAACAATATGAAAAAGGTTTTTGCAACCGCAACAACTGTCATCACAGTTCTTTTCGCAACAGCTATCCCCTCTTTTGCTGCTTCAGTCGAGTTACCGCCCGAACTTTCGGAAATAACACCGATACTTGAATTCGCACTCAAGATTGTAGAATTCCTCGCAAAAATTGCACACTTCTTGACAGGTGCTACACGCTGAATTAAAACCAAGCACACAAAAACGGATTACAGAGAATAATCTCTGTAATCCGTTCTTTTATTGTATATTAATACTTATTAACCTTCAAGGTCTCTTTCTTTTTTATTCTCAGCTGAAATTGCCTTCTGAGCAGCTTTGACCTTATCGAGAGCAGCAGCATCACCGTCTGTAATCTCAGCATTCATAAGTGCACGGCGTGCAAGAAGCTCTTCATACATCTTATCTCGTTTCTTACCGGAGAGGTCATAGAAAAGAAGCGGAATAATACCGAGTGTAGTGGTAACAAGAGGAAGAACCGTACACATTGCAAACAGCCAGAATTTCGTATCGTCTGTCTGAGCAGAGCCGCTGGCATAAGCATTGATGTCGTAACCGATCCATTTCTTAAATAAGGTCTTAAGGAAGTTACTGAAGGTGCCTGAAAGCTTCTGTGCAAGGCCCTTTGCCGCAGAGGTCATAGCCTCAGTACGGTAGCCGTTCTTCCATTCACAGTAGTCCATAGCCTCATTATACATTTCGCTCGGTATAACACTGCGTACACCGTAGAAGAACATATAGAAGGTTTCCTGTAATGCAAGTGCTATACCCATCGGAATAACCTTTTTGTAAAGACCGTTTTTCTTGCCGCCTATGCATCCTAACAGGAAAACAGGGATATATGTAATATCGATGCTGTACTTACCTAGGATGGCAAGCGCACGTGTAGATAATCTCTTGCGGAACCACGGAACAAGTGCATAAGAAAACGGATGAACGATCGCGCCGGGGATACCGACGATATTGCCCAAGCTTGCAAAATTGAGAACATCGATAAAGTAGTCCTTCTTACTTCCGCTGAACAGTGAGAAGCTGCTGAGTGTATCGGAAAGCGTAAGAAGAAGAATGGGCTTGTTGTTAACGATTGATTTGATACCCTCTTTAATACTCGGGGTCTCAATTGACTGCATAACACGTTCTTTTGCCATTGTAGCAAACCAAAGTGCGGCTATACCGCTTACGAGTGAGGTGAACACACCCATACCCATAAACACGCCTTTGTATGCATTTTCGAAATTACCCTTGGCAATAATCTGGTTACCTATAAGGTCGAGCACAAGGTCCATAATCTGCTGAGGTAGATTTTCGCCCAAAAATCCTGAAAAGAACTGAGCCTGTGTTATCAGCCTCGTTCGTTCAAGCGGGTTAGGCGTAATAGTAGCAAGCATACCCGTCTGAGCAAAGCCGCGGAATGTACCGCCTGTTTCACGAAGAACGGCAAGCACAAGATAGAAGAAAAACTTTGCCATTGATGTGGAAGAAGCTGTAGGGAAAATTGCAGGCATAAGCCAGTAGAGGCAGGTTGCCAATGTGCCCGGAATACCGAGAACAATAAGATAAGGTTTAAACTTACCCCATCTTGTACGTGTTTTATCAACCAAAGCACCGGTGAAAGTATCGTTAATAATATCCCAAATACTGTTTATAAGGTTTGCAACAGCCTGCAA
>JAZSGK010000007.1:0-5593 GCA_045532695.1 Acutalibacteraceae bacterium
TCCGCCTGCAACTGCAAACTTACCGAAGCGCCTTGGCTTGTGTCTTTTATCAGCTGTTCATCAATGGCGCACCCGTTTGCTCTTTATAAAGTCACTACCCGCCTGCGTTTGCAGTTTCCGCAGCGGGTTAGTTTCCTGTCAGCAATTCATAATTTACTCAAAGTCAAACTCGTCTTCGTTTTTTACTCTGAATATCTCGAATACATTTTCCAAGGTCTCATCGTCCTGAATTCTGACATAAACCTCTTTATCGTTTACACCCATAATACGGAAAATATCTACATATCCGTCAGCGTCAAGAGGTGCAACGACAGCATACTCGCAATTATTATATAAAACTATATCGAGAAACTCATACTCCCCCGATACGCCGTCGGTATCGGTAAAGCGGACAGTAAAATCAAGTTCCTCATCATTGAGCTGATTCAAAAGTTCTGACATAACTTGCCTCCGTAAAGTTTATTTTCCTAAATCCATTCTGTAGATTTCCTGACTTTCGATATCGATATTCTTGAGGAAAATCGGCGGAATGCCTGCATTGGCAGTAAGAGTCACAACAAAGGACTTGGCTATAGGGAAGAGCTCCTTGAAGGTCTCAACATGGATAAACTCCTTCTCAGTATCCTTGAGTATTCTGAATGCACCGTTTAGGGTGAATTTTACACTTATGGTGTCGGGCTTTTCCTTGTCGAAGATCTCAACTGTCATAGCACCCTCGCAGAACTGCTTCTGGGAATACTTCACATTATATGATACCTTATTGCTGAAATTCAGATGCTCCTTGCCCTGAACCTTATTTTTAAAGATAACCTCGCTTATTTTATAAGCCTGCATTTCTACATTTGCCATATCAATTCTCCTTATTTTTTAAGAAACTCTGCAAAGCAGACAAGTTCTCTTGCATAGTTTTTAACTCTTTGCTTTTTCGGACTCGGCGCAGGTACTGTTGTAACTGTGAGTCCGCATTTTTTTGCAAGAAGACTTGCTCTTAAAAGGTGGAATTCGCTTGAGAGCATTGCCACCTTAAGTTTTTTGTCTTCCATTTTACCTATGATTTCCATAGCGTTTCTGAAGTTTTCCTGAGTGGTGGTGGATTTGTCCTCGAGGATTATTCTTTCAATTTCCACACCTCTTTTTGTGAGTCCCTCGCTTATTGCCTGAGCTTCGCTCTTTGTCTGGTCATCGTGGACTATGCCTCCGCAGGCAATTGCCACAACATTTTTGTTTTTCTTAAGATATTCTGCCGCCGCTTCTATTCGCATTGTGAGAGTTTCTTCGGGCTCATCGCCTCTTACTCTGCAGCCTAAGATCAGAAGTACATCGGGTTCTTCTGTTGTATTGCCCTTTGAAGCTTTTATTTCCGCGGCTGTGAATGCTGCTATGCCGACAGCTATAGGTGTAAGAATTTTTACAATGCTCATATTATTCCTCCTGAATGTCAGTTGTGTGTTGCTGTGCATATTATATAATTTATTTCGGATGTAGCTGTCAGTCTCTACACGCTCGCCGCGGGGCGATACTTTTGCACAGACGAGCGTCAAAAGTATCCAAAAGCGCCCTTTTTCGTTGACACGGCCGTTTTCCTTTTTAATATACTCTTAGTCCGCCTTCAACTGCAAACTTACCGAAGCGCCTTGGCTTGTGTCTTTTATCGGCTGTTCATCAATGGCGCACCCGTTTGATATTTATAAAGTCACTACCCGCCTGCGTTTGCAGTTTCCGCAGCGGGTATGCTTTTCAGACAAAACTAACCCCGAATTACTTAAAGAAATATCAAAGAGAGTCTGCAGTTTCGTTAGTAAACTCAATCAGAAAGCAGTGCAGGATATAGAAAGTATATAAACATAGGCAGAGAAGCAGTCGCTCCACAGGCGTATCCTGACTGATGGGATTTACCCCTAATTGCGGTAATCAAAAATGCGCTGATGTGGTAAGCATCTTTTTCATATTTATAACAGTATATCATAAAATAAAGTATAGAAAAAGTGTTTTTTTATTATTTTTCAGTCAGGAGTAATTTTTATGTGCGGAATTATCGGTTATGTGGGTGAAAATAACGCTGTGCCCTATCTTTTAAAGGGTCTTAAGAAATTGGAATACCGCGGTTATGACTCTTCGGGTATAGCCTTGCTTAAGGCAGGGGAAATCTTTCTGCTTAAGCGTCAGGGTAAAATATCGGAGCTTGAAAAGGCTGTGTCCCCATCTCTTTTTTCTTTTTGCGGTATCGGCCACACACGCTGGGCAACTCACGGTGAGCCTTCGGTAAAAAATGCTCACCCCCATCTTAGCAGGAGGGGTATATTTGCCGTAGTTCACAACGGCATAATTGAAAATGCAGGCACCCTGAAAAAGCAGCTCGAGGAAGAAGGCTACCGCTTTCTTTCTGACACTGATACGGAAGTCATATGCCATCTCTTAGAAAGAAACTACAGGGGCGACACCTTGGAGTGTCTTCGTGAAACTGTAAAAATCTTAGAGGGTTCCTATGCTCTTGCGGTTATTCATAAGGACTGTCCCCGTACCATATTCTGTGCAAAAAAGGACAGCCCTCTGCTTGTTGGCGGCAGTGCCGAGGGCAGCTTTGTCTTTTCCGACTGCAGTGCCGTTTCCGAATACTGCGACAACTATTTTTCTCTCGGTGACTGTGAGCTCGCTGAGGTCACAAGGGACACTCTGACTTTTTTTGACTCGCAGGGTAACATTATTGAAAAAGCACCGAAAAAGATAGTGTCAAAGTGCTCTGACAGCGAGAAAAACGGCTTTCCCCATTATATGCTCAAGGAAATCTACCAACAGCCCCTTGCTTTCAGAAGCACAATTGAAACATACTGCGACAGCGAAAATATCAGTTTTCCTTCTGCAAAATTATCTTCGGAAGAGGCGGAAAATATCGACAGAATACACATTGTCGGCTGTGGCTCAGCTTATCACGCAGGAGTTTACGGGAAATATATCATTGAAGAGCTTACAGGCATCAGTACCACTGCCGAAATTGCCAGCGAGTTCCGTTACGGCAGGGTACCCTTAAACGAAAAAAGCCTCGTCATTGTCATAAGTCAGAGCGGTGAAACTGCCGACTCCCTTGCGGCACTGAATCTTGCAGACAGTATGGGTGCAAAAACTCTCTGCCTTGTTAATGTGCAGAGCAGTACCATGGCGGAAAAATCGGATATGCTCATTCACACCAAGGCAGGTACTGAGGTTGCCGTTGCTACCACAAAGGCCTATCTTTGTCAGGTGGGTGTGCTGTATCTTTCAGGACTCTGTCTCGCAGAAAAACGGGGAAGCATCAAAAGTGAGGACTTCAGAAAAAGTCTCAGGGAAATTACTGCCCTTTATGAAAATATCGAGTCTGAGCTTCGCTCAAATGAGGCGCTTTCGGCTGTGGCAGAGGGTCTGAAGTCTGCAGAGCATATTTACTTTATCGGCAGACATACGGACTATGCTCTGGCTCTTGAGGGCTCTCTCAAGCTCAAGGAAATCAGCTATATTCACTGCGAGGCTTATCCTGCAGGTGAATTAAAGCACGGCACCATTTCACTTATTGAAAAAGGCACGCCTGTGGTTGCCGTCTGTCTTCGTGAAGATGTTTTCGCAAAGACTCTCAGTGCCGTAAAGGAGGTAAAGGCAAGAGGTGCAGAGGTTATAGTCCTGACAAGGGAAAAATTCAGAGACTGCTTTGAAGAAAATGACAGGGTCATTACCGTAAAATCTCCCTGCAGTGATGCTCTTTCGCTTATTGTCGGTGCAGTTTCTCTTCAGCTTCTGAGCTATCATACTGCAGTTAAACGGGGTTGTGAAGTGGATAAGCCGAGGAATCTTGCAAAATCCGTGACTGTAGAGTAAACTGCAGCGGTGAGGGCGGCTCCATAAAATCGCAAAGCGATTTTGCGGCTGCACCGCAGCCGTCCCGAACGCAGTTCGGGAATGGAGCCGCCGCCCTTTTGCAGTAGCCTCCCATCTTAGTAAAAATCCTACTCTTTTATTAAATTTTGTGTTAATTAGGTTGAATTTTCATCGGTAATAAGGTATAATTTTAGAGAATGGATTATTATGACTATATTTTTATTAAATTGATTATTTCCAGGGAGTGAAGTTAAAATGTCCGATATTAATTTTACCGTTACCGAGCGTGGCTATGAAATCACAGAAGTAAATAAATATATCACCATGATTCAGCAGGAATACGCAAACGCCGTAGCCTGGGGTGAAGAAATGGAAAGAAGATACGAGGAGCTCAAAAAGAGCATCGACGATTACGGTCTTTACTTTACAATAAGTGAAGAAAACCAGAATGAAGTAATCGCCAATGTTTTTGCAGAGCTTTCAAAGACAGTTGCCCAGTCAAAGGCTGAGGCAGACCGTAAGAGCCGTGAAATTATTGATGCTGCCAACAAGCAGGCAAAAGAAATCAAGCGTCAGGCAATGGAAAACTCCGTTGAAATCAGAACTCAGAACACAAAAATTATGAATAATCTTAAAGCAGTTAACGAGATGATAAGTGTAGTTGTGGAAAAAGGACTTCAGTACTAATCTGCTTTTTACGCCATAACGAAGGAAGTGATATAATTGGCTAACCACAGACCCAAAAGCCTGAGTGAACTGAATAATGTTTACGATAAAGCTATGCGTGCCGAGAGAGCTATAAAGGAAGGCTCAAATCTCCTCAGCACCCCAGAAGAAGAAACTGCTCGAGAAAGTGAAAATATATTCAGACAGCTTGAAACAAAAGCTGCCGAAGCGCAGAAAAGAGAAGTCTTTGACCCCGATATCACAGATATTGCCAATGACTTTTTAAAGCGCTATGCACAGCCTGAAAAGCCAAAACCGGCTCCCAAGGAAATCAAACGCCCTGCGCCCAGTATACAGAGTGTTTATCACAGTCCTGTCAAGGAGAAAGCTCCGGAGACTCCCGATGTACCCCTTGGTATGGAAACAGGTATTGCTCCGGCGGTAAGACCTCAGAGTGCTCCTGTTCATAAGCCCTCTCATACTATGCCCTCCACCGAAGCTGTAAGACCCGAGGTAAAGGCTCCCGAAGTGAAGGCACCTGCCGAGGAAGAAATCATTCCTCAGCCCAAAGTGATTTATCAGGCTCCCGAGGAAGAAGATACCGTTGCAGAAGCACCTGCACCGGTGCAGACTCCCATAGCTCCTGCGCCCGTAAAGAGAGAAGCTCCCGTAGTGATACAGGCTCCCGTAAAATCCGAGCCCAAAAGCACAGTTGATCATACTCCCCGACCCGCTCCCTCAAGGGTGCGCATAACAAGCACCGAGAGAAGCGAGCTTATGGAAGAATACCTGAGAGTTATGTCCGACGATGACGATGAGCCCTCATTTAAAAAGCCTAAGTTCAGCTTCTTCAAAAAGAAGAAAAAGCACGAGGAAGAAGATACGGAATCAGAGGCAAGTCTTTATGAAGAATTACCCGAGGAAGAGGACTCTGCCGAGGAAATCCCCGTAGTACCCTTCGACTCCTCTGAGGTAAAATATACTGACGAATATTCCGATGCGCCCGAGAAAGACGAAACAGAGCAGGAGCCTATGAATCTTTACGATTACATAGAGGCCGACTTCGATTATGACGAAGAAG
>JAZSGK010000214.1:0-8322 GCA_045532695.1 Acutalibacteraceae bacterium
ACCTCTATAAAAATATTATTTGCCATGCTCGACCCCAGTATGCGGCCGGTGAAGTGCTCATAGAGCAAAACCCGCAAACCGAGAAATCGGCACAATGCTTAGGTATTATACCACAAGGCGTTGAAAATGTAAAGAGTTAGGCAAAAACTTTTTAATTAGTTCATAAAGTTTTTTGGTACGCGCCACGGCAAAACCAAAACGGCAGGGTACTATGTCGCGTACCGTTTATAATTCTCTTATCGTTTTAATCAGCTTATCCACATCTTCCTCTTTAGTTGCCCAGCTTGTGCAGAAGCGTACAGCGTGTCTGTCCCCTGCCTTGCACCAATAGGAATAAGCAAAATCCTCGCCGAGCTTTTTCATCTGCTCGTCAGTGAGTATGGGGAACTGCTGATTTGTGGGCGAATCGAAATAAAGAGGTATATTCTTCTCCTCGAAAGCCTTGCGGATTTTCATAGCAAGAGCAGCAGCGTGTGCCGAAATTTTATAGTAAAGTCCGTCTGTGAAAAGTGTATCAAACTGCAGGCCTAAAAGTCTGCCCTTAGCAAGCATTGCACCCTTCTGCTTTTCCATATAGCGGAAGTCTTTTTTATATTTATCGTTTGTTATTACAAGTGCCTCGCCGAAGAGGGCACCCACCTTTGTGCCGCCTATATAAAAGGCATCGCAAAGGCTCGCAATATCGCTGATATTAAGGTCATTTTTATCACACATAAGACCGTAGCCGAGTCTGGCACCGTCAAGATAAAGCGGGATATCACGCTCTCTGCAAAGCTCTGAAATAGCTGTCAGCTGAGCCTTGGAGTAAAGAGTTCCGTTTTCCGTAGGGAAAGACACATAGACCATAGCTGGCTGAACAATATGCTCGTGGGTCTCGTCGGCATAGTGAGCGTCGAGGGTTTCTTTTATCTGCTGTGCTGTCAGAGTACCGTCTTCACTTTCGAGTGCGATAACCTTATGGCCCGTAGCCTCAACAGCACCTGTTTCGTGGGCGTTGATATGACCGGTATTGGCACACATTACACCCTGATGGGGTCTGAGTGCACTTGAGATAAAGAGCATATTTGTCTGGGTACCGCCGACGATGAAGTGTACATCTGCCGAGGGCATTTTAATCTCAGCCCTGATTTTTTCAGCCGCTGACATACAATATTTGTCAACACCGTAACCGGGAGTCATTTCCAGGTTGGTTGCCACGAGTCTTTCTATTATTTTGGGAGTGGCTCCCTGAGTATAGTCACTTTCTAATCTTATCATTTCCAAAACATCCTTTCATGAAGCGCAGCTTCAATTCATGGCGAAGCCAATTCATTACCGCAAGTCAATTCATGCCGCAGGCAATTCATAATTCATAATTTGTAAAATCGGCGGGGAAAAAGTCGTTCCCTTGAGTGAGTCCGTCACCATTCTGCATCTGATTTACTTATTACTATACTTGCAGTCCCGTGTCCGCTCGTGCCGCGGAGGCACTTACTTTGTCCCGAGCGACAAAGTAAGCAAATCGCTCTTTTTTTGTTGACACTGCTCTGTGCTTGTTTAATGCACCCTTAGTCCGCCTGCAACTGCGAACTTACCGAAGCGCTTCGGTTGGTGCTTTATCTCAGGCGCATCAATGGCGCACTGCATCACTTTTTACAAAGTCTCCACCCGCCTGCGTTCGCAGTTTCCGCAGCGGGATAGTTTTATGACATATGCTATTTTCTCAGAAATTCACAATTTGTAAAATCGGCGGGGAAAGAGTCGTTCCTTTGCCGTGAGTCCGACGCGATTCCGAATTCCGAATTCCGCATTCCGAATTACCCCTTATACACCGCCGTAACTCTCTTGGCAAAGTTGCAGATAACCTCGTAATTGAAGCTTCCGCACATTCTGCCTAAATCCTCAGCAGTAATACCGTCACCGAGTATAGTCGCAGGCATGCCTATTCTCACGCCCTGAATGTCGCTTATATCAACCACAACGAGGTCCATACACACTCTGCCGATAACGGGAGCTTTCTGACCGCAAATCATCACATAGCCCGTATCCGAAAAGCTTCTGTTATAGCCGTCAGCATAGCCGATGGATACAGTGGCAATACGCTTTTTCTCAGTGGCTACATAGCTTTCGCCATAGCCTACAGGAGTGCCCTCATCAATATCTTTTATGTGTATAACGTGAGCCACAACCTTCATAGCAGGCTCTATATGCACTCTGTCTCTCTGCACCTCAGCCGAAGGATACATACCGTAAAGAGCAATACCCATACGCACCATATCGTAATGCTGAACGTCAAACTCGATAAGGCCCGCGCTGTTGCAGATGTGCTTTATGGGGATATTGATACCCTCGTCCTCGAGTCTCTTTACAAAGGCATCGAATCTTGCCGTCTGTCTGTCAGCTGAAGTTTTATCCTTGTAGTCAGCCTTTGCGAAGTGGCTGAAAATGCCCTCGATGGTGAGGTTAGGCATCATAGCAATTGTCTTAACTGCATAAAAACCGCTTTCGTTGTCGCTTACACCGATACGGCTCATACCCGTATCAACGGCAACATGAACCTTGCAGTTCATTCCCAATGCACCTGCAGCGGCATTGAGTATATAGGCATCGCCCTCACTGCTGATGGTAGGGGTGATACCGTATTTAAGAATAAGGTCGTACTCTGCCGGTGCACAGTAAGACAGGACAAGAATGGGATTTTCTATACCGTTTTCACGAAGCTCCATACCCTCTCTCGCCGTTGCAACAGCGAAGAAGTCAGCTTTATTCTTAAGCTTATTTGCAACCTGAACAGCACCGTGACCGTAGGCATCAGCCTTGACAACAGCCATAGCCTTGACATTTTCCTTTGTCAGGGCCTTGAGTGCATCGAAGTTTTTTTCTATTGTATCAAGGTCAACTTCCTTATAGCATCTGTAATACTCTGCCATATTATCACCTCTTGGTTAATATTATATCGCCGGCAATTCACAATTTGTAAAAGTTGCGGGAAAAGAGCAGTTCCTTTGAGTGAGTCAGTCACCGTTCTGCGTTCTGATTTGCTTATTACTATACTTGCAGTCTCATGTCCGCTCATGCCGCGGGGGCACTTACTTTGTCCTGAGCGACAAAGTAAGCAAATCGCTCTTTTTTTGTTGACACTGCTCTGTGCTTGTTTAATGCACCCTTAGTCCGCCTGCAACTGCGAACTTACCGAAGTGCTTCGGTTGGTGCTTTATCTAAGTCACATCAATGGCGCACTGCTCTACTTTTTACAAAGTCCCTACCCGCCTGCGTTCGCAGTTTCCGCAACGGGATAGTTTTTTATATCATCTGCTATTTTCTCAGCAATTCACAATTTGTAAAAGTTGCGGGAAAAGGACATTTACTTTTTTTGGGGGGATACAACGCCGTTCTGCGCTTAATTATTCTTCCTCGTAGTCCTCAACCATATCCGCAATGCCCAGAATCTCTTCTGCACTGCCTCTGTCGATTTCTTCTACACTCTTGAGCTTGCGCTGAATCATATTATTTCTCGACTGAGCATCGTCAAGGCTCTTGCCTGCTTCAGTGATTTTCTTTCTTGCTTTGTCAAGAAGCACACCGAATTTATCATACTGTACCTTGGCCGCCGCAAGTACAACTCGCACTTCCTTGGCCTTTTCGTTTATAGCCATAGCTCTGAAGCCCACTGACAGTGAATTAAGCAGAGCCGTTATGGTACTCGGGCCTGCAATCATAACCGAAAACTCACTCTGACATCTTTCAGCAACAGCGTTTTTAGAGGAAATAATCTCACTGTAAAGTCCCTCTGTGGCAAGGTACATAATAGCAAAGGGAGTAGTGACAGGCTCGTTGATATATTTCTTTATCTCCTTAGCCTGATTGATAACCGTAGTCTCGAGAGCCTTTCTCTCGCTCTCTGCGGCGGCAGTGTCCCCTCTGTCGGCAGCGTCACAGAGTCTGATGTAGCTTTCAACGGGGAATTTCGAGTCAATAGGCAGATAAGTCATAGCTGTCTTATCGTCACCTGAGGGAATCTTCACTGCAAATTCTACTATATTCTTGCTTGAGGGGTTAGTCATAACATTTCTCTCGAACATACCTGGAATGGTCTGGTCGAGGAGTCCCTCAAGCTGCACCTCTGCCCAGGTGCCTCTCGCCTTAACGTTGGTGAGGATTCTGTTGAGGGAGGTTACATTCTCAGTAACGCCTGTAGAAAGTATTTTCATTTCACCGAGAGATTTATACACATTTTCAAGCTGTTCGCTTACGGTCTTGAAGGAGGTGTCGAGTCTCTTTGTGAGAGTTTCATTGAGCTTTTCATCAACGGTGAGTCGCATCTGCTCAAGCTTTTCTTCGTTGCCCTTTCTCATTTCGAGCAGGTTGTTGGAAATCATCTCCGACATACGGAGATTGAAGGCATAGTTATGCGTATTCATCTTCTCGATTTTCTTTGTCATTTCACCCATCTGAGCTGTGAGCTCTTTTCTCTGCTCGCTCTGCTGGGCATTGGTTTCAAGGCGGGACTTGCTGAATTCGTCTCTGACAGCACCGTAAAGGGCATTGCTTTGATGCTGTGTCTGCTCCTTGAGAGTCGCTACACCACCCTGTATTTTTTCCAATTCAGGTAAAACTATGTCAGTTTCTTGGTTATTTTTCTTTTTTAGCACCATAAAGAGAAGTGCAAGGCATATAATAAGTAATATGATAATTACTATGTCGAAGATGTAATCCATAGTGATTCTCCTTGTTTTAAGTTCATTTGTCAGTGCAGAGTGCAGAACGCAGAACGAAATCAGCCGTCAGCCTCTGTTTTACATTTTAAACTCTGTTATCTGTTTATTATATCAATAAAGACTACAAGTTTAATTTCGTATTGGAATTATAACTCATTTATTATAAAGTTAGGAATGAAAAATATGTTAAAAAAATCTCTCTGCCTTATTTTAAGCGCAATTCTCATACTCACCTGCTTTACCGCCTGCGGTGAAGTCAAGGGCTCAGATGCGGGTCTGGTCTTCCCCATAGACAAGGACCCCGAGTATCTCGACCCTCAGATTATCTCCTTCGCAGGATCAAAAAACATCATAGCAAACTGTTTCGAGGGTCTTGTCACATTAAATGACAAGGGTGAAATCGTACCCGGCTGTGCAGAGAGCTGGGACTATAACAGCGAAACCCTCACCTATACCTTCCGTCTGAGAAAGGACTGTCAGTGGCGAGTGAGCATATATGCAGGCCCCCTTATAGGTCTGAGCTCCTCACAGACCAACTCTCTTCCCGTTACTGCGTATGATTTTGATTTCGGCATCACAAGAGCACTTCTCCCCGAAACTAAGTCTCCCGTTGCAAAAGCACTTTACTGCATAAAGAATGCCGCAAAGGTGAATTCCGGCAAGATGTCCTCTGATAAATTGGGTGTGAGAGCCATCGATGATTATACACTTGAAATTGAGCTTGGCACTGCTGACCCGGACTTCCTTTTCACTCTCCTTGAACCCGGCTGTATGCCCTGCAACGAAACCTTCTTTGAGGCCACAGGCGGCAGATATGGTCTTGCGGTAAAATATCTCATATACAACGGCCCCTTCTATATCAACAACTGGGTAGACGATGCTTCCGTTTCCATAAGAAAAAATGACTATTACTATGACAGCGAAAATGTACTCCCCCGCTCCGTTTATTTTTCAATCAACAATGAGCAGGATACAAGACTCGACAAGCTAAGGGACAAAACCTATTCCGTTTCTCCTCTGACAAAAGAGCAGAGTACCCAAATAGCAGACAAGAAAACGTATACTGTCGTACCCTTTGACAGCAGTATTTTATCTCTTGTTTTCAACTGCTCGGACTCTGTGCTTTCAAGCAAAAATATCCGCAGAGCCATTGCTTCAAGTCTTGATTACTCCGTACTCACGGAAGCTCTGGGAGCACCCACTGCCGAAGGCATCATACCCGACACTATGTCAATAGGCACTCAGCGCTACAGAGATATTGCTTCGCCAATGTCTGCCTATGAAAATCCCGACCCTGTATCTCTCCTTGAAAAAGGACTCCGCTCCCTTGAAACAGGCAAATGCGAAATAACAATCCTTTGCACAGAAGAATATGAGAATGCCGTAAGAAAGCTTATGCAGTCCTGGCAGGCGTCCCTGGGCATCAAATGTGCAATATTCGCCGAAGTTGTGAGTGAAACGGATTTACTTTCAAGAGTACAGAGCAAAAACTATCAGCTTGCCCTTGTACCTATAACCTACAGCACTAACACCGCTTTCAATGCTCTTCAGCGCTACACCTCAACATCGGCCGATAATATTTCAGGCTTCAGAGATAAAAAATACGACTCTATGGTCGCAGAAATAAAGCTGACCCAGGGTCTCGTAGAATCAGCCAAGAAAACCGCTGAGGCTGAGAAATACCTCATAGACTCCTGCACTATGATCCCCCTTTATTCAAGACAGATTTATATGGGTCTTGCCAAGGGTGTAGCAGGCACTTACTTCAACCTCGCAGGCGATACTGCCTATTTCAAGCATACAGTTTCAAAATAATGCCTGAGCACTTATTGCAAAACCTGAACAGATTTGATATAATTTATCTGTTATGTATTTTATAAAACGGAGGAAATAAAAATGAGCAAAGTTAAAAACGAAGCAAAAATCAAGAATCCCCTTATTGTAGCTGTACGTGAACAGCTCGAGCACAGAGCAACCTGGCTTTACCTTCTCTGAGATGAAGCTCAGAAGCGCGGTCTTGATCCCAAGGATTTCGGCTCAGCTGCTGTTAAGCGCTGTGGTCTTATGCAGGGTAAGGGTCTTGTTGAAAAGGGCAAGACAGACTCTCTCACAGGCCTCAGAAAGACACTTTTCACAAAGCCTGCACAGTGGGTATTCGAAATGGATATCAAAAACTGCACAGATGACGAGCTTGAAATTCACTTTCACTACTGTCCCCTCGTAAAGGCATGGCAGAAGGCCGGCTGCAGCGACGAAGAAATCGCAACTCTCTGCGACATCGCAATGTGCGGCGACAGAGGTATAGGCGAAAGATACGGCGCAGTACTTGACCTGCCTAAGACAATCGCTAACGGCGACGATATCTGCCACCTGAGATATCACAAGAAGTAATACACTTGCATAAAAATCACATCCACCTGATCGCAGAAGAAAAGGTGGATGTTTTTATTTCGGTATGATGGGGTGAAGCGGTTTTAATCCATATTTGCTTTGCCCCGCACCCCACAAACTTTTGTAAAAGTCTGACAAAACTTAGCTTATTTGATTTTTACGCTCTTAACAGCACTGAAGCTGCCGTAAACAGTACCGCCGGCACTCTTGTTGTAAGCTCTGACCTTGAAATAATACTTCTTACCCTTTGTCAACTTTGACTTAGTCGCCTTAACTGTATTGGCCTTATAGGACTTAACCTTCTTATACTTGCCGTCCTTACTTGTGCTGTAATAAAGCTGATAACCGCTTTCGCCGCTGATATCTGCCCAGGTAATAGTTGCAACACCTACTTTGGTAGACGTCACCTTGATCGACGGTGTGGGAAGTGCTGTATCGAAAGACTCCTTGCAGGTTTTGCTACTCCAGAGAGTTTTTTCATCAAACTTCGCTGTGTATGTCTTTATGGCAAATTTATAGGTTGTGCCCGCCTTAAGACCCGTAACAGTATAATTTGTCTTGGTGGTTCTCTTAATGGGAACATATTCCTTTTTAGTGTAATCATACTGATAGATTCTATAGCCCGTAGCGCCGAAAACACCCGGCCAATAAAGAGTCATTGAGTCAACTGTAACATCTCTCACCAGAATACGTGCAACTCTCTCGGGTAAAACAGAATATTCAACCTTAAGCTCACCGGCATAACTGCCTCTGAAGATAATTGTAGCTGTGTGTTTTCCCGGGGAGCCGGGGTAGGTATCGCCCTTGACAGTGTAATCAGTAACTATCTTAAGCTTATTGCCCTTGATGTCGGCAACGGTAATATCGGGGATATAATTGGTCTTTCCGTTATAGGTGAATTTTTCTTTATCCGCTTTGGCAGCGGCAATCTGATATACAGTCTCAAGGGTTGCCTCACCGCAGGGGCAGGTTTTGAGCACCGTACCGTCGGCATTGACAGTTGCCGCAGTCACGACAGTATACATATAATCGTGCTTGTGGTCTTCTTTATATCCGGGATAAAGCTTTGCTTTTTTCGCGTAGGCATTTTCTGAGTTTATTTTAACGTCATTCCACTGCTCTTTGGTACCCGTATAGTATATCTTTTTAAGCTTCTTATCATAAGCGAATGCCGATTTTTCTATAGACGTAACACTGTCGGGGATTACTACGCTTTTAAGCTTTGTACAGTTTT
>JAZSGK010000024.1:0-7110 GCA_045532695.1 Acutalibacteraceae bacterium
GCACACAAAGGACATTTGGCTTTACGTTGTTCTCGTATTTCTTTTATGAGCTTTAATGAGTCAACAGTCATGTGTGTCTCCCTTTTTTATCGCTTTAGATTGAAAAAATACACTGTAGTTATAGTTGGATTCGGTTTCTGAATCTAATAAGTCATCAGTATCAACTATTAACGGATTATAATTCCTAATTCATAATCATTTCCGCAAACTCTTCCTCGCTGATAACCGTCACCCCAAGGTCGTTTGCCTTCTTGAGCTTGCTGCCTGCATCTTCACCTGCAAGCACATAGCTTGTTTTCTTTGATACGCTGCCCGAAGCCTTGCCGCCGAAGGACTCGATAATCTTTGTGGCTTCGCTTCTCGTATACTTGGAAAGAGTGCCCGTAAGAACAAAGGTCTTGCCCTCAAAGCGCATATCGACTATTTTCTTCTGACTTTCCATATTGACACCGAGAGCCTTCAGGTCTTCAATAAGCTTTCTGCTTTCCTCGTGGGAGAAGAATTCTTCAACACTCTTTGCCATAATAAGTCCGAAGCCTTCAATCTCTGCGATTTCCTCGGCTGTGGCATTTATGAGGGCGTCCATTGTGCCGAATCTGTCGCTTAAAAGTGCGCCTGCCTTCTGACCGATATGACGAATTCCCAGAGCATAAATGAGTCTCGCAAGGTCGTTCTGCTTTGATTTTTCAGCCGCCGCAATGAGGTTGTCGGCACTCTTTTCGCCCATACGCTCAATGGAGGCTATTTTATCTTTGTCAAGAGTATAAATATCAGCCGCTGTCTTGATCATACCCTCATTTACGAAGGTTTCAAGTACAGCCGTACCCATACCCTCAATGTCCATAGCATCTCTCGAACAGAAATGTATGAGGTTTCTGAGAAGCTGATTGGGACAGTCGGGGTTGCAGCAGCGAAGTGCCGCTTCACCCTCTTCTCTTGTGACCCTGCCGCCGCAGGAGGGGCAGATATCGGGAATGCGGTAGGGGACAGCGTTTTCACCGTGAGACACAACGGAAAGTACCTCGGGAATAATGTCGCCTGCCTTGCGGATAATGACTCTGTCACCGATGCAGATGCCCTTTTCGTCAATGAAATCCTGATTGTGAAGGGTAGCTCTGCTGACTGTTGTACCTGCTAAAAGCGTAGGCTCAAATATGCCTGTGGGTGTCAGTACGCCTGTTCTGCCTACATTGATTTCTACATCTAAAAGTGTTGTCTCCTTTTCCTCGGGAGGGTACTTGTAAGCGAGTGCCCACTTGGGGAATTTTGATGTTGAGCCGAGCTGTTCACGCTGTGAAAAATCGTCAACCTTTATGACTGCACCGTCAATGTCAAAGGGGAGAGTGCCTCTGATTTCGCCTATGCGCTGAATCTCTGCGAGAGCCTCGGTGATGTTCTTACAACTTGTATAAAAAGGTACTGTATTGAAGCCGAGAGCCTTGATAAAGTCAAGGGATTCCTTGTGACTTGTCAGCTCCTTGCCCTCAATGCGCTGAATATTAAAGGTAAAGATGTCCAGTTTGCGTTTGCTGGTTATCTTCGGGTTCTTTTGCCTTAAGGACCCTGCCGCCGCATTACGGGGGTTTTTGAAGGTCTTTTCACCGTTTAATTCCTGCTCTTCAGTAAGGCGGATAAAAACTTCCCTCGGCATATATACTTCCCCGCGTACCTCTAAAAGGGGCAGGTTGGTGTCAATTCTGAGAGGGATATTGCGGATAGTTCTGATGTTTGCTGTTACGTCTTCGCCGACTCTGCCGTCACCTCGGGTGGAGCCTCTTAGGAGAAGTCCGTTTTCATATTCGAGGGACACGGAAAGACCGTCAATTTTCGGCTCGACAATGTATGTGGGATTGGGGATAACTGCCCTGACTCTCTGGTCAAAGGCAAGTACATCATCTTCGCCGAAGCCGTCCTGTAAGCTTTCCATAGGCACGATGTGCTCAACGGGTGTGAACTGACCGTCAGCTTTGCCACCGACACGGTGAGTAGGGGAGTCAGCCGTAACTGTTTCGGGGTGCTTCTCTTCTATTGCGATAAGCTCGTGGAGAAGTCTGTCGTACTCGAAGTCCTCGATTTCGGGCTCGTCGTTTTCATAGTATTTTTTGTTGTGATAGTTGATTATATCACGGAGCTCTTCGGCTCTTTTTCGCATTTCGGTTAATTCACTCATATTATTTCTCCTTGTTAAGATTGCCGCTGTAAAATTCGTCTTTAAACCATACATCATCTATGGTGAACTCTTTGCCGTTCAGGTATTCAAGCTCACCTGCGTCAGTTGTGAAATCAAACTTCAGCTTGTACGAGCAAAGGCACTGCTTTTTGAGCCCCGTCTTTTTATTGAGAGCGTTGGTGCCGTATTTTCCGTCGCCTAAGAGCGGGTGGCCGATTGAAGCGAGGTGTGCCCTTATCTGATGTGTTCTGCCGGTGAGAAGATCAACCTCAAGAAGACTCAGACCGTCTTTGCTGCCTAAAACTGTGTATTTTGTCTTGATGTATTTGCTCCCTTCACTCTGCTTCTTTGAAACGAAAACCTTGTTTTTCTTCTCGTCTTTAACAAGATATCCTTCAAGAATATCGCTGTCCTTTTTGGGCTTTCCGTGAACTAAGCAAAGATAAATCTTATGAAGCTCTCTGTCCTTCATTTTCTGGTTGAGTACCCTTAAAGCCTCTGCCGTCTTGGCACAGATGACAATACCGCTGGTGTTTCTGTCGATACGGTTGACGAGAGCAGGGGTGAAGGAGCTTTCGCTGTCGGGCTGCCATTCACCTTTCTCATAGAGATAGCGTTTTGTGCGGGTAATGAGAGTATCGATATATTCGCTGTCATCGGGGTGGGAGAGGAGCCCTGTTTTTTTATTGAGGAGTATCACATTCTCGTCCTCATAGACAATATCAATCTTCTTCGACGCTGACATAAAGTCATAGACGGTTTCCTTCTTTTCAAAGAACTCGTCATTGATATACATATCCACAACATCACCGAGATTCAGGCGTGTGGAAATCTCCGCCCTCTTGCCGTTGACTTTGATGCGCTTGATACGGATATACTTATACATAAGCGCCTTGGGCAGGTTGGGAAATGACTTGGTCAGATATTTGTCAAGACGCTGATTGGCGTCATTTTTTTCAATAGTAAAGCTTTTCAAAATAAAACTCCCTTTTGTTGTAATCAATTCATTATAACATATTTCCAAGGAAAAGTATAGTAAATTATGAATTGTGAATGAGGAATTATGAAATTATTGACCGATAATCGGAAGTGGAAATTATGGAATAAAAACCCAAAAATTAATTTTATCATTGATTATTAAGTTCTGTTGTGTTATAATTGTAAAAAGTAATATCTAAGGAGATGTTTATCGATGAAAAAACTTATGTCACTTATACTTGCGGTCATTATGCTGTTTGCTGTGGCCGTGCCCGGTGTTCAGGCACTCGCAGCACCGAATTATGTTACAATTTATATTCAGGGATACGGCGAACCAATCTATGACGCTGAAGGTAACTACATATGGTATGGCGGACCCGTTGAAAGTATGATGACGGGTCTTAAAGATGTTCTCGACGATCTGCTTATTGACCTTGGCATAGCTTCAATTACAGGTAACTATGACGAATACTGTGACAGACTTTATAATGCTATGGCTCCCGCATTCAAGGACCTCATTCTTGACAAAGACGGCAATGCAAGGGATGGCTCGGGAATTGACAGCAATATGCTTAAAGACCCTTACAATGTCAGATACAACAGAATCAAGACCGGTGAAATTGAATTTGAATATGACTGGAGACTTTCCTGTGAGGAAAACGCTGCTATCCTTGAGCAGTTTATTGACAGGGTATGCAGAGAAAAGAATTATACAAAGGTTAACCTGCTTGGTCGCTGTCTTGGCGGCAATATTGTAGCTGCTTACCTTCAGAACGGCAAGAACCTCGATAAAATCGGTAAGGTTATTCTTTATATCTCATCAACTGATGGCGTTGATTTTATCAGTTCGCTTTTCTCAGGTAAGTTAAAGCTTAACGACGATAATATCAAGAATTTTGTTAAATACACCTTGCCTGCAACAGCTAAGTTTGAAGACCAGGGCACCTATGAAATAATCAACACCCTTATTGATTTTGTCAACGAAGCCTATGTGCTCGGTTTTGGTGCAGATGTCATTCAGGATATTTTTGATGCAGTCAAGTCGAATGTACTTGCAAGACTTGTACGTGACAGCTACGGCGGATTTGTTTCCTTCTGGAATATGGTTTGTGATGAAGATGTAGAAGATGCTATCAGTCTTATTTACAATACTCCCGAGCTTCAGAGTGAATATGCAGTTATGATAGAGAAAATCAGATCTTTCCATGAAAATGTTCAGGTGAATGCAAGAAACAGAATGCTTGAACTCAAAGCTCAGGGCATAGATTTTATGGTTATCTCTAAGTATAACTATGCTAATATTCCCCTTTCTGAGGACGGTGACAAGCAAAGCGACGGCACAGCACTCACGAGCGCTACTTCTTTCGGTGCAACGGTTGCAAAATTCGGTAAGACCTTATCAGATAGCTATGTTTCCGGTATCGGTGAAGCTGACCGCAGATATCTTTCAAAGGATAATATGATTGATGCTTCAACCTGCGTTTTCCCGGAAAAAACCTGGTTTATCAAAAACTGCTTCCACGATGTTTTCCCTTCATCGGTTGATAAGCTTTTTGACGCTTTCCTTACCACCGATAATATGACAGTATTCACAGACGAAACCTACAGTCAGTATCTCGATTTCAATGAGGAAGCCGATACTCTTACACCTGTTGTCGGTATTGCTGAAGAGGACATCGTTGACGAGAGCAAAGGTCAGAAAGCAAGTGTATTTATCAGATTTTTCACTCTTGTACTCAACTTTTTCAGAAAGCTTTTTACAGGTGAACTTGATTTAGGCAGTCTCTTCGGAAGTAAAGAGGCATAATATTAAATGTAACGGTGAGCAGGGCGTAAAGCACTGCTCACTTTTTTCGTGAAGTTCAATCAACTGCTGTTATCTGCGATCTGCCTTTCGGGCTGCCAATAGAAAAAATTAGAATAAATTAAAAGAACATATTGACAAGAAGAAAAATAAAAGTACAATTAAAGCATATTAGAGAATATTAAAAACATTGGAGGAACCTGTATGAAATTTATCAAGAAATCAATGGCTCTTATCCTTGCACTTATGCTTCTTTCGGGCACATTTATGTGCTTTGCGGCAGAGGGTGCAAAGGAGTATTATGACTATGACAAGATACTGCTTCTCGGCGACAGCGAAGCAAGCGGCTTCACTGATTACGGAAGTGAAATGAGCGAGTTTACTTATGTGCCGGACTCCTATGCGGCATATATTGCAAATGATCTCGGTGCAGAGCTTATCCCCATGGCTTGTCCCGGCTTCAGAACAATTGAACTTCGCTATATGCTTGATGACAGCTACAGACCCGATGATAAATACCTTTTCGACAGAGTACCCCGTACACCTAAAGACGAAATCATCGCAAAGAGTCCTGCAATGCGCCAGGCTATCAAGGACTCGGATATGATTGTTATCGGTATCGGCGGCAATGACTGGGGTGCATATCTAGGCTGGATAATGGAAGAGGTGCAGCTTGAATATGCCCTTGATGAGGAATTCAAGGCTGAGCTTATCAAACTCCTTAAAAACGCAAAGGCTGACGATGACCTTATTACAAAAATCGTTGATCTTGCAAACTATTTCAGCTCCTTTGACGAGCTTATGGTTGCACTTCCCGAGGCTCTCAATTACGCTTTCTCAAACCTTAGAAAGAACTGGAATTACATAGTTGAATATATCTACGAAAACAACCCTGATGTTACACTCGTTGCAGTGGGTATGTTCCCCACAACCCTTAAAACTGCTGAGGGCGCACCCGATGTAGTGCTTGAGTACGATCCTATGGCACTTGAGGTTGAGCAGATGATTATCGACTTCGGCAACAAGCATATGGTTGATAACATTGAAAAGTACGGCTACATCTACGTTGATACAGCAGGTACAGTATGTGAAACCAGCCACCCCACAGCAGGCGGTCACAGACACATTGCAAACAGAATTCTCGAAGAGCTTCCCGATGCGAGATTTGCTTACAGCGCTGATGTATCAATCAGAAATCCGCAGTATAAGGCAATCGAGTATATGACTCTCGGCGGCTATATGTCAGGTACAAGCGAAACAGCCTTCAGCCCCGACGAAGCTCTCACAGAAGACGTGCTCACAGCTGCACTTCAGAAGATTACAGGCAGCGGCGAGACTTCCGACAGCACCGCAAAAGTGACAAAGCTTTCATTGGCATCGGCTGTTTTCAAGAGCGCAGAGAAGAAGAGTATCACAGACTTCTTTGAAGCTCTGAAGTTTGCATTCGGTATCCTCACAACAGGCGACAGCACAATCACCCGTGCTGAGGGCGCTGAGATACTTTATTCATTTATCAATCTTTAAGTTTAATGCACTCTGCAGTTTTTTTGCAGGGTGCGCTTTTTTAATTATGAATGAGGAATTATGAATTATGAATATAGAATCTTGTAAGTCTATGCAGGTGTATAGTTGATTATAGTAAAGCATAGTAGACTATAGCTCTCTATTAGTACAAGTAGTGATAATGATAATGTAAATGTAAATGATAATGATAATGTAAATGATAATAATAATGTCAATGTTAATGTTAATGAGCAACCTCTGTGAGTTGCAAAAAAGAGAAAACAAAGGAAAAAATTATTTTTTGATTTTATTGACAAGTATGATTTTTGTATATAGAATTGAAGTAGAGGAGTAAAAAAGCAAACCCCTATAAGGGGAGGTTGGTTCGTTTTCTTGTGAGTCGCTTTCAACTGCGGCACAGACTTCCCCGTGCCATTCATAATTCATAAACTCATAATTCATAATTACATTTACGTTTCTTGTCAGATTACACAAAAAAATTTTTAGTAAAAACATAGATTTTCATCATGAAAATATTGATTTATTGCTGTCTTAGTGATAAAATAATAAGGTATTTTTAAACTACACTTCGAATACAAAAGGAGTATTTCTAATGGAAAGAAAAACTGGTACTGTTTCAAGAGGTATCCGCTGC
>JAZSGK010000080.1:0-8898 GCA_045532695.1 Acutalibacteraceae bacterium
TGAGCATTATTATAAATCAGGATATCCTGTTGTTAAGAAGCTGATAAAAAAGCAAGCTGATAATCTGAAATATTTTATTAACAAATAAAACTGAAGAGGTTGTATCCTTTACTGATACAACCTCTTTCTTACATTATACAATCATTTCAAATCCGAGCAAAAGTCCGAGTCCGATAACATTCGCAAGGGTAAACACGCCTAAAAACTTCATTATCTTAGCGTCGGGTGATGCCATATAAAGCTTGAGTGTAATCAGGCTTGCAAGAGACGCTATAGGTGTGCCGAGACCACCGATATTTACACCCGTCAGAAGCTCACGCCAGTTATCCGTAAAGCCCGAAAGTAAAACTGCGGCAGGCACATTACTTATAACCTGACTCGCCCCTACAGATGTAAGAAGTGTACTTTTTTCAAGTAGACTCTGCAAAAAATCCCTCACTGCCTCTACTCTGCCGAGGTTTTCCGACACTATGAAGAAGCATACAAAGGTCAGAAGAAGCATACAATCAATTTCTTTGAAGAGCTTTCTGTCAATAATGATGAACACCGCCACAAGAATTGCCGCCGTAACAAGATACGGCACTACTCTGAAAACTGTAAGAAGACAGAGTCCGAAAAGCAGTGCATAAACTGCAAGCTTTTTACCTGAGGTGATTTTTTCACTCTCAAGCCTCTGCTCAGGCAAAGACCTCGGCATTATCGGCAGAGTACCAAGCACTAGAAGCACAAGACTCACTGCCGTCAGCGGCAAGGTCACAGAAAAGAACTCCCCTGCTCCAAGCCCGAAAACCGAATACAAAAACAGATTCTGCGGATTGCCTACAGGCGTCGCCATACTGCCGAGGTTAGCTGCTACGGTCTGCATAACTATAATCGGAACAATGCTTTTGTCGAAGCCGAGCTGACTTAGCATCAGAATCGTAAATGGCACAAAAACTATCAGCGCCACGTCGTTGGTGACCAGCATAGAAGAAAAAAACGGTAACAGCACAAGTGTCAGACCCAGTACCCTGCCGTTTTTTATGCGTCTTAGAAGCTGATAGGTAAGAAAGCGGAAAACGCCGTCGCTTTTGAAGCCTGCGACAACAGCCATAAGGCACATCAGCAGACAAAGCACGCGGAAGTCTATGTATTCGATGTATTCAGCACTCGGCGGCACAAAAAACATCGTTGCAACGGCACAGATAGCCGAAATGCAGAGCACAGCTTCTTTTTTGACGAAGGTTTTGATTTTTTTGAGCATAATAAATCCCTCAGAATTTGTAGTTTCTGAGGGTATTATAGCAAATATGAAATGAAAATGCTATAGAATTCTCTCTATTAATTTTTCAATTGGTTTCACATCTTCATATTTAATTTCACAGCTACCGCCATTTTCGGTAAAGTAGGTTTCGATTTTCTTCACCGCTTCTTCGGGTGATACATCAAACAATTCGTTACTTTTTAAAATTTCTCTGACAATTGCAGGCATATCATTGGAGTGGCTTATACTGCGGATTTCGTTATTATCATTCCAATAATTGATTTGAACATTGTATTTTTCATTTTCAAGAGAACCGATTATATCTATTGCGGTTTCATCTCTTAAAATCTCATGACCTTGGCTCACCAATACGCCTATACTGAGATATAGACAAAACAGAACAGAAGCTATACATACAACACCGCAGGCTGTTTTGAATATTCTTTTTATCTTCTTTCTCTTTCTTATCCTTTCGGCCAGATATTCATTTAAAATTGTAAGCTGTTTCACAAGCTCACCTATGTCCGTAGTTTCTTCTTCGGTAAAAACCTCTTCTCCTAACAGCTCACCGACTTGCACCTCAAGGATATCTGCAATTTTTTCGAGCATATCCGCATCGGGCACCGAATAGCCCTTCTCCCATTTTGATACGGTTTGTCTAACAACATTGAGCTTGTCTGCCAGCTGCTCCTGGGAATAGCCTTTCTTCTTTCTGAGTGCTTTGATATTTTCGCCTAACATTTTGTTTACCTCCTTGCTTTTGTAGCTTTATTATATACCCGAAGTACTGTTACCGCAAGCAATGCAAATTAACATTACCGCCTATAAATAAAAATACCCACCGCGAAGTGGATATTTTAGTATATCATTTAAAGCTCGTTGTGCTTGACATTTCAGTTTTGAACTGAGGGCCCTGGGGGCCGCTGTTCATAAAGGGCGGGTATGAGGCTTCATTACCCCAATAGAATGTAGCAAGACTGTCGGGATTTTCAATATCGTAACTGAACGCCTCAGCCCACTTAGAGCCTGCGAGGGCTCGGCAGCTTTCTTCAGGAACAAGCTCAAAGGTCTCGAGCTTACCCTCCTCCCAGAGATCCCATATTTCACCCTCGGAGCAGATATCACGGAGCTTTACAACGATGAAGCTCGCATAAGTATATGTACCAACATGGGGATAAAGTCCGTGTGTACCTGCGGCACAGTAGATTCTTGAGTGGGTGTCATCGTGCATCTCCAGTTCTTCCCAGGTTGCAATCTCAGCAAAGGTATGAGCCGCAAAGGCAGATTTTACAGGGCGCATATAGGTTTTACCGTCTTTTTCATAAGTGAGGAATCTCAATGTGAAGTGCTCCCAGTCGCCCGGGTGGCCACCAACCATATTGTTGACGAGCCATATATATTTACCGCTGTCATAAGAGCAGAAAATGAAGTAAACTATATCCACATAATTATTTTCCTTTTCCACCCAGAAAGCATAGGCTACTGCCGAATCCTGATCACCGTAGAAGGTTTCGCATATATCGTGAGGACCGTCTATCTGCTCCTTCATTACAATACGTGACTCACCGTTACTGTCCATAACACGGTCAAACTTTTCAAAGGTCCAATCCATTGAAACAGCTTCATAGGGGTCATCCACCGCCATATGAATACGTGGCGCATAGTCAATCATTATCTGATTTTTAAGACTGTCGTCGATGTTTGTTATATCAACAGCTTCACTTTCAATCAGAGCAACCTTTATGCTTTTTATTCTTTTGACACAGAAAAATCCGTCTGTCAGGCTGAATTTAAAGAACTTATCTATACTATCGTTGAAAACATACTCTGTACCCTCAAAATTTTCTTTACTGTAGGCATAAACCACATATTCCTGAGGTACGGTTATGCTGCATACTCTGAAATCGAGGCTATCATATTCGCCTATTCCGAGCTCTTTGCTTTTTCCCTCATACTCTTTTTTACTCCAGAGAGTGACAAGACTTTCGGTCTGATACTGCATTTCAGGGTCTGTGCTGACAGCATTTGCACAAAGAAATACCGACAGAATCACTGTAAGCATTATAAATACAACGGAAGTAAATTTCAGAATTTTTTTCATTTCAACGCCCCCTTATTTTCTCTGCTAACAATATATACCAATCTTATTAAAAAATCAATTGACCCATCTGAGATGTAACAATTTTTAATTTTTACCGTAACTGAATACACAAAAGGATATCCACAGACTATGCCGTGAATATCCTTTGATTTTTATCTTGCGATATTGAATGTTACAGTTTTTGTTTCGCCTGCACCAAATGAAAGTGTACTGCTTTCTGAGGAAAGTCCGCAGGAAATTTCTATAGTCTGAGCTATATCGGAAGTAACAGTTACTTCAGCTGTACCATCTTTGAGATTCCACTTAAGAGAATCAACCACTGCTCTGCTTCTTGTTCTTATTCCGTTAATTTCACCATTATCAAATCCCGATGTGGGAAGTGCGGGAAGAATTTCGATATCACCGGTATAGGAATATACGAGGCTTTCGTTGATAATTCCGAGATAACCGATTGCAAAGTCAGTGCAGTAACAGCTGTTTCTGTCATAGTCGTGGTTAGTCATAAGTGAATCGTAGTAAATCCAGTGATTCATAAGATTCACGAGTGAATCTGTAACTGCGGCGCTGTCCTTGAGTCTTGCACCGATGAGAGCTCTGTGTACAAGGGCGTGGCTTGCCTGATTTTCGCTTGCTCTGTTGGCTATAGCCTGCTCACAAGCCTTTGTAAGAGCTTCGTCATCCTGAGTCTCAAACATAGGCCATACACAGTAAAGATGGCTCAGATGACGGTGGAGGTTGTTCTCCTGGAATTCAGCCGCTGCCCATTCCTTGATTGCTCCCGTATCATCATAGAGATAACCGGGTACGTTATCATAGAGAGCCTGCCAATATGATGTATCAGCATTGCTGTCCACACTCTTCATAATATCCATAAGCATTTCGAGGTTACTCTTGCAGGCTGAAATATCAATAGCCGCATTTGCAACTGAGGGGCTGGGATAGTTTGAAGGATTGTTTTCAGGTGAATATGAAGGAAGAATTGCGTAGCTCTCCCCTATCTTAAGCTCTGTCTTACCTTCTTCGTAATGTACATTACCTGTAGCGTCTGTGTAATATTCGGGTGACATCATCTGGTCCCAATAGTTAGCAGCCTTTGTAAGAAGAGGAAGAAGTATGTCTGTTCTCAGGTCAAGATATCCCTTGGCTTCAAGCTTTGCTATATCCTCATCTGTGAGATCCTCTTCTGTAAGTGAAAGCACAGACTTGAGACTTTCGAGGCTGAATTCTTCTGTAATTGGTATCTGTACATCACCGTAAGTAAGCAGTGTCTCATAAAGAGGTTGAAGCATCCAGCTTGCGCCTGCATTCCAGTAACGGAAAGGATAGGGATAGCATGTTTCCGTAATAACAGCCTTATCACCGTCAGAGTTAACGGGAGCCTGAATAGCATCTGTAAAGCCGTGAGTAGCAGCAGCGTTTTCCTCCCAGTCGGGTACCTGACGGAGAATAAATGATGCATAGCCTATGTATGTGGCTTCCATATTGCTTGTATTCATTGATGAGGTCTGCAGATTTACGTTAGCATCCATAGTGTACTTGCTTCCCCATCCGGGTGCCCATTCGCCTGTCCACATACCATAAAGTCTCGGAGTTGCATAACCTGCAGCACAAAGATATGCATATCTGCCTGAATAATATGCTCTTTCGGCAAGGTCTGACTTGAGATCCTTTTTGAGATACTGCTCGAGTACGAGGTTTTCATTTGATGCGGTGCTCATCTTGTCACCGAGAGTGAAGGATACCGCATTATACTGCTCACTGAATATTTCAGAATGCTTTTCGATTGCCTTATCATAGCTGAAAGCACCGTCAACTGTATACTTTTCTGCAACTGCTGCAGTTTTTTCCACGAGTTCATCTACAAGAGCATAGGAATCGGCACCTGCAAAATCACCGTAAGCACCCATATCGTATGTTCTGTCGGAAACAGCAATAAGGTAAACGTTTTCAGCTCCTGTAATTTTGATTGCAGGATCTTTTTCGCCACAGTACTGAGCGTCCTTGACCTTACCTATTGATGTCTCTCTCTTGGTACCGCCTTCATTTACCACATAAACAACGGTTGCATAGCCTCCGTTTTTAAGCTCACCGTTTTCATAGTCGGGATAGTGAGCCACAAATGCCATATATTCGCAGTCCTCGCCTACTATTTTCTTATACTTCAGATCAACCTCGCTACCGTTGCCGTAGTTTGCAAAGGTTGAAATATCGTCAAATGACAGTGTAAGATTAACCTTACTGCCTGTTGAAGACTGTGAAATCTTTGTTATGGTGACATCGTCAGTCTGTGAGGTGAAAGTCTTTCTTTCCCATTTACCTCTGATATCCATATAGCTTACACCAACCTGAGCAGTTTCATAGTCGGTATATCTTATATAGTTGACCTTAGCCTGCTTCATCTGCTTTATTCTCAGAGCAGCGCCCGGATGGAAAGCATAGACATCATCATAAGATGCATTATCTATAATATTCTCACTGTTTGCGATATTCTGCTTTACTGTTTCCAGCTCGTCAGATGTATCGGGACAGTAGCGGACATTTCTGTTGGGCATAATAAAATGCATATTCTGATAGATAAGAGTATCACTATAAGGCGAACCGCTTGTGATTACTCCCTGAAGTCCGTTACCGGAAATCATGCCCTGTCTCCAGGTATCAGTTACGTTTTTGCTGTTTTGTGAGACCTCATAATAAAGCTCGGAGTAAGAAGCCTTGGCAGGGTCCGAGAAGAAATCCTTTGAAGTTTCAAATGTATTCACAGGACTGATAAGACCTCCTATCATTGAAAAAAATGTTACGATTGTACCGATGATACGCATTACAACGCCCATAAGTCTACTTCCTTTCGCAAGTTAATTCTGTACTTTAATTTTACTATTATACTCACAAATATCTTATAGCATTTTATGACATAATTCACTTCATTTGACATTTAAAGCAAATAAATATATAATATTTGCGGGTGAAGCTTATGAAAGAATTACATGTCGGAAAATCCTCATATAAAATAGTAAACATTTCGAGCGGAAAATTCAGCTCAGATATCAACGGACACAGTCACGGCTCAGAGAGCTATGAAATACACTTCTGCTATGAGGGAAAGGGCGAACTGATTACGGACAACAGCTCGTTTCCTCTTATGGAAAACTCTCTTTATATAACAGGCCCCAACATATGGCACAGACAGGTTATTGACAAGGAAAATCCGTTAGGCGAAACCTGCCTTTACATTCAGAAGACCTCGACGGGCACCGATGTACTTTCAGGCACCTTCAACGCCACACATTTCTGGATAGGTAAAGCGGGTGAAAGCATAAAAGTGCTCTTCGCTGAGCTTCATAACATCGCCTATCAGAAAAGTCTCTATGCCAGAGAAAAACAGACACATCTTGCAGAGCTCATAGTCACCGAGCTATCTTTTCTTTATTCTCCCGAGCTCATAATTAACGACAGCGATACCCCTGATGATAAGAAGTTTGTCATCATAGAAAATGCATTTATCTTTGACTATATGAACATTACCTTGCCGGAGCTTTCGAGACGGTTGGGATTATCTTCACGTCAGACACAGAGGGTACTGAGGCAATATTACGGAGTAACCTTCAGAGAGAAGCAGATAAGCGCAAGAATGGAGGCGGCGCTGATGAAGCTGAGAGAAGGAAAGACTGTTGGTGAAACCACATATGAGGTCGGTTATGCCGACTCACCCTCTTTTATAAGAACATTCAAAAAATACTACGGTAAAACCCCGTCGGAAATAAAATAAACAATATATGCCCCTATGACACTAAAAAAGTTTATTGATACAGGGTACAGGAGCCTTTTGTTCATAGTTTGCTAACATTCCAAGCGTAAAATGTTCAATTAAGAAATTAATCTTAACAAAAAAAGGAGAAACTTTTATGAAAAAAACACTTTGTCTAATCCTCACAATCTTAATTGCCATGAGCTGTTTATGCATGCCTCTTTCAGCTAATGCCGCAAGCTTCAAAACCGAAAAAGGCGTTCAGGTAGAGATAGCTCCCTATCTTTACAAATCAACTCTTTACCCTATGGAATTCCCCAGCCATGAGTCTTATGAAATAAAGGATAAAAGCCTTCAGGGTGACTATGCTATTTCACGCGAGCTCAATGACCTCTCCTACACCTTCATTTTCCCGGCAGGTACCACAAGAATCCAGTGTATGCTATCTCTTGACGGCGAAACAAACTGGCGCGGTTTTGATATCAATGCTGAGGAAAATCCCGATTTCTGGGAAAAAGATAAAAACGGCAACGTTGATTACAGCAAGCCTATCACCTTCAAGCGTAACGAAGTAACAGCTGAACGCGATGAATACGGTGTTTTATACAGAGATTATCTTCAGAGTCAGAACATAGGCGGCTTTAAAAATTATGACAAAATCTACTGGAGACTCTATTATATCCGCGGCGGTGAAGCTATTACCGAATATTTCGATATAAAGCTTTTCGATTATGACAAGGCTGAAAAGAAGTCTCTCAAGACAGTTAACTTCAACGTTGCAGGTCTTCCCTTCGCTGCTCTCACCGGTACAGACGTAGCAGGCAATCAGAAGTACGCTGCAAAGTACCTTTCAAACGGCAACTTTGATATCGCTGCTGTTCAGGAGGATTTCGGTTATCACAAGGATCTTGTCAAGGCTATGAGCGGCTACAACTATATGACCAATCATACAGGCAATATCCCCGGCGGTGACGGTCTCAACATATTTGCAAAGAATATGCCTATATATAATGAAACACGTGTTGCATGGAACGATGCATGCGGTATCCTCTCAGACGGATCCGACGAGCTCACTCCCAAGGGCTTTGTATACTCAGTAATCGATATCGGCGGCGGTATTTATGTAGATTTCTATAACTTGCACGCTGACGCTTACGGCGGCAAGGGTTCAATTGCAGCAAGAACAAGCCAGTACAAGCAGCTCGCCGCTTTCATCAAGGCGCGTTCAGCAGAAAACGACAGACCTGTAATCGTAACCGGTGACTTCAACAACCACATCCACACACACGAAGATGACGGCGCACTTTATAAAACTCTTTACCTCGAATGCGGCCTCAAGGATGCATGGATTGAATATCACAATAACGGTGACTATTTCAACCTTTACAAGTGGCATATAACCGGTCTCCCCGCTTGGGGCAACTGGGACTCAGTTGAAAGATTTATGTATAAGTCAGGCGGCGGTGTAGACCTTGTAGTAAGCGATTTCAGATACACTCAGGTCAAAGACGACAGCGGCAAGGAAATTTCTGACCATGTAGCTGCAGAATGTGATTTCACATTTATTAAGACACCCGACTTTACTGCAAATACTCAGAAACTTCAGGTTAATAAGCCTGCGAAAGATGATTTCATTCAGAAGCTTATGTGGTTCCTGACAGCTCTTGTTAAGGTGCTTTCAGATATCGGCAATCTCCCTGAACTGATTAAAGAGTTAGGCTGATAGGATAATTCTTACATATGCATATACGAAACGCCATCCTTTTATGAGGATGGCGTTGTTGTTTATAGAAACAGCTCAGCAGTTTT
>JAZSGK010000257.1:0-2047 GCA_045532695.1 Acutalibacteraceae bacterium
TGGTGGAGACGGAGAGGATCGAACTCTTGACCTCTTGAATGCCATTCAAGCGCTCTCCCAGCTGAGCTACGCCCCCATATCTGAAGTAATAAGTAATAGTGAATAGTGAAAAAGTGGGCATACTGAGTAATTTATTTATTAAGTTTTTGGTGGGGTGCGTTTCTGAGTGCTTCTCGCTCCCAGCTGAGCTACGCCCCCATATTAAAAGTGAAGTATCTGCTTCGCAGATGTGAAGTTGCCTTCGGCAGTGAAGAGTGAAGCTGCCTTCGGCAAATGTTTTTTGTGAGTGTATTTTAGCATAAAGATGTTTCTTTGTCAATAATTTTTTCTTAGTTGCTTTCCTTTATTGACAAACACCTTAAAACTTGCTAAAATATAGCGGACTTAAATTTACGGCAGGGTACTAAAGCCCTGACAATAAAAGAACGGAGAGTTTTAAAATGACATACTTTTACAAAAAAGACGGCGAAGCCTTCGTACCCGAAAAAATAAATCCCGACCTTGTTAAGCTCGCCAATGCTGTTATCAAGGCTACTAAAACAGGCTTCAGATTCCAGCTTAAGTCAACATCACTTTCAAACGCCCTCAAGGCAGGCAAGAGAGAACAGATGCTGAATATTATGCAGAAGTGCTTCCAGACAAACAGAAAGCTCTATAACGACGATATGGCTCTTACAGGTGTTACCGTCGAGGAGGTTGAGGACAGCTTCTTCGAGGATAAGGACGATGATTTCATCAAGGCTCAGCTTAAAGTCCTTATTGATTTCGCCGCTATCAATACCGTTGTTGAATCAAGAATGATGAGCCTTCTCAGTGCAAGCTGCGAAAAAGCTCTCGGTGTGCCCCTCAACAAAATCAAGTTCTTCACTAATCAGGATGTTATTCTTGAGCTCGACGAAGACGAGGAAGAAACCGAAGAATAAATCTCATAAAAATATTAAAGAGGCAGATGTTGAATCCGCCTCTTTTTTTGTACTCTGCCGAAGAGTTCCGCTTAGAAATATATGGGTTTAAAGTCGTACATGTCTCTTACACTGTCTTCTTCGGTGTGAATTGTTATAAGAGAGCTTGCTACCTTTGTCTGAGGTGCAACATGATAATATGTACCCTCGTAGAAGCTGCACTGGTCATATAAGGGGTGATTGTGACCCATTGAGAGAAGGCCTACGCAGCCGCTTTCATTAAAGACATCGTCAAGAGGCTGATTTTTTGGTATGTTGTACTTTTCCATTCTCAGTCCCAAGGTGGGATAGCCGAATTTATAGGCTTCACCCTTTCTTGCAGCTCTGAAGAAGTCGGGTGTGTTTTCGTGAAGAAAAACGCTTACAGTAACCTGACTGTTTTCAGCCTGCTTATTTGCAATTTCCTCTTTACACCAGTTAACCTGATCCTCATGGACATAGCCATAGATATGGTCAGGGTCATCGTTATCGTAGTCCATAGTATCAATAAAGAGCATAGAGTGGGGCATTTCGCCGCCACTGATAATATCAATGCTGTACTGACAGCCGCCTGAGATTTCGGGTACATCGGAAACGAGACAGTGCTCATACTGTGAGAGATATGCCACTACATCTTCGCTTGTGCCGTAGTTTATGCCGTCATTGTTGCCGGGTATGTACGCCCAGTATTGGTCAGCGTCCTCGAATATACCTGCAACGGTTCGAAGAACATAAGCCTTATTGAAATCGCCGTCGTTGCCGTCGTCAATCATATCACCCGATACAACTACAAGGTCCGGGTCATATTTGTGAGTAAGGTCCTCCATTTTCTGAAGAACATTCATATCAGCGAGGGTTACACCTGTTGTAAAATGGGTGTCGCTGAACTGAAGGACTGTAAAGTCACCGTCTTCGTCAGCATAAAGATCGGGGAGTACCTTCTGCACATTTACAGTCTGTGCATAGCCGGAAATGTCGCCTTTCTGCTTTATTTCATCAGCCAGTTCACCGCCTGAAAGAAGAGAGACGGCCATAGTGATGAATGCCATAAGAACCGATAAAAAGTTTGTCATTGTTTTTTCCTCCTGTAGTGTTATTGTCGGGAC
>JAZSGK010000198.1:0-9253 GCA_045532695.1 Acutalibacteraceae bacterium
ATGCTCAGGCACAGGCTATGGCAAACGCAGCAACACCTGCACAGAGCGGTTGGCAGTGTGCCTGCGGTGCAACTGCAACAGGTAACTTCTGCCCTCAGTGCGGAGCTAAGAAGCCTGAACCGAAGCCTCTGGAAGGTGGCGGTTGGAAATGTGCCTGCGGAGCTACCGTAAACGGAAAATTCTGCCCCGAATGCGGTGCACCCAAACCGGCAGAAGCTGAAGGCTGGACCTGCTCCTGCGGTGCGGTGAATAAGGGCAAGTTCTGCCCTGAGTGCGGCGGCAAAAAGCCTGCTGATGCACCTCTTTACAGATGCGACAAATGCGGTTGGCAGCCTGCTGACCCGAAGAATCCTCCCAAGTTCTGCCCCGAATGCGGTGATATCTTTAACGAAAACGATGTTAAATAACATTTGAAGGAGTTGATAATATGTCAACCTTATTGCAACAGAAATGTCCTTGTTGCGGCGGTGCAGTAGAATTTGACACAGGCGTACAGAAACTTAAGTGCCCATACTGCGACACTGAATTTGATATTGATGCCCTTAATAAAGCCGCAGACTTACCCGATACTGACGAAGAGTCTATAAACTGGGAAAAAGACAACGCTCAGTGGGAAGAGGGCGAAACCGAAAATATGGTGGTTTACACCTGCAATTCCTGCGGCGGTGAAATAGTAACCGACAGCACTACGGGAGCTACAAACTGCCCGTTCTGCGGCAATCCGACTGTTATGACAGGTCACTTCTCAGGTGATCTTAAGCCTGATATTGTAATTCCCTTCAAGCTTGATAAAAAAGCCGCCAAGGAAATGTATCTGAAATTTATCAGCAAGAAGAAGCTCCTTCCCAAGGTCTTCAAGGAGCAGAATCACATTGATGAGATCAAGGGCATATATGTACCTCACTGGCTTTTCTCGGGCAAAGCTGATGCAAGTGCCGAGTTCAGCGGTAAGAAAGTTCGCTATTGGGCAGATAGCAACTATAACTATACGGAAACAAAGAACTACTCAATTCACAGAAGCGGTAATATGAGCTTCAATTATGTACCTGTTGACGGCTCGTCAAAAATGGACGACGCACTTATGGAGTCTATCGAGCCTTTCCATGTCGACGATTACGGAGTACCCTTTAATCCCTCTTACCTCGCAGGCTTCTATGCTGATAAGTATGATGTAGACTTAGATGCAAGTATTCCGAGAGCTAACGAGAGAATTAAAAACAGTGCTATTGAGGGTCTCAGACGCACAATTAATGCAGGATATACGACGGTAACCAAGGTGAATTCCAATGTTAATGTTGCATCGGGCTCATATAAATACGCTCTCTACCCCGTATGGATACTCAACACAACCTGGAAGGATAAGAAATATATCTTTGCTATGAACGGTCAGACAGGCAAGTTTATCGGTGATCTGCCTCTTGATAAAAAAGCCTTTGCCAAATGGACGGCAATTCTCGGTGCAGGTCTCAGTGCCCTGACGTACGCTGCCGTATGGGCATGGTTCACATTTATGTAAGGAGGTAGGGGAATATGAAAAGAAAAATATTTGCAGTTTTAACTGTAGCTTTAATGCTCTGTCTCAGTTTCTCACTCCTTGGCTTTGCTACTTATGAATACGGTGTTATACCGGAGGAGAGAATAGTACCTCTCGTATCTGATGAAGCAGATCTATTATCTGACGAAGAAGAATTGCTTCTCACAGACAGACTGGAAACAATCGGTTTTATGTATGATGCCGAAATCGGTGTTGTAACCGTAAACAGTCTCGAGGGCAAATCAGCTCAGGCTTTTGCCGATGACTACTATGACTATAACGGCTATGGTTACGGCGAAAACGATGACGGACTTCTCGTTCTTTATAAAGACGGTGTACCCGGTGACAGAGAGGTGTATATAACCACTCACGGTTCTGCAATTTACAAGTTCGCGGACTACAAAGTCGACAGAATACTCGACGTGATGATTTCTGACCTTCAGTACGGTAATTACTACCGGGCTTTTGAGATCTTTGCCGATGAATGTGAAGAGGTATTCACAGACTATGAAAACGGCGATGTAGGCGGATATTACGGTTCGGATGACCTCTATTATGATTCGGGTTCATCAGGACCTGCAATCGGCAATGTACCCGTTGTATGGATTCCGGGCAGTATTGCCATCGGTTTTATTATAGCATTTCTCATAATGCTCAGCGTTGCTTCAGAACTAAAGACTGTCAAGAGACAGGCAAATGCTGCGGCCTATGTTGACAATATGAACATAACCTCAAAGAGCGACACTTTCCTTTATAGGAATGTCCGTAAGTCACCAAGACCCAAGTCAACATCTTCGGGCGGCTCATCTTCTCACAGAAGCTCATCGGGCAGAAGTCACGGCGGCGGAGGAAGAAGATTTTAAAGTGAAAAACGTTTGGGCGACCTTCTGGTCGCCCTCTTTTTATTCAGTCTGCTGTAAAAATTGGCATGCGGCTCCATTGCCGAAGCCCCCGTGGGGCTTCGGCTCAGCGACATTGTCGCTGCAAATCGCCCTTAAGGCGATTTGATGGAGCCGCCTCGCATCTTTCTTCACACCTCAGCACAGAAAAAAGGACTCACTTAATTGTGAGTCCTTCGCTTTATAGTAGTCATCAGTCAACAACAACTGTGCCGTCTTCTTTTACAGTGATCTTCATTCCGTCTTTCACATAGTCGAGGAATTCGTCACCGAGAGTATCGATAACGGGCATTGTGATGTTGTCAAGCCATACGTCTGCAAGAACTGCACCTGCTGCTGCAAGTGAGTCGATAGGCTTCGAGAAAAGCATACAAGCAGGCTGACGGCCCATTGAACAAGCACAGTAAAGTACAAGACCGCCTGTTGTTGAACCGATAGTCTGAGGAAGACAGAGAGCCTTACCTGCCATCTGCTTGCCGTAAAGGTCCTTGTTGTTCTGGTCACCGCAGGTTGCGGTCTTGTCGCCGAACTGAAGAGCCTTCTGGAAAGATGCTAAGGTGTTGAGGCCTTCGTGTGATACAACAGCTTCTGCTGTAGCTGTGCCTTTTGCAATAACACGTCCTTTAAATTCTCTCATGATTATTTGCCTCCCTTTGTAATCTGAACTAAGATTTCGTCATCAGTGTAATATCTTGCTGTTGTATATGTACGAAGCTTATTACTTGATGTAATAACGGGCATCTTGCCTGAGAGGGGATTGTTCATATACATAAGCGGACAGATATATGATGTGATAACACCTGTAGCCTTGAGTCTTGCTGCATAGGGAGTCTTTTCGAATTCCTTAAGTACAGCGGGAGCTGCAGTGAATACTGTGGGGATTACAACCTTCTTATTGCCTGAAGCCTTGAGACCTTCTTCAACCTTATCAGTCCAACTCTTGAGCTGTTCAAGTGACATATGAGGACAGCCCATAAAGCAGAGCTTCGGCTTAGCGTTCTGATCCTTCCAGATGATAGGGTAGTTCTTATATACTTTTTCGAGCTCTGCATCGTCGATAACATAAGTCTTAGCGTCTGCATTTACAAGAGCCTTGCCCTGCTCAACTGCCTCAGGAGTGAGGTTTTCGATGTGGTAAAGACCTACTGCGCCGTTTGAAGCTGTTGCAGCACCAAAGTCCTTAAGGTATGTGCAGGTTGCATCGTCAAGCTCTGTACCGAGCCACTTATCAAGACCTACGATATAGGGGACATCTTCCATAACCTTCATACCGATAGCTGAGCCTAAAAGCTGGGCTTCGGGCTTCTTGGTTGTCTTGATTTCGATAATCCAGGAAGCTTTTCTGCCCTCGTCTGTAAGAAGACCGAAGTAAGGTACATAGCCAACAACTGAGCCCATAATATCCATAATACCTGAGTTACGGTTGCAGCGTGCGCCGAGTACCGAGTTAGCGAAAACAACAGCTGAAGATTCAGCCCAGGAGAGTACATCGCCCTTCTGAGGTCTGTTGCCTACTTCGTCCATATAGCATGTGCAGGTGAAAGCGTCTTTTTCCATAAGACCGAGCTTGCTGAGCTGCTTTTCATAGAAATCCTGACGTGAATACATAAAGTTATTGAAGATAAAGTTCTGCAGGAAGTTTGCAGGTACATTCTTATCAAGAGGTCTCGGGTCAACTGAGAAGGTCTGCTTTGATACGTTGCCTGTTGAAATAAGCTTATCCATAAGGTCATATACGGGACCAAGAGCCTTAAGACCGAATGATGTAACAAGGTGGTTGTGCTTGCCTGTTACGGGAACCATTTTCTCTGCACCGAAAACCTCACCGTACTTGATGAGAGTTTCCATTACCTTTGCAAGGACTTCGCCCTGCTCGCCGTTTAATATGGCCTGCTGTTCATTAGTGAGTTGCATTGTTATTTCCTCCTTTATCTATTACAGCTTCATTGCTATATCCCAGGCACCCCAGATAACAGTTCTGAGATTACCTACTGCCTTAGCGTCACCGATGATATGTACATGCTTTGACTTTTCAGCTACAGGAGCGGGATTATAGCCGACTGACATGATTACTGAGTCAGCTTCAATCTTGAATTCCTTGCCGTCTTTGTCCTTTACGATTACGCCGCCGTCTGTAACTTCCTTGAGTCCTGTCTCAAGATATACGGGTACTTTATTTGTCTTAAAGCAATCACGAAGGAATGATGTGTTTGCAAGAGCAATACCGGGAGTAGTGATAAGGTCATCCTGCATTTCAACGATTGAAGGCTTCTTGCCCTGAAGGAAGAGGTCATATGCGATTTCGCAGCCTGTGAGACCGCCGCCGATGATGACAACCTTTTCACCGACTTCCTTATTGCCGAGAAGATAGTCAACAGCTTCAATTGCTGTTTCTGCGCCCTTGACGGGAATCTTCTTAGCTGTAGCACCTGTAGCGATGATAACCTCATCAGCGCCCAGTGAAGCGATATCTTTAACTTCAGTGTTCATCTTGACTTCGATGGGAAGCTTAGCTACCTCACGGATATACCATGCGATAAGCTCTTTGTCCTTCTCTTTGAATGAGGGAGCAGCAGCTGCGATAAATACACCGCCGAGCTTGTCGCTCTTTTCGTAAAGAGTAACCTTATGGCCGCGCTTAGCAAGGAGAATAGCAGCTTCCATACCGCCGATACCGCCGCCGATAACAGCGATGTTCTTCTTTTTCTTTGCAGGTGTGATCTTATATTTCTTGCTCTGCATTGTAAGGGGGTTGATAGCGCAACGTGCAAGACCCATTGTATCTAAAAGATCCTGAGTGTTGTAGTGTCCCTTTGATGATGAGAAGTTAAAGCAGCCGCTATGACAGCAGATACAGGGTTTTATATCCTCAAGACGGTCTTCGATAAGCTTAGTAACCCATTCGCCGTCTGCAAGGAACTGACGTGCTACGCCTACGCCGTCAATTTTGCCCTCTGCGATAGCTGCAGCACCAACATCGGGTTCCATACGGCCGGCGCATACAACGGGAATATCAACGAATTTCTTAATGTGAGCAACATCGTCAAGGTTGCAGTTCTGAGGCATATACATGGGAGGATGTGCCCAGTACCAGGAGTCATATGTACCGTTATCGGCATTGAGCATATCGTAACCTGCGTCCTGAAGGTACTTTGCAGCTCTTTCTGATTCTTCCATATTACGGCCGACTTCGGTATAATCCTCGCCGGGCATTGCGCCTTCGCAGAAGCCCTTCATCTTTGACTCAACTGAGTAACGAAGGGATACGGGGTAATCCTGACCGCAGGACTCCTTGATAGCTTTAACTACCTCGGCAGCGAAACGGTAACGGTTTTCGAAGCTGCCGCCGTATTCGTCAGTACGCTTGTTGAAGAATGAAATTGCAAACTGGTCAAGAAGATAACCCTCATGAACAGCGTGTACCTCAACACCGTCTACGCCTGCGTCTTTACAGAGCTTTGCAGTTTTAGCAAAAGCCTCAATAATCTCGTGAATCTGCTCCTTTGTCATTTCGGGACAGATAATATCTGGTGCCCAACGTGCAGGCTGCGCACTGGGTGAAGCAAGCTCGTGGCTGGTATCAAGGATAGGCTTAACGAGCTTACGTGTAATTTTATTTTTGTGAAGAGGACCTACAAGCTCAGTGATAGCCCATGAACGACCCATACCTGCTGTAAGCTGAATGAAAAGCTTAGCGCCGGTCTTATGGATTTCATCCATATAGACCTTGAGCTCTTCGAACATTTTGGGATTCTGCCAGAGCCATTTGCCCCAGAAAGTATCACGAAGGGGAGCGATACCGGGGATAATAAGACCGACATTGTTGTTTGCACGCTCAAGGAAAAGTTTTGCTGCTTCCTTGTCGAAGCCGCAGCCTGTAAGCTCAAACCAACCGAAAAGTGATGTACCGCCCATGGGGCACATTACAATTCTGTTTTTGATTTCAACATTACCGATTTTCCAAGGGGTAAACAGTGCTTCATACTTGGGATCTGTTTTAGTTGACATCTTGATTTCTCCTTATATTTAATATTCTTATGAATATGTAATAAATACACATAATCATTTTACCACAATAAAGTCATTAGGGCAAGATATATTTATAATTTTATTAACAATGTATAATAAAAAAGATGCACACCCGAAGGTATGCATCTCTGAATTTTCAGATAACTGATCAGATTTTATCAAGAGTCATAAAGTAGTTAGCTGCTGCACCTCTTGTAACATTGCCGCCAAGGTTGAAGTTACAGTCGGAGATAACGCTGAGTGCAAGAGCGAGAGTCTTGAAGAAGCCGCCGAAGCCCTTATCGGTTGCGCCTGTGAGAAGAGCAAGAGCCAACTGAATATTTGTAACTGACTTGTTGTTGTCTGATGTGTTGTCAGTACCGTTGATAACATTGAGCGCTGCTGTGAGTTCATAGCCCTTGAGTGAGCCGTTGGGGCTGAAGTTTGTTTCAGTTGTGGGTTCCATAATTCCGTTCATAAGAACATATTCGATAGCGTTGTAGTACTTGTGACCTGCGATATCCTTATACTTCTTGCTGATTACGGGGTCGGGGAGAGCTTCAATGATTTTGTTTGCGATGAAAACATGACCTGCAGCGTCGGGATGGCTGTCAACGTATGTTGCGCCGTCTATGTCAACATATGTATAACCGAACTTCTTAGCACCTTCGATCATAGGACCGTTACCAACGCCCATAATGAAGTCGATGATGATTGACATAGCCTGAGCCTTTGTTGCGTCTTCTTCAGCGCCACCAGCAACGGGTTCGCCCTTAACGCCGGGATAGTCATAATAATTACCCTTGATGCTGTTGTCGCTCATACCGACAACCATAAGAGTAACATCGGGGTTGAGATCGTAGATATCCTGAATAACGATATCCCAGTTTTTATAGAAATTGCCAAGACCGTAGTCAAGTGCCTTGGGAAGAGCGGGAAGGAGCTCATCGAGTGCGTCTGCCTTATAAGCAAGGTCAATGATTGTTTCGATTGTGCTTACGTCCATTGTGCTCTTTCTGAGGATTTCTTCAACGTCAGCGATATATTTCTTAGCTTCGCTTTCGTCTTCAAATGAATCTTCAAAAATCTTGTTTACAACCCAACCGAGGTATGCGCCCCAGTCATTACCGCCGAGACCGAGAGTAATGAGGTCAGCTTCTGCGATTGATTTTTTGAAAGCTTCTCTGAAGTGCTCTGAGCCGGGAAGCATCTTCTCACCATGACAAGCACATGTGATGTCATCATAGATGTAAAGGTGGCTGGGCCAGAAAAGGTAAGGATCGTCACAGGTATCTCTGAAGTCATCCTCGAGCATATAACGCATTTCAATTGTTCTGAAGCCGGGAGCTGCAAGAGCTACCATTGACTTATCTTCAATGATTGCGTTAGCAAGTACGTCTGAGTAAGAGCCTGTGTATCTGCAGTAGGTTGAATCCATGTGAGCTTCATTGAAAATTTCGTCATTTTCTGTAATCTCGTCACGGTAACCGCTTGCAACACTGTCGCCGAGAAGAACATAGTTCTTATACTGTCCGTAGTGAAGGCTTACTGCATCCTTGTTGAGCTCTGCTGCAAAGCATACAAATGTGCCTGAAAGCATTACAAGAGCAAGAAGAGTAGCGAGAGCTTTTTTCATGAATTTTTTCATTTCTTTTTCCTCCGAAAAAAATACTTTATTATTAAGAGAGCTTAATAATTCCAACTAATGATACCATATACTGATTTTATAGTCAAGTGTGGTACAAAAAGTAAACTTAAAATTTAAACAGGGGTAACAATTATGACAAATTTATGTCTGATGATAGTCAGTCATATAATTACCTTTCTGTGGCTTTTTATTTTTTCGAGAGCACCCTTTTCGAGTCTTGATACCTGAGCCTGCGATATACCTATTTCCTTCGCTACCTCCGTCTGAGTCAGGCCGTTCATAAACCGAAGTGAGAGAATATTTTTCTCACGCTCTCCGAGATTATTTATCGCTTTTTTGAGAAGTATCTCATCGATCCAGTCAATGTCCGTATTTCTGTCGCCTATCTGATCCATTACATATATGGTGTCTCCTGCATCAAAATAGACGGGCTCATAAAGGGAAACGGGTTCGACAATAGCTTCAAGTGCAATTACAACTGCCTCTCTTTTTACACCCATTTCCTTTGCTATTTCATCTACAGACGGCTCACGCTGGGTTTCGTTTATGATGCGCTCTTTGATTTTCATGGCATGGTACGCAGTATCTCTCATAGATCTGCTGACTCTTATGGGGTTGTAGTCCCTGAGATATCTCCTTATTTCGCCGATTATCATCGGTACTGCATAGGTGCTGAAGCGAAGGCCTAAAGTTACATCAAAGTTGTCAATTGCCTTTATAAGGCCGATACAGCCCACCTGAAACAGGTCGTCTGAGTTTTCACCTCTTGATGTAAAACGCTGAATAACGCTGAGTACAAGCCTCAGGTTGCCGTTTATGAGTGTTTCCCTTGCATTTTTATCGCCCTCTTTGGTTTTTATGAGAAGCTCGGTCTTTTCTTTTTCACTGAGTACCTTGAGCTTTGATGTATCTATACCGCATATTTCAACCTTGTTGTAATGCAAATTAATTACCCCCGAAAGTGTTACTGAGATAATTATTGGCAAAGGCTCGTGGAATATAATTGGAAAAATAAAACTCCCCACAAATGTGAGGAGCTGATTTAATGTAAATTTACCACTCTCTGATAACTTCGGGGTTAGCGAAAATTTCTTCAAGCTTTCTGACAAAAGGCATTGTGTCATTGAAAGCACCGAGTCTGTGGTCAAATACAAGATTGATGGG
>JAZSGK010000062.1:0-5150 GCA_045532695.1 Acutalibacteraceae bacterium
AGCATAAGACCTCCGCCGAGAAGCTCATAAGCAACGAACTCTAAATTGAAGGATCCTGCTATAAGCATAAACACAGCAACTGTACCGATAAAGGTAAAGGGAATAATGGGAGAAATGACCTTTCTTATCATAAGGTAAAGTCCGCCGATAATAAGAGCCAATGAACAAACCTCACCCATTGAGCCGCCGTGAGCACCGAAGAGCATCTCTGTAAGTGACGGAAGCTGATCTGCAACTGCTGAAATGTCTCCACCTTCTGCATTTGCCAATACTGCCATCGGTGTTGCAGCAGTAACAGCATCAGGGCGCCATGTGTTTGTGAAAGGTACCACCCACTTTGCCATAGCTGTGGGGAATGATGTCATAAGGATAATTCTTGCTGTCATTGCAGGGTTAACAAAGTTCTGACCGATACCGCCGAACATCTGCTTTACTACAACAATAGCAACAAGTGAACCGATCACTGCCATCCATAAGGGAAGTGAAGCGGGAAGATTAAAGGCAAGGATAATACCTGTAACCACAGCACTGAGATCACCTATTGTATTATCTCTTTTCATAACCTTTCTGGCTATCAATTCAAAAAGCACACAGGATACTACACATACAGCTGTAAGTGTAAGAGCTCTGAGACCAAAATAAACTATGCTCATTACAAGAGCAGGTAAAAGAGCTATGATTACATCAAGCATAATGCCTGTTGTTGTTTCTTTTGAGCGCATATGAGGCGATGCGCTTACGGTTAATCTTTTAGCCATTATTTTGCACTCTCCTCTCTGAGTACCTGCTTGGCAAGTCTCATATATTGCACAAGAGGTCTGCCTGAAGGACATGCATAAGCGCAGGAGCCGCATTCCATGCAAACCATTGTATTTGAGCTCTTAAGCTTTTCAGCGTCCTTGATTCTTGCGTGACGCTCAATAAGAGTCGGCATAAGACTCATGGGACAAACGTCAACGCACTTGCCGCAGCGTATGCAGGCTCTCTCTTTCTTCAGAGAAGCATTCTTATCGTCAAAAGCAAGAAGCGCATTGTTCTGCTTGCAGATAGGTGCATCAATATCACAGATAGCTATACCCATCATCGGGCCACCTGAAATTATCTTTCTGGGCTCTGTTTTAAAGCCGCCGCAATAGTCAACAATATCAGCGAAACTTGTACCGATAGGCACACGCAGATTCTTCGGATTTCTTATTGCACCGCCGTCAACAGTGATTGAACGGCTTACAAGAGGCTTACCTGTTTCGATATATCTTGCAATAAATGCAACGGAAGCTACGTTGATAACAACACAACCTACATCTGAGGGAAGCTTTCCGGGAGGCACTTTTCTGCCTGTTGCCGAAAGTATCATCATTTTTTCTGCACCCTGAGGATATCTTGACTTGAGAGTCATAAGCTTGATATTATCACCGGAATCGTTGTCTCTGTCAGCAATTTCTTTCATAATCTCGAAAACCTTGGGTTTGTTGTCTTCAATAGCAATGATGATCTGCTTAAAGCCTAAGATATCTCTGAGAATTTCAACGCCCTTAAGAACATTTTCAGCGTTTTCGATGCACTCACGGTAGTCAACGGTAATGTAGGGTTCGCACTCTGCCGCATTGACTATGAGAGTATCGATTTCTCTGTCCTCGGGAAGATTGAGTTTTACATGTGTCGGGAAGCCTGCACCGCCAAGACCTACAAGACCTGCTTCTCTTACAGCTGCGCAAAGCTCCTTTTTATTTGTAACTACAGGAGGAGTAATGCCCTCATAAAGTCGCATTTCTCCGTCGCTTTCAATAGTCACACCTTTTGTGATAATACCGTTGGCGAGCTTGATATCACCTACGGCCGTTACCTTACCTGAAACTGTGGCATGAATAGGTGCAGAAATAAATTTATCACTGTCACCGATTTTCTGTCCGACAGCAACCTCATCTCCAACTTTTACAAGCGGAGTGCAAGGCACACCGATATGCTGCTGCATAGAAATGACAACCTTGTCAGGTATTGGCATTCTTTCAACAGGCATTTCAGCTGTGTTTTTGTTGTGGGATACACCTACACCGCCCCGACCTTTCTTGACGGCAGTAAGTACACCTCCAACTGTTTTGCTCATATTTTCAACCCCTTTGTTTTAAGCGCCTCACTCATTGCGCTTTTTTGTATATTTGAATCCGCCGATTTTTGAAAGCCGAGGCATCAGAAGCATAAGCACTGTACCTGTGACCGCACCCGTTACGAGTGCAAAAATCAGCAGATATTTACCGTAATTGATAAGTGCGAATGTACCTGACACAATACACGCCGCCATAAGCTGACCGATATTGTGTGTCACCGCACCTGCTATACCAAGACCGAGATAAGAAAAAACTCTGCCCTGATATTTTATGAGAAGACATACTGAAACAGTACTCAGCAGCCCTCCGCAAAAGCTCATAAAAGCACCTGTTGCTCCTCTTGTTATGAGAGCAAAAAGAGCCTTCAGGAGTGTTATATATACGGCACCGGAAAAGCCCATAGTGCCGGCAATATACATAGTAACTACATTGGAAAGTCCCGGTTTTGCACCGACGGGCAAAAAGGGAATATCGGGAATAAGCATACCTTCAAGGAAAGACAACACCAACGCAACTGCACCGAAAATACCCAGCAAGGCTACTCTATTTGTTTTCATAGTCCTCACCTTTCTCAATATGCGACTCCGTCAATTTTATCCTGCCTGTCACTTTTAATAATGACAACTATCTTTTCGGGTACGCAGGCCATTGTATCTCCCTGTCTTTTAAGCTTTCCTCTTCTGACACAGAGCTGGTCTGCACAGTCTGAAAAAGAAAATGATACACCGTCTTTTTCTATAAGAAGCTCACAGTAATTTTCTCTGATGTTATAGCTTTCTTCAACTTTGCTTAAGGCTATGCTGTGTACTTTTTCACCGTCAACATAGATGTCTGCTCTGAGGTTTTCCTCTGCAGTAAAAGAAGACACAAACCAGATTATGCTCAGTGCAAGGATACTCGCTATAAGAATAATATCGCCTTTGGTTATATTCCTTCTGATTTCATTCTTAGTACTCAAAATCAATGTCTCCCACTACGGAAATATTCATATCCTTATCTACAAAAATTGCCGAAGCACCGTATTTTTCGAGAAGAGGCATACTTTTTTCTTCGCCAAGTATAAAGCAGGCTGTTGAAAGTGCATCGGAAATAATGCCGCTGTCACAGATGATTGTTACGCTTATAAGCTCAGTTTCGGCAGGGTACCCTGTAGTAGCGTCTATAATGTGATGGTATCTCTTGCCGTCTTCTTCGAAAAATCTTTCGTAGTCTCCGGAAGTAGAAACAAAGCCCTCATCAATAGAGAGCACACCTAAATACTCGCCCTCTTTTCTCGGATGAGCAATAGCAATCTGCCACTTGTCTCCTGCTTTGTTGTAATCGCCCCAGGCAAGTATACTTCCGCCAACAGAAATAATTGCGCCCTGCATATCGCTTCTGTCGAAATAAGCCTTAAGCATATCACAGGCGGCTCCCTTACCTACGGCACCTAAATCGATTTTCACTCCCTCGGGGAGCTCTATATTCTTGTCGCTGAGTCTGATTTTGCCGTAGCCTACATTCTTAAGTTCATTCTTTATCTCTTCCGCTGAGGGAATTCTCTGATTTTCTTCGCCAATACCCCAGAGCTGAGAGATACCGCCGACGGTTATATCAAAAACACCGCCGCTGAGTGCACTGATTTCGCCGCACTGTCTTATAACCTCTGCAAGATAACCGCTGCTTACGGCCTCACCTGAATTGAGCTTCGCAATTTCCGAGCCGTCTTCTCTCCAGGATATCATATCGTCGAGACCGTCGATAACCGCCTTGGTTTTTTCAATCTCTTTTGCGGCAAAATCGCCGTAAACCTTCTGGGTTACAATAGTACCCATAGCAATACTGCTTTTCTCACTATAATCAAAACGGTCGTGTCTGTCTTTATAAAAAGCAACCAGACCGACGCATCCTAAACAAACAAGCAAAACCAGAATAATACTTATAACTTTCCTTTTGTTCATCAATTTCACCTATATATATAACTATAATAAATATATTACATAAAACCAATGTCTTTAACTTTTATATTTTATAACATATCGACAGAATTTGCAAGTGTATTTAAATATTTCTTGCTATATTTCCATAAATTTGTTATAATTGCATAAGAAACAAAATCTATTTTTATACAGGAGAAAAATTATGGATTTCGATATTAAAATTCCCATCAGAGTTATAAGCGGTAAGGACTGCCTTAAGAACAACGCTCTTATGCTTAAAGCATTCGGCAAAAAGTGTCTCATTGTCACAGGCGGAAAAAGTGCTCTTTTAAGTGGTGCCCTTGATGATATGAAATACGCTCTCAAAGAGTGCGATATCAAATATGAGATATATGACAAAATCGGACCTAATCCGAGAATTGACCACTGCCATGAGGCAGGTGAAATTGCATATAAGCTTGGTGCAGACTTCATCGTCGGTATCGGCGGCGGTTCACCCCTTGATGCGGCTAAGGCTGTTGCTGTTTATGCTGCTAACCCCGGATTCACTATGGAGGATATCTATGCTTACGGCGAAAATGAAAGAAACAGGGCTCTGCCTCTTGTCCTCGTGGGTACAACTGCCGGCACAGGCAGTGAAGTCGGCAGAGTAAGCGTTCTGACTCATCCCGACACAAACAGAAAAAAGAGTATTGCACCCGACGACTGTTTCCCGGCTCTCACCTTTGCTGACAGCAAATACACCTGCTCGGTGCCCTACGGTATTACAGTATCGACGGCACTCGATGCAATGGCTCACGTTATTGAGGGCTATATGTCTGTCAAGTGCGGTGATATTCCCACTCTCTTTGGCGAAAAAGCAATCGCACTTATATGGGAGGGACTTAAATATCTTCACGAAACAAAGGAGCTCCCCGATGAGGAAATGAGAACCAAGCTTTATTACGGCTCATTGTACGCGGGTATAACCCACGCCTATTGCGGCACAGCATTCCCTCACCCCTTAGGCTATATCCTCACCGAAAACTACGGTGTTCCTCACGGTAAGGCCTGCACCGTATTTATGGGCGACTTTATTGATAAAGCGGCAGAGCACTGCCCCGAAAAGACACAGAGAGCTCTCAGC
>JAZSGK010000106.1:0-10287 GCA_045532695.1 Acutalibacteraceae bacterium
AGCCTTGCAGTATATTTTACCGGCGGTACCCTTACCGTTGCGGCACTGCTTATAGGTTTTCACTTTGTAAAGTCAATAGCTCTTATCATTTCACCTGTTTTTCTTTATACCCTTGCAGGTTTGGTATTTGAAAACTTCTGGGTAGCTGTTGCAGTTAATTTCGTCGGCAGCTTCATAAGTCTGTTTTTACCCTATTATCTCGGCAAGTTTATGGGTATGGAGGCTGTTAACAGCCTTAAAAAGCGATTCAAGGCCATTGAAAAACTGGATAATTTCACGGGACAGAATACTTTCAGTATCGTGTTTATCTGTAAGGTGGGTGCGATTATGCCCTCAGACCTGAACAGCTTCGTTTTCGGTGCTATGAATCTTCCTTTTATGCCTTACTTCATTTCGTCAAACTTAAGCCTTTTTGTTCTCAATATTCTCTGGACGCTTCTCGGTGCCAAGGGCGAGCTGACTAATGTATGGTCATATCTTTATATTGCTCCTGCTTTTATTATGGCTATAGCAGGCACTGTATATATGAGTATTCAGGCTAAAAAGAAATCTGCTCAGGAAGCGCAGGAAAAATCAGAATAAGCTTCATATCCTCCGAGGAAATCGGGGGATAAATTTTTGTTGAAATATATGCTTTAATATGCTATATTGTTAAAAAGGACTATTTACAGGAGGACTCACTATGCAAAATCTTATTCAGTCTTTAAGTGCGATTATTATGGCTGCACTAACTTTTCTCGGTCTTGTATCGTCTCCCTATGATGAGCCGATTGATAAAATCAACGGCGGTGACCCCTATATCATTGAGGATGAAAGCGGTTGCTACTATACTTTTACAACCGGCGGTGGAATAGACATCTTTCAGATTGAAAGCTTTGATACTATCAATGTGACCCGTCAGAAGACTATATTCTGGGCAGGGGAGAGCGGTACCGACGGTGATATATGGGCACCTGAGATACACAAATTCGGTGACAGATGGTACATTGTGGCTACAGCTAAATTCAGGCGTGATGCGGTACCGGCAGGCAAGATGCCCTATGTCATCATAGATAAAGACCACGATGATTACTACAGATACAGCTTTGTCCTCGAAAGTAAAACCGAAGATATTTTCGGTGACTACGAGTTCAGGGGCATAATTGCACCTGACGGACTCAGTAACCTTGACGGTACATATCTTGAAAAAGACGGCAAGCTTTATTTCGTCTGTGCCGCTTATATTAAGGTTATGTATCAGAGTCTTTACATATGTGAAATGGAAAACCCATATACAATAAAGAAAGATAAAAAAGGCAAAGACATTATAACCAAGATTTCAAGTCCTACAAAATCCTGGGAGAAAAAGGGTTGGGACGTCAACGAAGGGCCTGCGGTGCTTTATCACGGTGACGATATCTTCATTGTGTATTCTGCAAGCGGATACAGCTCAGGCAAGTACTGCATGGGTATGTTGAGCCTTGAGGGTGACGATGTAATGAGAAAGAGCAGCTGGGAAAAGAGCCCTTTGAGAGTCAGCTACCATAACCCCATAAAGAGCATTTACTCGGCAGGCCACTGCTGCTTTATACACAGAGATAACGGTGATATCTATATGGTGTACCACGCCAACAACACAGAAAAATTCGAGGATTCTCCGAGACTTACATATATTAAAAAGGTTGAGTTTGCATTCGGCAAACCTATACTCTGGTAATATAAAAACGCACAGTTTTTACCTGAACTGTGCGTTTTTAATTGTTTTAATAAAACTTTAAGCTTTTCTTAACAAAGTGACATTATTGATTATTAAGTGTATTAATGTTAAAATGAAAATATAATTATCGATAAAGGATAGATTAACATGAAGAAATTAACAGCTGTTGTTCTTTGTATCATAATTATTATATTCGGTTCTGCTCTTCCTTGTTCTGCTGCTGCGGCAAAAGGTGAAAAGGAAGGCTATCCCTATGTTTTTATACCCGGAATGGTTGGCTGGGGTACAGAGTATCATGGATATGACAAGTTCCCTTATTGGGGCGGTGGATTTACCATCGGCCAGTATGATAATCTTATGGATATACTCAATTTAGCGGGAGTCGAAGCTTATGCGGCAAATCCCGGCCCCTTCAACAGTGCCTGGGACAGAACCTGCGAGGTTTTTGCTGCTCTTACGGGTACGGTTGTAGATTACGGTGAGGCTCATTCAAAAGCTCATAATCACGAACGCTTCGGCTTTTCTTATGAAGGCAAGGCTCTTATGGGTGAGCCCTGGAATATGAAAGACAAGATCAATCTTCTTGGCTACTCCTTCGGCAGCGAGGTGGCAAGACTTCTCACTTCGCTTCTTGCTTTCGGAAATGAAGAGGAGGTAAATGCAACAGGTGAGAGCACAAGTGAGCTTTTCAAGGGCGGATACAGCAGTATAAACGCCTGCATAACACTGTCGGCACCCCATAACGGTACTCCTCTTGCCAATGCGCTTGTCGATACAAAAGTACCTATGATGCTCCTTGCGACTGTTTTTCATTTTATTGGCTGTACCCTCGGTAACAATATCGGACCTGTTTCTTTACAGCTGGGGCATTTTGGCGTTACTCCTAAGCAGGGACAGCAGAGAGTTGCTTTCAATTTGCCGAAGCTTCTGAATTATTACAAGTCCAATGACAATTGCGGATACGATATGACTATAAGAGGTGCCAAGGCACTGAACAGCATAATAAAAATGTCGCCTGACACCTATTACTATTCCTTCGGCACATATTCAACAGTTATCAATGAAGAATCAGGCAGACAGAATATTGTCGGCAATACAAGCTGGATGTTCAGACCCACATCTCTTGTGCTTCAGAGTATGGAAGGACTTGAAATTGACGGAATAAAGCTAGTTGACGATTGGGCAATACATGACGGAGTAATCCCTCTTGCTTCTTCGAGATTTCCTGCTATAGACGAGGCATTTGCCAAAAGCTATGAAGAGGTAATTGAAAAGAAAGAGTCCATCGAAAAAGGAATATGGTATTATATGGAGCCTATATTCGGAATGGACCACTTCGATTTCTGCGGTATCAGCGACTTTCCGACTACTATGGAGGACTTCTATTTTAAGCTGGTTGACATGGTCAACGGCAATTCACTATCATAATTTCCGGCCGACAGCGATTACTTCTTGCTGTCGGCTTTAAATTTTATCTTAAACCATTGATAAACCTTTAAAAGTATGTTAGAATATTTGAGATAAATATATTTGGAAAGGAAACTTTTAATATGAAGAAGATTACCCCTAACAGTACCTTAAAAGAAGTTATGGCTACTCCCGTCGGTAATGACCTTATAAAGATGGTAGCTTACCATGCAGGTATACCCGATAAGATTATCCACAATCCTCTCACAGGTATGATGAAGCTTAAGGCGCTTCCCAAGATTTTAGGTGATAAATTGCCTCTTGAGACTGTTGAACACCTTTGCAACCTTCTTTCCTATACTCCCGAAAGAGTTATCACCAAGGACGAGGTTGATCCCAAGTGGTGGAAAGAATCAGTTATCTATCAGATTTATCCCCGTTCATTTATGGACTCAGACGGTGATGGTATCGGCGACCTTCAGGGTATTATTTCAAAGCTCGACTATCTTAAGGATTTAGGCGTTGATGTACTCTGGCTCAGCCCCATTTACGATTCACCCAACGATGATATGGGCTATGATATCCGCGATTACAGAAAGATTATGACCGAATTCGGTACAATGGCTGACTTCGATGAAATGCTCGAAGAAATACATAAGCGCGGTATGAAGCTTGTTATGGACCTTGTTGTTAACCATACCTCAGATGAGCACGAGTGGTTCCAGAAGGCTCTTGCAGGCGATGAGAAGTATAAGGATTACTATTTATTCCGCAAGGGCAAGGGCCCCGGTATACCTCCCAACAACTGGACATCAGTATTCTCAGGCTCAGGCTGGAACTACTATCCCGAGCTTGACGAGTGGGCACTCCACATCTTCTCAAAGAAGCAGATGGACCTTAACTGGGAAAACCCCGATATGCGTAAGGACGTTGCTGAGATGGTTTGCTGGTGGCTCGAAAAGGGCGTTGATGGCTTCCGCATGGACGTTATCAATCTTATCTCAAAGGTTGAGGGCCTTCCCGAGGGCAATCCTCTTGTAGGTGAGTTTATCGGCTACGGCGGTGAACACTATTTCTGGGGTCCGAGACTTCACGAATATCTCCACGAGCTCAATGAAAATGCATTCAAGAAGTATCCCGAGTCATTCTGCGTAGGTGAGACAGGCGGTATCGGCATTGAAATGGCAAAGTACCTTGTAGACGATTCCCGTGAGGAAATCAGACAGACCTTCCTCTTTGATCAGCTTGAAATTCCCGGTAAGCAGAGATGGGACGATTATAAATATGACCTCAAGTATCTCAGAAACCATTTCATCGATTTCCAGACAGAGCTCAAGGGCTCATCATGGCCTGCACTTGTAATTGAAAACCACGATAACCCCCGTATGGTTTCAAAGGTTAATCCTGACCCGAAATTCAGAAATGCTGTTTCGAAGGTTATCGGTGCTCTTCTTCTCACCGGCAGAGGCACACCCTATATTTTCCAGGGTGAAGAGCTTGGTATGATGAACTGTGCATTCAATGATATTTCAGAAATCCGTGACGTTGAGTCCATTAACAAATTTGCTGAGCTTCAGGAAAAGGGCAAGAGCAAGGCAGAAGCATGGGCAACTATCCTTGCAGGTAGCCGTGACAACTCAAGAACACCTGTTTGCTGGGATGACAGCGAAAATGCAGGCTTCACTACAGGCACTCCCTGGATAAGAGTAAACGGCGACTACAAAGAGTGTAACGCTGCAGCTCAGGCTAAAGACCCTGCAAGCCCCTTCAGCTTCTATAAGGCTCTTATGGCTCTTCGTAAGCAGTATAAGGAGACTCTTGTATACGGTGATTTCAAGCCTCTTAAGACTGACGATAAGACCTATTGCCTCTACAGAGAAAGCAAGGAAGGCAAGTTCTATATCGAAATGAACCTTACAGAGAATCAGTTCTCAAGGCCAAGAAATGCTGAGGGTGAATGTGTACTTTCAAGCTATGCTGCTCCCACTGCAACTCTTCGTCCTTATGAAGTAAATATCTATAAGGTAAGATAAAACCAAATAAAAAGTAAACCCCGGATTCAGGTGAATCCGGGGAATTTTCATATCGGGAGAGGATTAAAGATTGATATAGTCGCAGAGAATGCTTGCACCTTCTGCTCTTGTGATGCCTGCAGTGAAGTCGAAAGCACCGCCGGCAATGAGAAGCTCAGCAACATATAAAACAGTCTTGAGACGCTTTATAGTGCTTGTTGCACTTGAGAACGCTGTATCCCAGACAGCCTTTGCAATATCCATCTTCTTAACGTCACCGTCTGTATCTGTCATAGCGGTTACGCCTGAAATTTTATTGAGGGCACTGCTGAGGTCAGCCTTTGAAAGAGCTGCGTCGGGAGCGAAGGTTGTAGCGCTTGTGCCTGTCATAATGTTTTTGCTGTATAAGGTTTCGATATCCTTGTAGTTGGCTGATTTTACATCAACGTCCTTGAAGGGGAAGGAAGCATCGGGAAGAGCAGCAAGGATAAGGTCTGCAATGTGTCTGTGACCTGCTTTGCTGGGGTGCTGCTTTTCGCAAAGAGTACCAATGGGATCGATGAAGATATAGCCGTACTTTTCAGCGCCTGCCTTCATAGGCTTATTTGCATAGTCGACGATAGCCTTGGCAACCTTGACCTTTGTAAGAGCGGCCTGAACACTTGTGCCGACGGGATCGATTTCCTTCATGGTTTCATCCTGTACGGTTGTGTCAAACATACCTACAACGACAAGAGTAACATCGGGGTTGAGTGCGTAGATATCTTCAATCATAATGTTCCAGTTTTCCTTATATCTTGCAAGACCTTCTTCAAGAGCACCGGGAAGAACCTGGATAATCTGAGGAAGTGCACCTGTAAGACAAGCGATATCGATAAGCGCATCTACTGTGTCAGCGTCTGTGCCGTTGGTTTCGAGATATTCTCTTGCCTGAGTAAGGAATTCTTCGTTTTTCTCTTCGAACTTGTCCATTTCTTCATAGACGTGCCAACCGAGATATGAACCCCAGTCATTACCGCCTACGCTGAGAGTAACTATGCCTGCTTCGGCAACCTCTCTGCGGATTGCAGGAATTTCACGGTCAACTCTGTCCTGATCAATTGAATAGAACATGAAACGGTCGCCTTCATAATCGTCTTCGAACATATAGCGCATTTCAAGAGTTCTGAAGCCGATGCAAGCTCTGGGATGAAGTGTAACGCCAAGGTCATCAGCAAGGAAAGCACCGTAGGAGCCTTCAACTCGTGTGAAGCTTGTGTCTCTTTCTTCGATGTCACTCCAACCGCAGGCAACGCTGTCGCCTAAAAGAACATAGGAGCCGTAATCGTAATAAGTCTTTTTGCTGTCAGCAGCAAAGCAAATGCTGAGTGATGAAAGAAGAGTCAGCACAAGTAATACTGCAAGAGCACTTTTAAAAATCTTTTTCATTTTAATGATCCTCCAATAATATTTGTTTTATTGATTAATAACTTCACATCATATTAACATATTTTATAGTAACAGTCAAGAATATTTTTATTACCGCCCCGGGTGCGTAACTAAAGATTGACAATAGGGACATAATTTGGTAAAATTTATATGACATTTGACGAGTATAGTCAGTTGTTGGAATAAGATATATTTGAAATCGGAAGGGAAAAGGGAAGATGAAACAGAAATTTCTTTCAGCAATGATAATTATTTTTCTTGTGGCAGTTGTAATTGCTCAGTGTATCGGCATAAAGAACATTGATAAAAACAGAAATCAGCCTTCAGAGGAAGATACTCAGCAGGTTGTTGTTACAGTTACACCTCCTACAGCTCCGCCTCAGACTACACAGCCTCAGACAACTGAGCCGACAACAAACAGCGCCGGTGAAACTGAAAGCACTACTGCTGTACAGCCTGCCGAAAAGGAAAGCAATATGCCCGGGAGCACAAAAGAGATAATCGATCAGTATACACTTCTTGTTGATAAGTTCAAGCAGCAGAAGCCCGCCTATAAGAAAAAGGAATATCAGGCACTGCCTGTGGAATATCACAACTTCAGCTCAATTATCAACAAGGTTCTCGATGTGGCTGCAGGCTATATGACAACAGAGGACGAAGCTGAAATTCTCATTAGAGATGCAGGCGCAGAGGAAATTCTTATGGATATGCCTATTCACGGCGCCGAAAAGGGCTGCACTCTGACAAATTACGATGCAGTTGAATGGGCGAAATGCGAAGATCTGGGCGACGGTACATATAAGATTTCTTTCTCACTTAAAGAGGAAATAAACGCTGAGCCTACTCCCGCTGATACACTCGTTGCACCCTCAGCTCACGGTGCAGTTATGCAGCCTATGAAGTTCAATGACATCAAGGCCGAGGTTGACGGAATTATTGCAAAGGTGCCGGGAATTGCACTCAATCAGCTTGATTTATTCTACCGTGACTGCGAATTCATCTGTGTATATAATCCCGATACAGATGAGGTTCTTTCAATTACACATTACATTGTTATTGATATCGTTGTCAACGCCGATGTTTTCGGTAAGACTATCGACGGCTCTGCGAGACTTCTCAACGATATGTTCATTTACGATATTACATGGTAAACTTAATCAGTCGCTACAGCTTAGTGGCGGCTGAATTTTTTTTGTATTTTTTTGCTTTAGCAGTTGAAATAGATAAAAAGAGATGTTATAATGAATTATTATTTTTAAGTACCTTAACGAGGAGATGTTCATTTATGAAAATAGGTATTTACGGCTACGGCAACTTAGGCAAGGGTGTAGAAGACGCTATAAAAAGAAATCCTGATATGACCCTTGAAGCTGTCTTTACAAGAAGAAACCCCGACTCACTGAAAATTGCGACTGAAAATGTGCCTGTAGTGTCAACTGATGACATTATGGCGTGGAAAGATAAAATAGATGTTATGATTATCTGCGGCGGCAGTGCAACGGACCTTCCTGAAATGACTCCCGCACTTGCTGAAAACTTCAATGTTGTTGACTCATACGATAATCATTCGAGTATACCTGCTCATTTTGCCAACGTAGATGCAAAGGCAAAAGCAAAGGGTACCACTGCACTTATCTCCTGCGGCTGGGACCCCGGTATGTTTTCTCTTAACAGACTTTACGCCTCATGTGTATTACCTGACGGAAATGACTATACTTTCTGGGGTAAGGGCGTATCTCAGGGACATTCAGATGCTATCCGCCGCATAGAGGGCGTTATAGATGCGAGACAGTACACCGTGCCCGTTGAAGAGGCTATGGAGTGCATCAGAAACGGTGAAACACCTGAGCTTACAGCAAGAGAAAAGCACAGAAGAGAATGCTATGTTGTTGCAGAAGAGGGTGCAGACAAGCAGAGAATCACCGATGAGATTGTGAATATGCCTGCATACTTTGCTCCCTATGATACAACTGTTACCTTCATCACTATGGAAGAGATGAAAGAAAAACACAGTGAGCTTCCTCACGGCGGCAGTGTTATCCGTACAGGCAAGACAGGCAAAGACGATTGTCACAGCCAGGTTATCGAATATAAGCTTACTCTTGACTCAAATCCCGAATTTACCGGCAGTGTGCTTGTTTCTTATGCAAGGGCAGTTTACCGCCTTGCAAAAAGAGGCGACTTCGGCTGTAAGAGTGTCTTTGACATTGCACCTGCTGACCTTTCAGCCAAAGGCAGAGACGAACTTCTGGCCCATATGCTGTAATTTAAAATAAACAGAGAAAGAATGAATTATTATGTTATGTGAAAATATCGGAGTAAGCGGTGAGCACCTGACCTTTTCCGGCAGAGATGTCACAGAGCTTACTGAAAAGTACGGCACACCTCTTTATCTTATGGATGAGGATAAAATCCGCAGTAACTGCCGTACCTACAAAAAGGCTATGGCAGAGCATTTCGGCGAGGGCAGCTTCCCTGTTTTTGCAAGTAAAGCGGCTTGCTTCAAGAGAATATACGAAATAATGAAAGAGGAGGATATGGGTATTGACCTTGTTTCCTCGGGCGAAATTGCAACGGCCGTAAAAGCAGGCTTCCCTATGGAAAATTCCTATTTCCACGGCAATAACAAGACTGACTTTGATATTAATTTTGCTATGGATAATGGTGTCGGCTATTTTATGGTTGACAATATGTGCGAGCTTAAGGCTATCAACACCTTCGCTTCTGAAAGAGGCATTGTACAGAAGGTTATCCTCAGACTTACTCCCGGTATCGATCCTCATACCTACGCCGCAGTTGCAACGGGTAAGGTTGACTCCAAGTTCGGCATTGCCATAGAAACAAATCAGGCTGAAGAATTCGTGAAAGAGGCCAAGGATTTCGGCAGTGTACAGATAGCAGGCTATCACTGTCACGTGGGATCTCAGGTTTTCAACGAAGAGGGTAATGTATACCTTGATGCGGCAACTATTATGCTTAAGTTCTTTGCTGATATGTATCATAGATATAATGTAAAGGCAGAGATTCTCAATATGGGTGGCGGCTTTGGTGTCAGATACACCGACACGGATCCTTGTATGGATATTGCAGGCAATATTGAGACTCTTGCAAAGCATATAAAGGATATTGCTGAGAAGCTGGGTATTCCTATGCCGAGAGTGCTTATGGAGCCCGGCAGAAGCATTGTCGCTGATGCGGGTATGACTCTTTACAGCGTCGGTACAATAAAGGAAATCACAGGCTACAAGAACTACGTTTCCATTGACGGCGGTATGACCGATAACCCGAGATATGCTCTTTACGGCTCAAAGTACACTGTGCTTCTCGCAAACCGTATGGGCGAAAAAGCTGATTTTGAGTGTGATGTGGTGGGCCGCTGCTGTGAAAGCGGAGATATTATTCAGCCGGGTATTGTTATGCCAAAGCCCGTAAGAGGTGACATTGTTGCCGTCTGCACAACAGGCGCATACAACTATTCGATGGCATCAAACTACAACCGTATCCCGAGACCTCCCGTTGTAATGCTCAGTGCAGGTGAGGACTACGTTGCGGTCAGACGCGAGACCTTCGACGACCTTACAAGAAATGATATATAAACAATAAACGCAGGGGAAAATCCTCTGCGTTTTTGTAATGGTTATGTAGTTTTGCACTTAATCAGAAAATGATATGAAGGATAGCCTTGAAGAAGCCTTTAAGAAGTGCGAGATTGATAATGGTTGAAACACCGCTGAAAAGAATTGT
>JAZSGK010000078.1:0-3372 GCA_045532695.1 Acutalibacteraceae bacterium
AGGTTATGCCTTCTCCTTTATCGGTCTTTATCTTTTCCATGTTATCTGGGGTGCAGATGCAGGCTTCGGTGCATTCTGCTCAGGTCTTGCAGGTTGGTCAACAATCGATAACCCTCTCTTTGCAGGTGAGGGCAGTATCCTCACAAGACTTGCAGGTAATCTTATTTTAGGCTTACCCGCTATCGCTTCACTTCTTGCTCTTTTCTTTGTTGCAAAGAAAAAGTGCAGTAAGACAGGTGTAAAGGGTGCTGTTTCAGCTCTTCTGAGCGTGCTTCTTATGGCTTCATCAGTCCTTGCAGTGCTCACAGGCAACCTTCGCACAAAGCCTGTTACAGAAAGACTCTGGGACGGCCACGACGATTATCTTGATGGCGTTGACAAGGATACAACGGGCAAGCCTAACGTACTCTTCATCCTTATGGACGATATGGGCTACGGTGATACTTCACTCAACGGTGCTATCTATGATACGCCCAATATGGATTCAATCGGTGAAAACGGTCTTAACTTCGAAAACTTCTATTCAGGTTATTCAGTTTGCTCACCTGCACGTTTTGCAGCTCTTACAGGCCGTTATCCATACAGAGGCTATGCTGATAATGTAATTTATCCCACTCAGTCAACCTTCAGCCCCTTCGCTCAGACAAGAGTTTATAACTCCTTCGAAATGGGTAACAACGTTGACGGTATGCTCGGCGACGAAATCACAATCGCTGAAGTATTCCAGCAGGCTGGCTATGCTACAGGTGCATTCGGTAAGTGGCATCTTGGTGACTACGGCGAGTACCTTCCCACAAATCAGGGCTTCGACTATTTCTACGGCTCACACCATGTTAACGATATGAAGCCTTTCTATCATGTAAGTGAGGAAGGCGGCGAATACACAATCGTACACGGCGTTGATGAGCTTAAAGACGAAAACGGCAAGAAAGATCAGAGTAAGCTCACAGAGTGGATTCACGGCGAAATTACTCAGTGGATTACCGATACAGTTACAAACAGTGATGAGCCCTTCTTCGCTTATTATGCTACTCCCTGGCCTCACGGTCCTGTATTTGCAGGCGATGACTATGACGGTGTCAGCGGCATGGGTACATATGTTGACTGCCTTACAGAATTTGATACATACCTTGGCGAGCTCTTCAATACTATGGAAGAACTCGGTGTACTCGAAGACACAATTATCATCTTCACAAGTGACAACGGTCCTGCTCTTGAGGGTAGTACAGCAGACCTCAGAGGTGCAAAGTACCTTCCCTATGAAGGTGGTCAGAAGGTTCCCTTTATGATAAGATGGGATAATAACGGCGGTCTCTTTGAAAAGGGCGGTACAAGAAGCAACAGTGCAACCTTCGTTGACTTCTTACCTACACTTATTGAACTCACCGGTATCACAAACGGCGGTGAATCAAATGCACTTCCCACAGACCGTGTTATCGACGGTGTTTCATTTGTACCTGTAATTAAAGACGATCTTCCCGTACATAACGAAGAGCATCCCATTCTCCATATGAAGAGAGAGGATATCAAGGCTATCCAGTATACAGTACCCTCACAGACAGTCAAGGATATGTATCCCGACTATGACTATGAGATTCTCGACAGCGAATACCTCACTCTCAAATATTTCGATAAGGCACCCAACGATAACTCGGCCTTCTTCGACAAGAGCCGTAAGAACTGGCTCCATATCCTCACCGACGACTATCAGGAAAACTACAACCGCACCACTGTATATCCTGAGGTTTCCGCTAAGATGAACGAAGAGCTCAAGGCTATCCAGAAGGACTTCGCTCAGAACAGACGAGGTATTATCGAATAATGCCGCCGCTTTCTATAATGATTAAGCCGGCCTCAAGTCTGTGCAATCTTCGCTGTAAATACTGTTTTTACTGCGATGTTGCCGCCAACAGAGAGGTTTTCTCTCTCGGTAAGATGAATGAAGATACGGCGGAAAAACTTATAAGAGATGCCCTCAGCTTTGCTGAGGGCTCAAGCGTTGCCTTTGCTTTTCAGGGCGGTGAGCCTCTTATTGCAGGTATGGACTATTTTAAGTTCTTTACAGAGAAGGTAAAGGAGCTAAATACTAAGGGCAGTGAGATTTTCTACTCCATTCAGACTAACGGTACTCTGGTCAATGACGAGTGGGCAAGGTTTTTCACTGAAAACAAGTTCCTTGTAGGACTGAGTCTTGACGGCGACTATGAGGGCAACAAGTTCCGTGTGGACGCGAAGGGACAGAATGCATATTACAAGATTATCACTGCGGCCAATAAGCTGAAAAAGCATAAGACGGAGTTCAATATCTTAACGGTACTCACAGGCTATTGCGCTGAAAATGCCGAGAGAATTTATAAATATTTCCGCAGTCAGGGCTTCGGCTATGTGCAGTTTATTCCTTGTCTGAGACCTATGGGGGATAAGACTGAAAGCGAGCTCTATATGACTCCCAAGCAGTACAGTGACTTTCTTATCCGCATATTCAATCTCTATGTCAAAGACTTCGTCAGAGGTAACTATATCAGCGTAAGACAGTTTGACAACTGGGTGAGGATGTATTTAGGCGAACGGGCAGAGCAGTGCGGACTGATGGGACACTGTACCCATCAGTTTGTAGCTGAGGGCAACGGTAATATTTATCCTTGCGACTTCTACTGTACTGACGAGTGGTGCCTCGGCAATATAAATGATATGACGCTGGAGGAGATGGCAAAAAGCAAGACTGCTTTTGAGTTTATCAAAGAAAGTCTGCCGGTGCCTGAGGAATGCAAGAAGTGCAGATTTTATGCTATGTGCAGAGCCGGCGGATGCAAGCGAAACCGTGAGAGTGCCGACTACTGTGAAAGCTACAAGACGTTTTTCGGGGCATGTCTGCCTCTTTTCAGAGCATTCAGAAAATAAACGTCAGAATGAGTAAAGTTTTGGTCAAGCTTTTACAAAAGCTTGCGGGGTACGGGGCAGAGCCCCGCAATGTATAACAATATGGGAACGCGGATGAATTTCTGCGTTCTTTTTTCTTTTATCCCGCCGATGAAATAGATTTGTGTAATGAAGCTCACTGTAATATAAATATTTTGATACAGTTCACACGCAGATTTCACATAGCTATGATATTATTCAGATGGTAAAAAGTACCAAAGGAAGGATGAAAAATATGAAAAAGACACTCACTTTACTATCAATGATTACATTAATGCTTACGGTGTCTCTTTGCTTCAGTGCAAGTGCCGCAGAAGAAAAGGTTGTAATTGACAATGTGGTTTATGAGCTGACAAGTCAGAAGTACAACAACAGTTATGATTACGGTGAGCATTATGCCGTAACAGACTTTTTTGAAGATGAAGCATTGGCAGAAACAACAACTAAAATCAA
>JAZSGK010000225.1:0-2895 GCA_045532695.1 Acutalibacteraceae bacterium
GTCGAATTTTACTCTCATTTTTTCAGCACCGGGAGTGGTATTATGTGAATTTAAAATTGAATAGGCGATAGTGCCGTTTCTGTCGTCACGTGCACTGAGTCCCATTGACTCGAGCTTTGATTTCTGCTCTTCGGGTGTACCGTCAACAAGCTCTCTGCCACCTACAAGATGTACGCCGTGGTTAATAATCTCTATCATTTTTATCTTCCTTTCATCAAATTATGAATTATGAATTATGAATTATGAATTGTATATAGGTTAGTTTATTGTATACAAAGATAACTCATTTTCAAAATTCATGAAATGGTTTTTCCTTGGTTTTTAGTTATTGCAACAAGTATCTTTACAATTTCTTCTGCATCTGTATAGATACTGTCAAAATGTGTTTTTTCAATGTAACCGGATTCATATAAAAGCTCAAGCCAATATAATGATTCTTCAGCTTCTTTGAGAGATATATAGAGCTTTGTATAAAAATCAGGTTTGCTTTGAGCTCTGATCGCTTCTCTTATATTTGACCCTACACTTGTTCCGCAACGAAGAACTTGTTTTGATATTACATATTCCTTTTTCGTTTCAGTCAAGTACTGATACAATTTGATGATTCTCAAAGCATATTTCTTGCTCTTATCAACTATCGCATTTTCTTTTCCGAACATCTGAAAGTTTCTCCATTCATAATTCATAATTCCTAATTCATAATTAGTAGTATCTTCTGTAAATATGATTTATCTCTTTATAGTATGCTTTATCAATGGAGTCAAGTCCCTCTTTGCTTATTCTGAAGGTCCAGTTTTCTTCAGCAGTGCCGGGGATGTTCATTCTTGCATCCTTGCCGTAACCGCACATATCCTGAACTGCAATTATTGCCGTATCAGATGCACTCTTCCATACAGTCTCAATAACAGCTCTGCAGGAACCGCTGTAAGGTCCGCCGTCACCCCAATTACTTCCGCCGTAGCAGCAATAGCGAAGAGCGAAGGCTCTTTCGTCGGGCGAGGCATCCCAGAGCCAGCCGAGGATTGTGTTATTGTCGTGGGTACCCACATAGGCAACTGAGTTTTTCGGATAGTTATGAGGCAGGTGAGTGCTGTCGCCCATAGGGTCAAAGCCGAACTGAATTACTCTCATACCCGGGAAGTTAGTATCCTCAAGAAGCTTTATTACATCTTCACCGAAGGTGCCAAGGTCCTCTGCAATAATATCGGCTTCGGGGAGTTTTTCTTTTACTGCGTCGAAAAGGCTCATACCGGGGCCCTCGAGCCATTCACCGGTTTTAGCTGTCTTGCTTTCGGCAGGCACTGACCAATAGGAAGCGAATGCCCTGAAGTGGTCGATACGCACCTTGTCATAGAGCTTTAGCGAGCATTGGAGTCTGTGAATCCACCACTCGTAGCCTGTCTCTTTCATTTTCTTCCAGTTGTAAAGGGGGTTGCCCCAAAGCTGACCGTCCTCGGAGAAATAGTCAGGGGGTACGCCTGCAACGTGAGTCGGTGCAAGAGATTTTTCGTTAATCTCAAAGAGTGAAACATCACTCCATACATCGGCACTGTCACGGCTGACATATATGGGCATATCGCCTAAGATGAATACATTATTTGAGTTAGCGTATTCCTTAAGGCTTCTCCACTGGGTGAAGAAAATATACTGAGTGAAAACATAAAATGCGATTTTCTCTTCAAAGTCGCCCTTGCACCTCTGAGCCTCGGCATAACGGGCGTGCTTTTCCTCCCACTCCCACCAGGGCTTTTTGTCATAGAAATCACGAAGTGCCATAAAGTAGGCGTAGTCCTCAGCCCATTTATTCTGCTCTCTGAATATTCTTATGAGGGCGGCTGAGTCTGCGTCGATATTCATAAAGGCTTTTCTGAGAAGATTCATTCGTGTTTTATAAGCGAAAGAATGGTCGGTGCAGTAGACACTGCCGCTGTATTCACATTCTCTTATATCTGCTTCGCTTACAAAGCCTTTTTCAAAAAGGGTTTCGGGGTCAATGAGGCTTATATTTCCTGCAAAGGCACTGTATGAGCAGTAGGGTGAGCCGCTTGCGTCTGTAGGGTTAAGAGGCAACACCTGCCAATAGCGGAAATTCATTTCCCGAAGAGAGTCTATAAATCTGCGGGCATCTTTACCCATAACGCCTGTGCCGTATTTGCCCGGCAGTGAGGTTATGTGCATAAGGACACCTGCTCTGCGATAGGTTTTCATTGGGAGTACTCCTGTATTTTTTCAAAATAATTATATATTATACAATTAAAGAGGGTCAGTTGCAATAGTTTAAAGCGAAATAATTACGAATTGTTGATTTTGAGAGACGAACACAGGGGACGGTTCTGTGTGTGAACAATAAATTGATGATTTTAAATACTGTATAAATGCAAAACACAGAACCGTCCCCCTGTGTTACTGTATTACACCCTACATTATTGATTTTTTTGCCTCAGGGTGGTATAATTTTAAAGATACAGAAAAGATAGAGGAGGAAGTATTATGACCGACCTTATTGTAAATCTCTCAGTTAAAGAAACTCTTAAAAAAATGACGGAAAAAATTGACAGCAGTATGTCGGGTACTGTCCTTGACTATCACCCCTTGCCCGATGGCGGAGCAGTTATCATATACGAAAAATATTACTACAGAGCTGAAAATATGCTCACCCTCACAGCCGTAGTCTATCCCGAGGGTGCAAACACCCACGTTCACCTTGTCAGCGGCGGAGGCGGCAGCGGCTTGTTCGGAATCGACTGGGGCGCAAGCGGCAGCTTTGAGACCTCGGTAGAAGAGGCACTTGAGAGATATATTATCAGCCGTTCTTCAAATGACGGTGCAGTTCTGTAAATTAAAGGAGATATAAAAATGAGCAATCCGGCTAAAACCGAACTCTTTGAAACTATG
>JAZSGK010000059.1:0-5187 GCA_045532695.1 Acutalibacteraceae bacterium
AACATTATAAGACCGCACACAAAGTAATCGTCCTTGAAGAAGTAGCAGGCAAGAATCATTGCAACGGACTGAGCCGAGAATACAAGTCTCTTGAATACTACAAGAGTCTTATACTGGAATCTCTTTCTGATCCAGGGTGCCATAAATGCACCGGGGTTACCTACGAAAGCGATGAACTGCTCTGTAAGTGACATTACGATACCGAGCTCACGCCATGTATAAATAAGAAGAATTGTCTTAACTGCGAAGCCGCCGTTACCCAGGGCATCAATCATACCCGAGATAGCATTTATCCAGCGGTACTTATTCTTGATAACACCTGCAATACCGTCCCAGAAGGGAATGTACTTTTTCTTTTCGATGGGAGGCTGAGGAATTCTTTCCTTGATATTGCGAAGACCCGAATACATAAGTATTGTACTGAAGATTACAAGACCGGGAATCGCATATTTATATGTATTGATGCTTGTGATACCGCCTGTCCATGCTGTTACAACAGGAAGAAGAGCAGCGATAACGGACTTGAAGATATGACCGAACTTTTCGGGATAGCAGCGGATAAGCATTCTTTCGTGACCGTCGGGTGAAATATGGTGGGCAATATTTGTTGCACCGCCTGTAAAGCCGAAGCCACCGTAGATACAGAAAAGAAGGTGGAGTATCCAGATTCTCTCTGCCTGATCTGTTGCGTACCAGTCATAAAGAGGCAGCCAGCAGATAAGAAGAATGCAGATAACTGCAGGGATAAAGCTGGGATAGAAGTAGAACTTGAAACGGCCGTACTTGGGAAGGAAGACCTTTCTCATTACGATGTTTCTTATACCGAAGTAGCCCTTTGTAAGGAAGTGGGCACCGAAGATTTTCAGTACACTTCGAAGTGTCATACCCGGGAGAGTCTCGATGTATTCCAGAAGCTCAATGGGGAAAGGTATGATCTTTGCAAAGTCAAAAACAATAAGTGCAAGACCGAATGCCGTCGAAATGCCGTAAACGGTGAACATAGTACGCTCTGTCTTCTTTGGCATAAAGCCAAGGTTGTCGCAGACCAGCATATCGAAGATAGCCCAGAAGTAACCGGGAATTGAGAAGAAGGCACCGATAGCCGTGAATGCAAGAAGAGGTATGTTGTAGTAGTTCATAATAAGGTAACAGCCTGCACCGAACCAGATATAACCCAATACGTTACCTAATGCATAGTCACCGCCGATACCCAGGAAAACCGAGAGATATTCCTTATAGGGTACGTGGCTTCCTTCTTTGGGAATGTTCCAATGGTCATGGAACTCATGGTAAATGTTTGAGGCGGTTTCTTTAATGTTTATTTTCTTTGCCATTATGCTACCTCCTCATTTACTGCTATGCTTTTATTATAGTCATCGGCTTCCTGTCTTGTCTTGCCGAATTCAGCATCGATTGACTTGAGCTTGTTGTCATGCTTGGGAAGCCATCTGCCGCCGAGAATGATATCATCTTCACTTTCAGCTCCGAGATAAACCTTAAGCTCACCGTTATCAAGGCACTTATAGAAAGCATGGTGTCCGATTTCCTCAACAGTATCAGGGATATAGAGAGCACCCACCATTGAGAAGCAGTAGCTGAAGGTGTCACTTCCTATTTTCTCAAGACCGTCGGGGAGATTGATAAGTCTGAGTGACTGACAGCGGAAGAAAGCCATTTCACCTAATTCCTTTATAGTCGAGGGAAGAGTTATCTGCTGAATACCCCAGGTCTTATAGAAACAGCCTGTAGCGATTCTTTCAACGCCCTCAGGCACCTCAAAGGTTTCAACATGCTTACCGTCATCGTAATAGCCGACAGGTACAACGCCTGTATCCTGAAGATGTGAAATATGATATGTAGGATAGAGATACATTGTTTTCATATCCTTTGAATAAAGGACACCGTCTATATCCGTAAAGTATGGGTTAGCCTCATCAACATAGATAGCACGAAGAGCAAAACAGCCGAAGAAGGCCTGCTCGTCAATATACTGAACATCGGGTCCGATATAGCAGTACTGCATATTCTCGTCACTTACGAAGGTGAATCTGTCGATAGCAACAACGTTTCTTGTAGTGTCCTCAATCCATGCCTCGTCCTCAGCGGACTCACGGTCGGGATTTTTGATCATCGGGTGATATACTCTGACATCAGCCGTAGTCTTGTTACCGTTAAAGCCGGAAAAAACAAGACCTGAAAGCTCAGTACCGCCGATGTTTTCCTGCTCTTCATATTCATAAGTGGGTCTCGGAACAGCGTTGAATGAAAGCCATACAGACGCACTTACAAACAAAATAAGCAGCAGCGAAAAGAGCACTCGCATTGGTTTACTCATAATGTAATCTCCTTTAATACATAGTATTTTATCCATTATATATCAAAAGAGATTTTTAATCAACGAATTTTCTGCTTTTTTAAAACAAAAGAGCTTCATTTGTTGTTTTGCACAAATTTATGACAAGTTTTTTGTAATTAAAAACAATAGGGATGATATACATTTTTACAAAACTGTATATGAGTTTTCTTCTTCTTGATATCGGGAAAATTTTATGGTACAATGATAAAAATATTTCCTTAAGGAGAAAGTTTATGACAAAAATTATCAGCTTATTCATTACTCTTATTCTTCTCTTTGAGGCTGTGCCTCTTTTCAGCAAAAATGTTCTCACCGTTGACGCTGCCGAGGTTATCGGCGAGAGTACAACCAGGGCAACAGGCTTCCTTTACGGTCTTGCTGAAAACGAAGTGCCCTCATCGGCTGTGACAAACGCACTCAAAATTTCTTCAGTATCTCAGAAGGTACCCGACGGACTTCAGCACCCCACAGGTGACGCAGAGCACGTTCAGGCTCAGCTTCAAAGCTGCGACTATGTTGTAGTTTATCTTCAGGACTCCTTTGATACCTGGTACTACTGCAACGATGAAATAATGGAAATGCGAAAAAACGGCACCTATGACTGGAGAAAATTCCTCACTGAGAGATATCTCCCCATCGTCGAGGAAAAGGTAAGATACATAGAAAGTCAGGACTACAGCGACAACATCGTCTACTGCATCTATAACGAATGCGACAACGCTATCTGGTTCGGCAATTATATTGACGGAGTCTGCCACTATGACGAAATCGGCAGACAGAACTTCTATGAGGCATGGAATATCACCTACGACCTTGTTAAGTCAATTGCTCCTGAGGCTAAAATAGGCGGTCCCGGCTTCTGCGACTATGAGACAGGCAAGATTGAAGGCTTTATGAAGTACACTGCCGAAAATGACTGTGTACCCGAGATTATGATATGGCACGAGCTTGCCTATTGGTCAATCCCCGACTGGCATCTTCACTATGAGGACTACCGCCGTCTGGAGGAAAAATACGGCATAGATGACCTTGATATCATCGTAACAGAATACGGCGAGCCTGAGGAATGCGGTAACCCTGCCGATATGCTTCACTATATCATTGCAATGGAAAAGACAGGCATCTGGGGCAATATGGCTTACTGGAGACTCAGCAACAACCTTAACGATACCGTAGCTGACGACAACTCACCCAACTCAAACTGGTGGCTTTACAGAAGATATGCCGAAATGAAGGGTCAGAAGCTTCTCGGTGTCAGCAGTAAAACTCAGAACAACTACAATCCCAAGGAAAGACTCGACGGACTTGCCACTCTCACAAATGACGGCAAAAAAATCAGTATGATTGTCACAGGCAGTGATAAGAAGGCTTTTGTCAGGCTGACAAACCTCGACAAGACAGAGCTTACGGGCGATGTTGATATCAGGGTCGAATGTGTATACTACGAGGGCCTTACAGGTATCGTTAACGAGCCTACTCTCCTTAATCAGTATACAGCCAAAGCGAATAAAAACCTCAATATTGCTCTTCCTGCAACGGACAAGGATGCAGTTTACTTTGTAACCCTATCAGACCACGAGGGTGAAATCGATACAATCAGAAACACCAACATTCCCGTAAGATATGAATTCGAAGACGGCAAGCTTATGGGCGGCGCTTATACATATGACAGCTGGTACGCTACAACAGGCGAAGTAAGCGGTATGGTCGGCGGTATGGAAAAGGACGGCGACGGTGTCAGGCTCACATTCAAGACAGATAAACCCGGACTCCACGACCTTGATATTATCTTCGGCAAGCACAACGATGCATGGGGCGACCCTCAGGGCAGAGACTATGCAAAGGTTAAGGTTATCATTGACGGCAAGGAAGAAATTGTAAGCCTTGAAAACACCATCAAGAGCGAATACACTACAAAGCTCACCCTCACAAAAGACCTTTCAATGGGTAAACATACTATTGAATTCTATAACAAAGAGGGCACCTATGTCCTTGACAGTATGCTTGTCTCACGTCACGAAGCTGTCTCTGAAATTCCCGTACTCCCCGATGCAGATAACAGATATTATGCAGTTGCTCCCTATGACGGATACTACGAAATTTTAACAGACTATTCAGGTGAAATCAGCATTGACGGTGCAATCGGCAGTGTACAGAGCGGAGATATAGTTTATCTCAGACGAGGACTTAATGAAATTATTTATGGCGGCAACTTCCGTCTCTTCAAAGTCAGTGCCAAAGCTTTCACAAAAACTATCAATGCCGAAGATATAACCCTCAGCGGTAAGGCTGAGCTTCTCACTGACAAATACGGTGTGACCTATGTTGACGGTATCTCAAACCTTGGCGGTGAGGGTACATTCAGCGTAAACGTACCCGAAGACGGCGACTACAGAGTGACTATCCTTTACGCCAACAACTCAGAGGGCGGTGTACATTCATACAACGTTGACCTCATTGAGAGATATCTTACAGTTACAGTCGGCGGCGTCAGCAAGGACATTTTCACAAGAAACACCTACAGTAAATATACTTACAGAACTATGACCTTCAATTTAACTCTTAAAGAGGGCGACAACGAGATCAGGCTTACCAACAGCGGTAATTACATTTTCCATAATATGGAATCTTTCGCTCCTCAGATAGCGAAGATAACGGTCAATGCTCTGACGAAATAAGTGCAGAGTGCAGAACGCAGAACGCAGAGTGACGAATAAATTTTGGCGAGTAGGGTAACTCCTACCCGCCTTTTTAAGTTAGGAGTGAGGAGTTAGGAGTTAGGAGTTACCAATGAAGCTTCGCTTCAATTCATGCCGAAGGCAATTCATGAC
>JAZSGK010000090.1:0-4867 GCA_045532695.1 Acutalibacteraceae bacterium
GATACAAGTATCATTGTCAAGACAAAGGACTTTTATAAGCCCATAGAAAAGCTGAAAAACGGCGATTACAAAATGAAAAGCGGAATAGTTTATATGTGCTTTTCAACAGATTTTCTTATAGAGGAAGCAGATGCCTGGCGGACTGAATGCTGGGAAATGATAAAAGAGCGTCAGGACTGCACTTTTCTTTTCCTCACCAAGCGTATAGAAAGGTTTATGGACTGTGCACCCGATGATTGGGGCGACGGATACGAAAATGTAACCGTTTGCTGTACAATCGAAAACCAGAAAAACGCAGATAAAAAACTGTCGGTGTTCAGTACCTTGCCAATAAAACATAAATGCATCACGGCACAGCCCTTGCTACAAAGAGTGAATATCGAAGATTATCTTGACGGTATTGAGCTCGTTGTTGTCGGCGGAGAGTCGGACAGGCTTGCAAGACCCCTTGATTATACCTGGGTACTCGATATACGAGAGCAGTGCATCAGAAAGAATGTCAGCTTTGAATTCAGACAGTGCGGGACTCACTTTATCAAGGACGGAAGACACTATAAATTGCAGACAAAAGACCTTTGCAGGCAAGCTAAAAAGGCCGGAATTGATTATAAAAGAGGCAGATGATACTTTAAACGGAGGCGGTTTTGTGGACTGTTTGTTTGTAGCACTTATATTTATAACGGTTGTAGTAGTGGTAGTTTCAATTGCGAAAAACATCGCATCGCATAGATTTAAATGCAGACACTGTTCTAAGGAGTTTCATATCAATTGGTTCAGGGTAATAATAACAGAGCATTCCGACAGTGAATACAGATTGTTATGCCCGTTTTGTAAAACTAAGGATTGGTGCACAGAACAGAAAAAGCAATAATTTAAAGAGGTGTAGTATGGCTTCGAGTAAAGAATATCTGGATTTTATCCTTGAACAGTTGTCGGGTTTAGAGGAAATAACATACAGAGCGATGATGGGAGAGTACGTTTTATATTATAAGGGCAAAATCGTCGGCGGTATATATGATGACAGATTCCTTGTAAAACCCGTCAGGTCAGCAGTGTCGCTTATGCCCGATGCAGCTTATGAGCTGCCCTATGGGGGCGCAAAGGAAATGCTTCTTGTTGACAATGTTGACAGCAGAGAATTTCTGAGTGAGCTTTTTAATGCAATGTATGATGAGCTTCCTGCACTTAAGAAAAAGAAATAATATCAATCAGAGCTCATGGGTTGAAAAAACATATACAAGTTGAAATTCTGAAACGGTTATGATAAAATAAATACTATCAATGTAAACATTATCAGGGAGGTTTACTATGCAGTTTTTACAGACAATCATTTCATATCTTGCAATAGCGGCAGCTTTTATTACTTCAATTTTTTCTTGGGGTGATGCGGTAATGGTACCCTTTACAAATGATTACAAGATTCCGGAAAGCATACCCGAATACAGCGTGATTTCTACTGAGGAGAAAAACGACTGGCAGGCAAAATGGATATGGGATAAGGAAAATCTCACAGCTAAAAACACATGGATGTGCCTTAATAAAAAGCTAAGTCTTGACAAGGTGCCCGATGAGCTTATTGCACATATATCAGCTGATTCGAAATACTGGCTTTACATAAACGGTGAAACGGTTGTATTTGAGGGCGGAGTAAAGCGCGGCCCTGATAAAAACAGCAGCTATTATGACAGCACAGATATAGCCCCTTACCTAAGAGAGGGTGAAAACAGCATCTGTGCGCTGGCGTGGTACTGGGATAACGAAACAAGCTACTCCTACTGCAGCAGCGGTCAGGGCGGATTTTTATTTGAAGCCATAGGCGAAGATATCAGCATTATTTCCGATGAAAGCTGGAAAGTAAAAAGAAATACCGCTTATGTTGATTCTCCTCTCTATCCTCCTAACTACAGACTTCCCGAATACAGCATCTATTTCGACGCAAGAAAAGAAATCGGCGACTGGACAGATGCGGAATACGATACATCTTCCTGGGAAAATGCTACTGAATACGCAAAAGGCGGTGAGGGAGTATACGGTAAGCTTTACCCGAGAGGTATACCCTTCCTTAAGGATTACGGCCTTAAGAATTATGAGAACTCAGAGGACTATGAAAACTATACTGTAAGAAATATTTTCGGTGAAAAAATCACTGTAGATATTCCGTATAATGCACAGCTTACTCCTTATCTTAAGGTCATAGCACCTGCAGGCAAAAAGATCCGCATTACAACGGAAAACACTCTCATCGGTGCAGTTTCAACTACATATATAACTAAAGAGGGAGAGCAGGAGTTTGAGTCTTTAGGTTGGTTTAACGGTGAACACATCACTTACGAAATACCCAAAGGCGTTACAGTTCTTTCTCTCAGGTACCGCGAAACAGGATATGACAGTGAGTTCAGCGGTGACTTTGAGTGCGACGATGAATTTATGAATTCTCTCTGGCAGAAATCTCTCCGTACTCTCTACGTTACTATGCGTGACAATTTTATGGATTGTCCCGACAGAGAAAGAGCTCAGTGGTGGGGCGATGTCACAAGCGAAATGATCATGACAATGTACTCTATGGACAGCAACTCCTATCTGCTCTATCAAAAGGGCGTTGAGGCAATGCTTTCGCATGTTGACGACACAAAGGTGCTTCAGACTGTTGTACCCATCAGCGGTGACTATTTTGAGCTTCCTGTGCAGCAGCTCGGCGGCATTGTGGGCTTCCTTACATACTACGAATATACCGGCGACAAAGCTTTCCTTGAAAAGGTTTACGATGCATCTATTGACTACCTGAAGCTTTGGGAAATTGGCGAAAACAACCTTGTGGTACATCGCAGCGGCTCATGGGATTGGCCTGACTGGGGCTCAAAGTCAGATATGACTGCAATTGAAAATGCATGGGTTTACTATGCTCTTTCTGCTGTGGAAGAAATGGCAGAAATCATAGGTGAAGACGAGGACAACTCACTTATCGCCGAAAGAAAAGAAGCTATCGCAAAGGGTTATAAGAGTCTCTGGACAAAGAATGGCTTCAAGAGCAAGGATGTAACAAAACCTGATGACAGAGCCAATGCTCTTGCAGTGCTGACAGGTCTCGCTGAAGAAGAACAGTATGATGTTATTTTAAAGGTTCTCACAAACACAAAAAATTCAAGCCCATATATGGAATACTATGTTCTTGAGGCTCTTTGTAAAATGGGGGAATATGAAGCTGCGAGAGATAGAATCAAAGACAGATACAAGGGCATGGTACACGAGGATTACTCTACTCTCTGGGAATTCTGGAATTCATGGGAAGGTACTATGAACCACGCATGGAGCGGCGGCCCTCTCGTAATAATGAGCAAGCATTTTGCAGGTATCGCACCTCTCGGGGCAGGCTATGAAAAGGTTAAGATCGATCCCCAATACAGCCTTTATGAGAGTCTTAACTGCACAGTGCCCGGCGTTAAGGGATTAATCACCCTTGATTATGAAAAGACCGGGGAAAATTACACTGTTAATCTTACCCTCCCCGAAGATATGAAAGCTGTTTTATATGTACCGTCAGGCGCTGATGTGAAAATTAATGCTCAGCCATATTATAGTAATAGTGAGTATGTAAGCGATGGTAATGTTGAAATTATAGAAAAACCGCTTGAAGACAGATAAATTGATTTTTTGAAGTCTGAAAATCTAATAAGAATTTTGCTCCCCGTTTATTAAAGACGAGGAGCAATTTTTGCTTTTGAAAACTATAAATTTAATAAAGTCCTTTATTTTATCGGAAATATATGATATAATTTTTCTAATATTTATTTGGGAGATGTTAAAAATGAGTGAAAACCGTTCAATGCAGTATGCTGAAATACTTTCAAAGCTTATTCAGATTGAAACTATTTCATCAAGAGAGAATAAGGATATTACAAAATTCCTGGGCTTCCATAAGGTGCTTCGTGAAACCTATCCCGAGTTTTTCAAAACAGTAGAATGTGAAGAATTTGACGGAAGCCTTTTGCTTAAATGGAAGGGCACAGACCCCTCATTGAAACCTATTCTTCTTATGAATCACCACGATGTTGTTGAAGCAAGCGGTGAGTGGACACACCCACCATTTTCAGGCGCAATTGCAGACGGCAGAGTATGGGGCAGAGGTACTCTTGATACAAAGGGCGGTCTTGCAATGATGCTCCAGGCCGCAGAGGAGCTTATCAAAGAAGGCTTTACACCTAAGAGAGATACATACTTCGTAACTGCCTGCACAGAAGAAATAGGCGGTGAAGGTGCCGAGGCCATGACACGTGCATTAGAAGAAAGAAATATGAAGTTCCATATGGTTCTTGATGAGGGCGGTATGATTGTAGATGAACCCATCGGCGGTGCCAAAGGGGTATTTGCGATGATCGGTGTTGGTGAAAAGGGCTATGTTGACCTTAAGTTTATTGCTAAGTCCAACGGCGGCCACGCTTCAGCTCCCGGTAAAAATACTCCGCTTGTACGCCTCGGCAAGTTTATGGCTGAAGCAGAAAAGGCAGAATGCTTCGATGTTTATATGTCAGATACAGTCAAGGAAATGCTTTCACGCTTTGCCCCCACAATGAGCGGTGTTATGAAAGCGGCTTGCGGTAATGTCAATGCATTCAAGCCTGTGCTCAAAAAAGTAATGCCTGCAATTTCACCGGTAGGTGCAGCACTTCTCAGAACAACTCTTGCCTTTACAATGAGCAAGGGCTCTGACGGAACAAACGTTATTCCTCAGGAGGCCTGGGTTGTAGGTAATATGCGTTTTTCGCACCATCAGGGAAAGAAAGCAAGCGTTGATGCAATTGCGGCTCTTGCCAAAAAGTATGATATTGAAACAGTTGTCACCGATGACGGTATCGAATCGGGAATCACT
>JAZSGK010000094.1:0-4755 GCA_045532695.1 Acutalibacteraceae bacterium
GACAAAGCGATATTTTTCGGCTTATGATCTTTTTTGAGATTATCAATAACCTTGATAGCCATAAGACCAAGCAGCAATGTAAAAAGCACATTCTGATGATATGGATTAAACCATCGGCTTGAATAAAACAGATTAAACGGCAGCTCCGATATAAGAGCAAAGGCCAAAAGCCTAAGAGAGTACTTCTTGAAGCTTTTAGTGTGCATAAAGCCCTCAGCTATCTGAAATGCGAATATCGGAAAGGCTAATCTTCCAACATAAGTCATCCAGTTACCAAAGGACATATATGTTGCCCAGACATGGTCACTTATCATAAATATAACCGCAAGAAGTCTCAGCATATTCGATGTAAGACCACCGAAGGGATGCTTTATCAGCGGACTGTTTTTCGGGAGTTTTGAAATTGCATTTGTCATAATACAGTACCTCTCTTTCTTCACTTGATATCCCTTTTGTCAGTTTCAGTTTATCATAAAGACTCTTTTCTGTAAACACAAAAACCAAACTATGACAAAACTGTAATAGCTTGGTAAGCATCATTGTAAGAGTTCTTTTTCAATAAGATTTATCATAATGCCCGTGTTCAGCTCCATAGCGTCTACAGGATATGTCACCTTTACTGAGCCATGGTAGAATCTATCCTTAAAATACTCCATTGCATCTTCCTTAGTGCCGCCGTTTCTGAGAATATCCACTATAGCCTCAGCAGTTTCTACTGTGCTTTCATAGGATTTTTCAAGATATGTGACTGTCTGTTCCTTTGTCAGAAGCCCGTAATGGGGTACGAGTATATTTTCAATATCGAGGGACTTTGCCTTTTCAATAGAGTCAAGGCTCATTTTATATCCCACAAGATATGACGGCACAACTTCCTTTCCACCGTCAAAGACACCTAATGTCTCACAGCCCAAAAGTAGCTTTTCTTTCTTAAGATAAAAGCCTACCGAGCATCTCGTATGACCGGGCAGATTTACGGCAGTGAAAACCATATCGCCCGCTCTTATTTCGTCTCCGTCACAGGCTGGAATATCCACCCTGAGATTATCTGTCAGGTCTTCATACTCTCCCACTGCATTTTTATCAGCAAACTTCCTGTCGAGGTCACGCATCAGAGCTTTTGCCGTAGGCTTTGAGAATATCTTCACAGCATATTCGCCGGCGACTACCTTAGCCTTCGGCCAATACTTAAGGGCGTACACAGAACCGAGAGCGTGATCATAGTGAGAATGAGTAAGAAATATATAGTCAAGCTCTCTTGAGCCGAGATACGCCTTGATTTTATCGGCCACTGCATAGCCCGTGAAAGCAAATCCGGAGTCGTACAGTATTGCAGTTTTACCGTCATCAATAAGAAATGCACTGTCCCCGGGAATAACACGCATATCCGTAATCTTAATATTATTCATCCTATATCCTTCACACGATCAGTCTTTGAGAATAAGGCCTAAAATATTTACCTGAGCCTTGTCGGGAAGGCTGTCAAGAAGCCTGAGAAGCGGATTTCTGTTGATATTGTAAACGTACTTGGGATTCTTTTCTTCCAGGGCAGAAAGCACCTTTTCGGCAATTTTATCAGGTGTTATATTCCTCGACTCAACACTGTCAACAATCTTCTTGAATTTAGATGCGTTACACTTATAAAGCTTAGTATTATTTACGAAGCGTTCTATTGCCTGAGTGGAAGCGCCGAGAAGTCCTGTCTTAACGGCACCTGGTCTGATGATACTGACAGGTACGCCCAAAAGGTTTGTTTCCATGCGAAGTGAAAAAGCGTACTTCTCAAGAGTTGACTTTGTAATACCGTAAATACCGTTGAAAGGCAGGGGGTCAAGAGGAGCAAGCTCACTTGAAGTGATAATAATCCTGCTACCCTTTTTAAGCATAGGAGCAAAAATCTTATTGATACGGAAAACACCGAAAACGTTTATATCAAATATACGGATAAATCTCTTCTCGTCCATTTCAATAAGTGAATCCATATCATAGATACCTGCTGTATGTACTATGCCGTCGATTCTGTCGGTATCTTCCTTGATTTTTTCGTATACCTTTTCAATCGATTCTGTATCGGTTACATCACATTCAAAAAACTCAACACCGTCTATATCGTCGCTTTTTCTGTAATCTATACCGTAAACCTTATAACCTTTTCTGATGAGACTCTCGCATATAGCCTTACCCATACCGCCTGTTGCGCCTGTAACAAGAATATTTTTCATAAAGCATTCTCCTTCGCTTGTTTATTGCACCAATTATACCACTAATTGCCGATAATCGCAATAAAAAAACAGCCCTTAGGCTGCAAAACTTCCTATAAATTGAAATAACCCCCGAGGACCGATGTTTCTTCACACATCATTTCTGGTCCGGGGGGTTACTTCTGTTCTGTCTTATTATCTAACAACATTTGGTCAACCTCTACTTTCTACAGAATTCGCAGTCTTCATTTTATTTTTTGTTTTGCATTATATTTTTTCTATTCTTTCTTTTTATTATTTTTTATGCAAAACTTAATTTCTGAAGACTTTGGTTTTTACCTGTACATTGGTATCACCTTTCCCTTTCTGTGATTATAATATACCATAAAGTTTTCCACATTTCAATATCTTTTTTGTACAAAATTACATATACTCTTTTTATGCAAAAGGCAGAAATGCATATCTGGGGGCAGAAAACCATTGACAACAGTATTTTTTTTTTGATATAATGGATATGTTAAGGCGCTCGAAATGGGCGCCTTTTTGTTTTGTACGCGGGGAAGCCGGGCGGTGGTGGTTGGTTTTTCCCCGCCGAGGGGGTACACAATTTCGTATGCCAAAATTACACAACTAATAAACTTTCAGGTATTATGTCTTGTTATTTTTATATATTCAGATGGGGTCATTTTATAAAACCTTTTAAATGCTGTTACAAAATATGCCTGTGATGAAAAGCCGGATTCAATACATATTTCTTTTACAGTCTTTTCTTTGAGAAGCAGGATTTTTGCTTTTTCGAGTTTTTGTCTCAAAATATATGTGCTAAGATTTTCGCCTATTTCTTTTTTGAATATTTGAGATAAATAATCAGCAGAAATTCCACAATGACACGCTACAGATGTTACACTGATTCTCTCGGAAATATGTTCATTTATATATTTTATACACTTTCTTATGTGCGGAGAAAATTCGGGCTGTTTCTTATTCTTTTTTACATCTTCAGTAAGCTTTATAATTTCAATTCCTGTGCACTGCAATATTTCATCTTTGTTTGTTAGTTTATCAACTGTTTTCATTACCCTATCAGAGAACTCATAAGCCTTCTTTTCGCTAAGTCCGCCTTGAATAGCATAGCGAGTTGCAAGAGTAATAATACTTAAAGCCATATACTTATATTGCGTTAATTCATCATCAGACATTCTTCCCATAATAATGAGAGAATCTAAATTTTTAATCTGCATTATCAGTGATTCGACATCGCCTTGCTGAATGCAAGAAAGCAATCGTATTTCAGCACTGTAAGGTGTAGGCTTTTCATCATGTGCATTCTTTCGCTCGATTGTTTTAACCGATACAAGTTCTCCTATATTCATTAAATCACATCTTTTCTTTTAGCTTTTTAATCTCTCTTTTCAGCCGAACAAAATTCAAGTCTTCCCAAAGTGGTACAATATGACCGCCTTTAAGTCTCATTGATGCTTCAAGCATAGCACCATAATAAGCTACTCTGAAATCAGTGAATTCAGATAGTTCACATTTTCTTTTATATGCTTCATACAGACCATATGCATCACCCCACATATTACGAAACTGAAACAAATCATATTCTCTGTCTGCCCATATGCTGCCGCAGGGATCAATGAAAGCAATAAGTTTCAAAGTTTTAGGGTCAGCCATTATATTCATTATATTGAGGTCAGCGTGGATAAGTACAGGCTTTGTATTTTCTTCAGGCAGTTTGTTAAAAAGCTCTGTCGCTTCAAAAAGAAGTTTCATCTTGTTCTTGCTGAATTTTCCCATATCAGATAATTCTTTCAACGCTTTGAGCCAAGGTTCTTGCCTTTCTGTTTTATAATAATCATACCAACTTTCATAGACGGGATCAGATAAAGAGCCAAACTTGTCATTTGTAACACTGTGCCATTCAAGCATTCCTGAAATGACCTCATCAGCAAACTTCTGCTTCTGACTTTTACTCTTTAACAGAAACAAAGGACTCAATACATTCTGTCCCTCAACGAAGCTCATTGCTAAAATTGCGTTATCCTTGTCTTCATATGTAAAAAGCACTTCAGGCATTTTCACACTTGTGTGCTCAGACAAAAATTTAAGCTGATGCGCTTCTTCATGCTGCATTCCTTGGAGTTTATATCCTTTAACCGCAATAGTTTCTCCGTCAGAAAGCAAAACCTTATAAACTCTACCGTAGCTTCCTCCACCGATGAACTTGAATTTATCGGCACGTTTATTAAGCTTTCCAAAAATTATGTCAGGCAAAACTGTCAATAGCTGCTTATCACTATTATCAAGAATTTTCACAATCCTCACCTCTTTTATTTTATTAACTTCAATATCCAGCACCATATTACTGATTAAAATTCTATCATAAGACCATTTCAAATTCAATATTTATAGAATTTTCATATCAGCAAATCGAAACTATCACGGAAAATTGATATTTTTGTGTGTCTCAAACAGGACTCGACTCTCATCCTGCAGGCCTCGGTCATTCACTACCGCTCCTACATACCTGTGACACCCACGTGTTTAGTGCTCA
>JAZSGK010000107.1:0-9283 GCA_045532695.1 Acutalibacteraceae bacterium
CGTAAGGTACTCTTCGATAAGCTCTTTGTCTGTCACATCACCGTCAACAACTATCAGGGGCGGTATATGTCTTCCCGTGGAGTAGTAAGATGTAATAAGCTCATATCGTGTGTCTGCAAGATTTTCGGAGTAGTCTATAATAAAGTGCTCCGTATTAGCCAAAAGCCCCTCTCTGAATGACAGCACTGCAAGACATGCCTTGTTACCTCTCTGAGCTATTGCAAAAACATCTTCGTTTGTACTACCCTCTACAACCACCTTTTGTCTTGCTCCTATTCTTTCTATGGAGCGTATTCTGTCACGGTAACGGGCCGCTTTCTCATATTCCATATTTTCCGCGGCTTCTTCCATCTGAGACTGAAGCTTTTTCACCATTTCACCGCTGCCGCCCTTTATGAATTCAACAGCCGATGCAAGATTCTCTTCATAGTCCTTCTGTGATATCTTCGCCGCACAGGGTGCCGAGCACTTATGAATGAAATAGTTAAGGCAAGGTCTTGTATGGGGATTTATATTCTTTGGGAAAGACTTATTACAGCTTGGCAGAAGAAAAATTTCCCTTGCCTGGTCAACTACATTGGTCACGCTGAAATTTCCCATATAGGGGCCAAGGTATTCGGCGTTTTTGTCATCTTTTCTGAAACAGGCCTTTATATTGCCCCAGGGGTTAGGTGTAATCTTGATATAGCTGTAGCCCTTATCATCTTTAAGCAGGATATTGTACTTGGGCATATTCTGCTTGATGAGACTGCACTCAAGAACAAGAGCTTCGAATTCACTGTCGGTGAGTATATAGTCGAAGTCGTGGACATTCTCAACCATCTTTGCTACCTTCGGAGCATGACTGCTCTTAAAGGCAAAGTACTGTCCTACTCTGTTTTTCAGCTTCTTAGCTTTACCTATATAGATAATCTTGTTTGACTTATCCTTCATTATATATACACCCGGAGTCAAAGGCAGTTTAGCCGCCTTTTCGTGAAGATAATAAAGTCTCGGATTTTCGCCCATACAGTCTCACCTCTTTTCATCGCAATTTATCCTTGTGATATTTTATCACATTTTATCGCAATTTACAAGAGAAACAAGAAAACAGTCGTTATTTGTCACATCAGGGACTTTAAACGACTGTTTATACATCTTATTTAAATTTGTCGAAGAAAGATTTTTTCTTCTCCTCGCCTACAATATTGCCGTCGGGCACATTGTTCTTGGGCTTGTTTTCAAGAGTGTTGTCAAATTCTCTGAGCATATCCTTCTGCTTCTGAGAAAGATTCTTCGGCACCTCAACAACAATCTTTACAAACTGGTCGCCCTTGCTTCTTGAGGAAAGCTGCTGAATACCTCTGCCTCTGAAACGGAAAACCTCGCCCGGCTGTGTGCCTGCGGGAAGCTCATATTTGACCTTACCGTCAAGAGTGGGAATATAAAGAGTATCGCCGAGAGCTGCCTGAGCATAGGTTACAGCTACCTCGCACCATACATCGAAGCCGTCTCTTTCAAAGAAAGGATGGGGTCTTACATTTACATTTACTCTTAAATCGCCCTTAGGACCGCCGTTGATACCCGGGTTACCGCCGCCTCTGACGTTGAGGGTCTGTCTGTCGTCGATACCTGCAGGAATATCAATCTCTGCTGTCTGTCTCTTTCTCTCAACGCCTGTGCCACGGCACTTCTGACAGGGATTCTTTATAGTCTTACCTCTGCCGCCGCAATCGGTGCACTGTCTCGATGTGCTCATAACACCGAAGGGAGTTCTCTGCTGAACATTGACCTGTCCTCTGCCGCCGCAGGTTTTACAGGTTTCGGGAGATGTACCCTTGGCACAGCCGTTACCGCCGCATTCGGTGCAGACCTCGTCTCTTACAACGTTGACGGTTTTCTTACAGCCCTTTGCAGCCTCTTCAAAAGAGATTGTGACAGTAGTCTGAATAGTTGCACCTTTTCTCGGGGCATTGGGATTCTGCTGTCTGCCTCCTCCGAAGCCACCGCCAAATCCGCCGCCGAACATACTGCCCAAGATATCCCCTAAGTCAAAAGCGTCTCCAAAGCCACCGAAGCCGCCGCCAAAGCCGCCTGCACCGAAGTTGGGGTCCACACCTGCGTGGCCGTACTGGTCATATCGAGCCTTTTTGTCAGCGTCAGAGAGTACCTCGTAAGCCTCGTTTGCCTCTTTGAACTTAGCTTCAGCCGTAGCGTCACCGGGGTTTAAGTCAGGGTGGTACTGCTTCGCCATTTTACGGTAGGCCTTTTTTATTTCATCGTCCGTAGCGCCCTTAGTGACACCGAGGACTTCGTAATAGTCGCGTTTATTTTCTGCCATTTATTATTTTCCTCTCATTGGGTCTTAAACCACAATATGGAGCCATCCGAAATCGGACAGCTCCGAAAAAATCATTTAGTTAGCGTCTGTGAAGTTTGCATCGGTGTAGCCTGCATCTGAATAGCCGTCTGTGCCTGCACCGGGATCTGCATAACCGCCCTGAGCGCCTGCGAAGTCATTGGGATTGAAGCCGCCTGCCTGCTGAGCACCCTGAGTCTGCTGATAGAGCTTCTCGCTGATTTTGTAGAATGCCTGAGTAAGAGCTTCCTTCTCGTTCTTGATAAGGTTGATGTCCTCACCCTGAAGAGCGTTCTTGAGTGAATCAATCTTTGACTGAATCTCTGCCTTATCCTCTGCAGGAAGGTTCTGTGCACCCTCTTCTGAGAGAATCTTTTCACACTGGTAAACCATCTGGTCTGCTTCGTTTCTTGCATCGATGTCTTCTCTGCGCTTCTTGTCTTCCTGAGCAAACTGCTCTGCTTCTCTTACAGCCTTTTCAATGTCTTCCTTTGACATATTTGTTGAAGATGTGATTGAGATTGACTGCTCCTTACCTGTGCCGAGGTCCTTAGCACTTACGTGTACGATACCGTTGGCGTCGATGTCGAATGTAACCTCGATCTGAGGTACACCGCGGCGTGCAGGCATAATACCGTCAAGGCTGAATACGCCGAGAGTCTTGTTATCCTTAGCGAATTCTCTTTCGCCCTGAAGCACGTGTACTTCTACTGAAGGCTGATTGTCAACTGCAGTTGAGAAAATCTGGCTCTTCTTTGTGGGGATAGTTGTATTTCTTTCGATAACCTTTGTGTTGATACCGCCCATTGTTTCGATACCGAGTGAAAGGGGTGTTACGTCGAGAAGGAGAAGACCCTTTACGTCGCCGCCGAGTACACCTGCCTGAAGAGCAGCACCGATAGCAACACATTCGTCGGGGTTAATGCCCTTGAAAGGTTCCTTGCCGATATACTTCTTGATAGCTTCGTTTACTGCGGGAATTCTTGATGAACCGCCTACCATAAGCACCTTGTCAATATCGGAAGCGTTGAGACCTGAGTCTGACATTGCCTGACGAACGGGACCCATTGTAGCTTCTACAAGGTCAGCTGTGAGCTCGTTGAACTTAGCTCTTGTGAGAGTTGTTTCGAGGTGCTTGGGACCTGTTGCATCTGCTGTGATATAGGGAAGTGAGATAGCTGATGATGTTACGCCTGAAAGCTCGATCTTAGCTTTTTCTGCTGCTTCCTTAAGTCTCTGCATAGCCATCTTGTCACCGCGGAGATCTACACCCTGTTCAGCCTTGAAGCCTGCTACGAGCCAGTCGATAATTCTCTGGTCGAAGTCATCACCGCCGAGACGGTTGTTACCTGCAGTTGCAAGAACCTCCTGAACACCGTCGCCCATTTCGATGATTGATACGTCGAAGGTACCGCCGCCAAGGTCATAAACCATAACCTTCTGATCAGCTTCCTTGTCAATACCGTAAGCGAGAGCTGCAGCTGTGGGCTCGTTGATGATTCTCTTTACCTCGAGACCTGCAATCTTACCTGCGTCCTTTGTTGCCTGACGCTGAGCGTCTGTGAAGTAAGCGGGTACTGTGATAACAGCTTCTGTTACTGTGTCGCCGAGATAAGCTTCTGCATCAGCTTTAAGCTTCTGAAGAATCATTGCTGAAATTTCCTGAGGAGTGAAGTTTTTACCGTCAATTGAAACGTGATAGTTTGAACCCATCTGTCTCTTGATTGATGCGATTGTTCTGTCGGGGTTTGTAACAGCCTGACGCTTTGCAACCTGACCTACCATTCTTTCGCCTGTCTTTGAGAAAGCAACTACTGAGGGAGTTGTTCTTGCGCCTTCTGCGTTTGCGATAACAGTGGGCTCACCGCCTTCGATAACTGCTACGCATGAGTTTGTTGTACCTAAGTCAATACCGATAATCTTTGCCATAATATAATTACCTCCATAAATATAATTCGTTTTGTTGTTTTATTATTGTATATTTAAACTGCTTTTTTTCAGTTTGCAACCTTAACCATAGCGGGTCTTAACACTCTGTCGCCTAATTTATAGCCCTTTGAAAAGACCTCTGCAATTTCGTTTTCACCGAATTCTTCATCTTCAACGTGCATTACACCGTTGTGGAAATTTGGGTCAAATTTTTCGCCCTTTTCACCGAAGGCTTCAGCACCCAGCTTTTTAAGTATTTCCGTGAAGCTCTGATAAATCATTTCAACACCTTTTTTGTAGGAGTCGAAATCAGAAGAATCTACACTTAAAGCTCTGTCGAAGTTGTCAAGAACAGGAAGAAGCTCTGTAATTGTACTTGCCTTTGCATCGCCGTAGGTTGCTTCCTTTTCTTTTACTGTACGCTTTCTGTAGTTGTCGTATTCAGCGAGAGTTCTGATATGAGCTTCCTTTGAAGCTGCAATTTCTTTTTCCAGCTCTTCAATTTTAGCAGAAGTCTCATCAACTGCTTCTTCAGAAGCAGTTTCAAGAATTTCTTCGTTTTCAGCTGCTTCATTCTGCTTTTTCTTTGCCATTATTCATCCTCCTTAGGAAGTATATCTGTAAGTATTTCACCCACAACTGAGGTGAGATATTCTATGCTTGGTATAAGCTTTCTGTAGTCAAGTCTTGTCGGGCCGATAATACCGATTGCACCGCCGTCATGACCGCCGATTGAGTATCTTGAAATAATTACACTCGAATTTTCAAGCTGACGGTACATATTTTCCTTACCGATAATAACCTGTAAGGGTGTATCTTTTTTCTGTGAAATTGCTCTTTCCAGCTTATCCTTTTCGTCAAAGAATTTCATTACATCGTAGATGCTGTTGCCGTATTCTCTGTGGTGAAGAAGATTCTGCTCACCCTCAAGCCTTATCTGTGCCTGAAGAGCCTGATTTGCAATATCTGCAAGGACAACAAACAGCGGCGACATTGTAAGAGCGTGAACGCCAAGAGAAGCAACAAGAGTCTGAATCATAACCGTTCCTACATCTGAAACAGGTCTTCCGATAAAGTTTTCGTTTACTATCTCATAGAAAGTATCAACCATATCGGGAGTAATTTCAGTTTCAGTTTTGCAGATTCCGTTTTTAATTATGCCTGAAGATGTCATCATAACAATCATTGCGATTCTCGTGCCTACAGGCATAATTTCAATATGCTTTATAACTGCGCCCTCGTCTGTGGGGGTTGTTGCAACTGCTGCACAGCCCGTAAGCTTTGCAAGCATTTCCCCTGCTTTTTCGAGAAGCTTATCGGGATTGCCCATTGTAAGTAAAAGCTCGTTTTTAATGTGGCGTCTTTCCTCTTCATCAAGCTGATTTTTATTCATCAGGTTATCTACATAATAACGGTATCCTGACTGAGTGGGGATTCTGCCTGCAGAGGTGTGGGGCTGTTCAAGAAAGCCCATTTCTGCAAGCTCGCTCATTTCATTTCTGATAGTAGCTGAAGATACTGAAATGGGAAGAAGCTGCATAAGCATTTTTGAACCGATTGGCTCACCTGATTCAATAAAGCTTTCAACAATTGCAGAAAGTATGAGTTCTTTTCTTTTTCCTAATTCCATATCTTCACCTCACTTTATTTTTATGTTTTAGCACTCTGCATGTTTGAGTGCCAATCACTGTCATAACTATACTCCAACTGCTAAAAAAAGTCAATAGGTAAATGGAAAAATTTTCAAAATAGGGTTTATTTTTTCTGAAAAGCTTAATTGTTTTCATCAAAACAACTGCTGACGGCAAGCAAAAGGGCGCCGATTGCGTAGAATTTCCTCAAAGAAATTCTACGCAGTTCCGTTTAAACGGAACAACCCCCGACGGGAATTGTTCCTTAAGACAATTCCCGTCGGGGGTTATCGGCGCCTGCTCACTCACGGCAGACGGTTTATTTTCTTTTATAAATATATGCCAGACCGTTAAATTCACCTTCGATAAGCTTGTCGTCAATAAGCGCCTGAAGATAATGTCGCATCATTACATAGTATGTCTGATAACGATTGGACTGCACATCAATGTCAAGCTCTTTCATAAAGAGTAGGAAAAGTTCATCCGCACTGTTTTCGTTACAAAGCTCGTAAAGCAGCTGCTTTCTCTCTTTGAGCCTGGTGATATTCAAGTCAGCAAGTGCCGTAATATTTTCCATAGGCTGAGCATGAGAAGCAATAAACATATCTGCCTCAAGCTCCTTCACCATTTCAAGTGTTTCAATACTACCGTTTACATCATTGAAAAACGGTAGCTTATGTTCAGCCCATGTTTCCTCTGACATAATGCTGTCTGCAAGGAAAATAACATTATCCTCGGTTTTTACACCTACCATCTGCCATGCATGTCCGGGCATCGGAATAAGCTCTATTCCTTCGGGAAGGTTATCTTCAGAAAAAACCTCAGGCTCCGAGGGTTCACCCTGATAGTTTGGATTGAGTTTTTTATTTACACTTACACCGTTATACATTATATCAGGCTCAACATCAGGATATTTTATGAACATTCTTTCTTTGTCGGAGCAAAGAATTTTAGTTCCGTATTTCTCCTGAAAAAACCTGTTGCCTGCAATGTGGTCAACGTGACAATGAGTACATATTATCACATCGGGCTTCAGACCTTTTTCTTCAAGAATCTTATTGAAGGTACGCACGGTTCTTTTATGGTCACCTGAATCAATAAGAATAACCTGACCTTTTTTGTTGATAAAAAGACCCACGTTGGTATAAGCATCAAAATTATATGTGTTTCCTTTGATTTTTGTAAGTTCAAACATTGACTGTTGCCTCCGAACTACTTTGAAGTATGTGAATTTATTTTACAAATCTATTGATTTTTGATTTTTCTTGTGTTACTATTCTATTATACCATTCTGAGGGAGGGATATTATGAAAGCTGCAATAGTCGGCTCAAGAAGTCTTCAGCCCGAGCTTCCAGCTGAACTTATCGGCACAGATTTCAAGCAGATTATTTCAGGCGGTGCAAAAGGCATTGATACCTCAGCGAGAAATTATGCAAAAAAGCACCGCATTCAGATTCTCGAAATCCTTCCCGAATATGATCTTTACGGCAGAGCTGCACCGCTAAAAAGAAACGACTGGATTCTTGCCCTCTCTGATATTGTTTTCATTTTCTGGGACGGAAAAAGCCACGGTGCAAGCTATATGATAAAAAACTGCCGTAAGCTCCAAAAGCCCATGAAGCTTTTTGAATTCATTGAAGGAAAATTTGTTCTGACGGAAGAAATACCTCTCCCCGATGCTGACGAGCCAGATTTTTTCAAAAAATTCATCCCTACCGTCATATACGAATAATACAGTCCGTAACACCGAAATCACGGACTGTGTTTTTTGTTCACTCTGAAAGCTTTTCATCAATTGCTTTGGCTGCTGCTTTACCTGCACCCATAGCTGAAATTACGGTTGCAGCACCGGTTACTGCATCACCGCCTGCATAAACGCAGTCTTTTGTAGTTGCACATGTTGACTCTTCAACGATAATTCCGCCCTTGGAGTTTACTTCAAGACCTGAAGTTGTGTTTTTGATAAGAGGATTAGGTGAAGTACCTATTGACATTACTACCGTATCAACATCAAGAACAAACTCGCTGCCCTCAACGGGTACAGGTCTGCGTCTGCCTCTCTCGTCAGGCTCACCGAGTTCCATTTTTATGCACTTAATTCCCGTAACGAAACCGTTTTTGGGGTCTCTCGGGTCATTTTCATTTTTATATCCCAGAATCTCAACAGGATTATTGAGAAGTCGGAATTCAACACCTTCTTCGATTGCGTGTTCAACCTCTTCCTTTCGTGCGGGAAGCTCTTCCATTGAACGACGGTATACTATATACACCTTTTCTGCACCGAGGCGAAGAGCCGTTCTTGCCGCATCCATTGCAACGTTTCCGCCGCCTACAACTGCAATCCTTCCGCCTTTCATAATTGGTGTTCCCGAGTGTTCTCTGTAAGCCTTCATAAGGTTGGAACGGGTGAGATACTCGTTTGCTGAATATACACCCTTAAGTGACTCACCGGGTATTCCCATAAATCTAGGAAGTCCTGCACCAGAGCCCACAAAAACAGCGTTGTAGCCGTAGTCTTCCATAAGCTCATCTATTGTAAGGGTTTTACCGATTACCATATTGGTTTCAATTTTTACGCCCATTTTCTTAAGGTTTTCTACCTCTTTCTGCACAATGGACTTGGGAAGACGGAATTCGGGTATACCGTAAACAAGCACACCGCCTGCAACATGGAGCGCTTCAAAAACGGTAACCTCATAGCCTCTCTGGCTGAGCTCGCCTGCGCAGGCAAGGCCTGAGGGGCCTGAGCCGATAACAGCAACTTTCTTGCCCTTTGAAGCAATCTCTTTCACTTCAGTTATTTCTTTCTCGTTATGTCTGTCGGCAACAAATCTTTCAAGTCTGCCGATTCCCACACTCTCACCGTTTTTACCTCTGACGCAGTATTTTTCACACTGATTTTCCTGAGGGCAGACACGTCCGCATACTGCAGGAAGTGAGGAAGCAAAACGGATTATTTCATAAGCACCGTCAAAATCCTTCGTTTTTATTCTTTCAATAAATGCAGGGATATTTATACCTACGGGACAGCCTGAAACGCAAGGCTTTGTCTTGCAGTTAAGGCAACGGAAAGCCTCGTCAACTGCCATTTCTTCCGTATATCCCAAGGCTACCTCACAGAAATTATGTATTCTCTCCTCTGCCGGCTGAGTGGGCATAGGAGTTTTTTTCTTGCTCATATTCGCCATTTTATTTTACCTCCCTGAAGAGGTTGCATGAATCCTCATATTCGTGTCTTTCAAAATCACTGTACATACGGCTTCTTGACATAGCTTCGTCAAAATCAACCTCATATCCGTTGAAGTCGGGGCCGTCAACACAGGCAAATTTTGTCACCCTTTTGCCGTCACGGTTGAGAGTAAGTCTGCAGCCGCCGCACATTCC
>JAZSGK010000142.1:0-6125 GCA_045532695.1 Acutalibacteraceae bacterium
TAATATGAAATTTGCATATAGAAACCGTGAGTTTTGGTGTAAAGGATATTATGTAGATACAACAGGTAAAAATACAGCCGCCATTAAAAATTACATAGAGAATCAACTGAAAGAAGATAAACAAAGTGATCAGTTGAGTCTATTCGACCCAAGAGACCCGTTTACGGGTAGCAAGTAATCCTATGCGTGGCTGGCAGGCCAATAAAAGACGCACTTGTGCGTTGCCTGTAGTATTAGGGCTATGCCCGAAACGGAAAAACCACCCGCTATGCGGGTGGATATTTATTGTAAAATTATGCTCTGCAGTTCTTTTAAACAATACATTAACCGTGTATTAAGATTTGTAAATATTTATCGAAATACTTGACCTTTTGCCTTTGTTCTGCTATTATAATACGAGGATAAAATGGTATAAGAATGTGTTTAAAATAATATATAGGAGGACTGCAGATGAAATTTGATTTTTCAGGCCTTGCAAAAAACAAAAATTTAATAATAATTCTGTTGGCGATGATTGTTGTTTGTGGCGGTTCACTTTTAGGCGTTAAGGCTATGACCGCAAGGTTTCAGCCTCAGACTGATGTTTCGACAACAACTCAGCCTACTGTTATAACTACAACGGTACCGACTACTCAGCCCACAACAATACCTACTACGGCTCCTACAACTACTACAACTGCGCCGGTACCCCCTACAAGTGATCCTAACCTTATCACAACATTCCATATGGACAATACAACTACGGTGCCGACAACACAGCCCACTGTGGCTCCGACAACTACCGGAAGTAATTTAACCTTACCTTCACTCCAGTTGCCGTCAACAACTGCTTCCGGAGGTAATTCCGGCGGTGGATTGGGCGGTCTTATAGATGGTCTCAAGCCAAACGGTGTTCTTTTTGATGACGGTCTTGCGAGTTATCAGTATAACCCTACAGGCAATTATTACTATACCAATGAAGATCCCTGGCAGAGAGCTTTGGGTTATAACGAATTGTATGATAACCTCGCTGCTTTTACGGCAATTTACATAGACACAATGAGATGTAAGTTCAGATATGACAACAAGGACTGGATGATTCAGTTCTGGAAAGGTCAGTACGGTTATGTGTTTGTCGGTCACGAAATTGGTGTTTATTATAAGCCTGTCGACAGAACAACAGAGCACTATGACTGTGTAAGCGATGAAGATTCACTTTATATGTCAATGAACGGTCTTCGTAAAGGTGAGATTATCTATACCCGTGAATATGGAAAATATTGGTGGTGCACTGGTTTTGTACCCGGTAAGCTCGACAAGTTCTCAGACAGAAGTGAGCTTGCAATCGATTGCAGAATCACTATGAAAGACAAGGAAATGCTTGGTGCTTTTGTAGAGTCCCTTGACAGAAACGGTATGATCAAAGGTGAGGACTACAAGGTTAAGGGTCTCGACGTTTATATTGTCTGGTAACTAAAAAATAATAACAAATTTTTCGTATTGTATTGATTTATTGTACAATCAGGTGTATAATATAATATCATATTGTATATTACGGCTTTGTGCCGTTGATATAAATATTTAGAAAGGATTTGATAACCTATGAAAAAGTTTTTCGGCGTTTTAGTAGCAATCACTCTTTGCGTTTGCATGCTTGTGCCCGCTGCTTCAGCTCTTGATGAAGGTTTACTTTCAGAGTACTTTGCAGGTGCAGATCTCAGCACACTTTCAGAGGCAGATTTAACAGCTATCCTTGGTGACCTCGGTCTCGAAGATTTTGATGCTGCTGCTATCATCGGTGGTGATGAAAATGCTCTTGCAGATCTCGAAGCTTCACTTGGTGCACTTGAAGGCGAAACAACATCAGCTGCTGCTCCTTCATCAGACGAAACTGCTTCAGGTGCAGATCTTAGCTGGCTTACAGGTCTCCTCGGTGGCGACATGGATACATCAGCTGCTACAGATATGCTCAGCGGTTTAGGTGCAGGCGAGCTTGATTCAGTTCTCGGCACAGTAGAAGATGCATTCAGTGGTGCAGGCGTTGATCTTGGTGACTACGAACTCGGTGACGACGTTGCCGGCGATTCAACAAGCGAATCAGCTCCCGCTACAGATGCAGTTGCAGGTATCGCAGACAGCATTTTTGCTGGTCTCGAATCTCTTGGCTTCGATACAACAGCTATCGAAGGCATGCTCGATAACGACATCGTAAACTTCTTCGCAAACATGTACATCGGTTTCAGTGGTGAAGTTGAAGAAACAACTACTGAAGAGCCTACTGTTATCACAACAGAGACTACAACTAAGAAGCCTGTTGTTGTTACAACTAAGACTCCCGATACAGGTGATACATCAGCTGTATTCGCAGCAATTGCAACTCTCACAGTAGCATCAGCTGCAGCATTCGTTTGCCTTAAGAAGAAGGAAAACTAAGTAACCCTGATTTAACCGCAGTTTCTATACATAGCGGTTAATCAGAGGTTGCAAAATCTCTTTATTTTAACTTTTTTAAAAAAGCTATAATGAAAGGCTGTCACTTTTGTGACAGCCTTTTGCTTTTGTATTCTGTCGAATCAGCAAGTTTATTCACTGAATTCTGCTTTCCATGTAAAGTTGAAGGTTTCATTAACCTGAACAGCGTTGATTGCATCTTTTTGTGAGAAATCCTCTTTCTTTGTCTGTGAGTCATTCACACCGTACCAGGGTTCTATGCAGACATAAGGTGCTCCGGGTTTAGCCCATATGCCAAGGTAAGGAGCATTGCCGAGGTTAAAGATAATCTTTCTGTCGCTGTCAGCAAGGTTGAGAGTTATGTTTTCAGATTTAATATCAGAGAGAATCAGGGCATCCTCATTGAAGATGTCTTTTGTTATAATAATGTCCTTAGAATTATTGAGCACAGGTATCTTATCGGGAAGTCGCAATGACTTTACTAAATCGATTTTTTCTGTGCTGAGCGCCTCGTTTTCATCAAAAGTAAGCTTATCGCCTATGGTGCAGTTGAAAGCAGGATGCGCACCTATCGAGAAATACATAACCTTCTCGCTTTTGTTGCTGATATCGTGCGAAACAGTAAGTGTATTGCCCTCAAGAGTATATGTAACAGTGAGATCAAAAATATAGGGATAAATTTCATACGTATCGGCAGTGTCCGAAAGACGGAAACTCATTGATTTATCATTGCCGCCAATAAACTCCCAAAGCATTTTTCTTGCAAAACCGTGTTTTGGCATTTCATAATCTCTACCGTCAAGAGTATATTTGTCGTCGATAAGTCTGCCGACAATGGGGAAGAGTATAGGCGCCTGACCGCTCCAGATATCCGGATTCCCCTGCCACATAAACTCGTAGCCTGTCGCTTTTGATTTAATGCTTGCAATCTCACAGCCGAACTCTTTAACACCGACAGTCAGCTTTTCGTTTTCAATATAGTGTATCATTGTCTTGCTCCTTTCAGTTAACTACATTAACGGGTTTACCGCTGATAAAGCCTTCTACATTACTTCTGAAGATATTCATAAGTCTGCTTCTTGCCTCAAAGCTTGCCCATGCAATATGAGGAGTGATAATGCAGTTTTCGCAGGTAAGAAGAGGGTTGTTATCTCTTGCAGGCTCAACTGAGAGTACATCAACACCGGCTGCTGCAATTATGCCTTCGTCAAGAGCCTTTTTTAAGTCTGCTTCGTTTATTACGGGACCTCTTGAGGTGTTGATAAGCACAGCTGTTTTTTTCATTTTTTTAAGGAAATCAAGATTTACAAGATCCTGAGTATCAGCAGTAAGAGGGCAGTGAAGAGAAAGGAAGTCGGAGTTTTCTGTTACCTCATCAAGGGACACAAAATCAACCTTTCCGAAACCGCTGTATGAACGCGTGTTAGGGGAATAGGCGATAACCTTCATGCCGAATGCATTTGCTATCTGAGCAACGGCGCTGCCTATTTTACCGAAGCCTACTATGCCGAGAGTTTTGTGTGCAAGCTCGGCAATGGGAGCCTTCCAATAGCAGAAATGCTCGCTTCTGCACCAATCTCCGTCTTTTACGCTCTTATTATGAAGCGCTACGTGATTAACTATCTCGAGGATCAGAGCGAACACAAGCTGAGCGACACCGTCAGTGCTGTAAGCCGGTATGTTTGATACTACTATGCCTTTTTCGGCAGCGTACTTTGTATCTATAACATTATATCCGGTTGCCAAGGTAGAAATATATTTGAGATTCGGCAACTGAGAGAGAATTTCAGCCGTAAGAACAGTTTTATTGGTAACAAGAATATCAGCGCCAACACTTCTCTCAATTACTTTTTCAGGGGGAGTGATATCATAAATATCACACTCGTCAACCAAATTTTTAAGCCAATCCCAGGATAAATCACCCGGATTTTCTGCATAAGCGTCTAAAATTACAATTTTCATACATATCCTCCACACATAGATTTCACATAAGTATTATATCATAGGAATGAAAATATGTCAGCAATTTTAAAAAAATTACCTTTCATTTATTATTTTAATTATATAAATTCCGTAAAGTTTAAATTGTTGCTAAGAAAATTACTAAAATGTGTTGACCTAAAGTGATTTTTATTATAAAATATAGTAGCGTATACTGTGAAATATTATGCGTATTTTCATCAGAGAGGATGAGAGTACTTGAAAAAAGGAAGAAGCAAAACATACGCTATCAACACAATGGCCTTTATATGTTTTGTTTTAGCGTTAGCTTTGATTATTCTTCTGAGAATTTTCAGCAGTGACAGTTTTACTATATGGTACAGTAAATATGTAAATACTCTCGCATCATATGAGGAATGGATGCTCACGTACGGTGCTACTGTGACAACGGTGCTCCTGGTTTTCGTGAACTTCTTTCTTAAGGCGGCAATACCCTGGTTCCCTATAGCATGTATGTGTGTTGCCAGCGGTGTGCTTTTTGAGTGGTATTATGCATTGCTTATTAATCTTGCAGGAATGATTATTCTCTTTACTGCAAAGTTTTTCTGGGGCAGACGATTCGGAGGCGGCAACGCCGAAAAAATACTGTCAAAATATGAGACAGCTTATGAGTTTATAGATAAAAGCCGGTTAGGCTCGGGTGTGGTACTCTTCTTTCTGAGACTTCTTCCCTGTCTTCCTGTAAATTCTGTCAGTTGCCTTTATGGCTCTACAGATATTTCTTATCAAAGATACATTATTATTTCTGTTCTCGGATACAGCTATAAACTGTTTTCATATACCCTCATCGGCCGCAGTGTCTATGACCCTGCTTCGGCAAGCTTTATTGTTCCGCTGATTTTGTTGCTGATTTTCTCGGGTATGATGCTCCTGTCTTTGAGCGGAGCGCTTCAGTTAAGGAATTTAAAAAGAAAATAAATATATTATTTACAGAAAGGTTGGCTATGATGACAAGCTTCAATGATATGAAGAAGCTTCTCGAAAATAAGGAACTCGATGAAAGCTTTTCAAGAGTTTATCTTAAAGAGAGCTTCGCAGCACAGTATGACAGATTTTTAGATGCACTTGACGCTTTTAAAAATCTGTTTGATAAAAACGGGGAAAGAGAGGTTGCTCTTTTCTCAGCACCCGGAAGAACTGAAATAGGCGGCAACCACACTGACCATAACCACGGTCTTGTGCTTGCAGGCGGTATCAGTCTCGATGCTATTGCGGTTGCTTCTAAAAACAATGAGGGTGTTATCCGCATTAAGTCGGCAGGTTACCCCATAGATGAAGTAAAATGCGATGATCTCGGTGTTAAGGCTGAAGAAGAGGGTCGCAGTAAGGCTATTGTGAGAGGTATTGCTGCAAGATTCAAGGAGCTCGGCTATAATGTTGGCGGCTTCGATGCTACAACAGCATCTCAGGTTCTCTCAGGTTCAGGCCTTTCCTCATCAGCAGCGTTTGAAGTTCTTGTTTGCACAATGCTTAACTATCTCTATAATGACGGTAAGGTTGATCCTGTTGAAATTGCCAAGATTTCACAGTATAGTGAAAATGTTTACTTCGGCAAGCCCTGCGGACTTCTTGATCAGATGGCATGCAGTGTCGGCGGTTTCGTCAGAATCGATTTTGAGGATACATCAAAGCCCGTCATCGAAAAGATTGATTTCGACTTCGGTAAATTCGGTCATTCACTCTGCATTGTTGAT
>JAZSGK010000145.1:0-4310 GCA_045532695.1 Acutalibacteraceae bacterium
GTATTGGAAGAAAGAATGGATTGAACTTTGATATTTGAGATATTGCGACATTGCGACATTGCGACATAATATTTAAGAGATTTCTTTAATTTATTAATTTTATTAATTATATAAAAGTTTGTCGCTTTGTCGCTTTGTCGCTTTGTCGCAACTAATTCACAATCAGATGAATTGGCTACGCCATGAATTGACCTGCGGTCATGAATTGCCTTCGGCATGAATTGAAGCGAAGCTTCATTGGTAACTCCTAACTCCTAACTCCTAACTCCTAACTCCTAACTCCTCACTCCCCCGGCGGGATAAATAAAAAAAGAGACGCGAGTCTGACCCGCGTCCCAATAAAACTATTAACTTTATTATGCCTTATTCTTACTTGCTGCTCTCTGAATAGCCTTCACTATTTCAACAATGGGGATAATGAGAACTGCAAGACCAAGTGAAATGAGATATGCCTTAAGGTCAAGATGTGCAAAGCCGAAGAGATTTGAAAGGAAGTCCACCTCAACAACTGCAGTTGTAAGAAGGAATGAGCCGACCATTGCACCGTAAAGAGCTACATTGTGGCTGCCCTTGAATACCATACCGATTGAGGAAGCTCTCTGTGAACGCATATTGAATGAATGGAAAATCTCACACATAGCCATTGTGAAGAATGCCATTGTCATACCCTCTGAGCTGTCGTGAATGTTTGTCCAGGCAAAAGCTGCACCCGTCTGGAGACACTCGAGCCATTCGCCGATATAGAATGCTGCAACAGTGAGAATACTTACAAGAATACCCTGATATGCACAGTCAAAGCCGAGACCGCCTGCAAAGATGCCGTCATTCTTGCTTCTGGGCTTTCTTCTCATAATGTCTGCTTCGGGTCTTTCAAGACCAAGAGCAAGAGCAGGAATACTGTCTGTTACAAGGTTGATAAAAAGAAGATGGGGAGCTTCGAGAATGGTGAAGCCCATAATTGTTGCAAAGAAGATAGATACAACCTCTGAAAGGTTTGAGCCCAGAAGGAACTGAATAGCCTTACGGATATTATCGTAAATTCTTCTGCCCTCGCCTACTGCTGAAACGATGGTTGCAAAGTTATCGTCAGTGAGTACCATATCAGCAACATTCTTTGTTACGTCGGTACCTGTGATACCCATACCTACGCCGATGTCTGCACTCTTGATTGAGGGAGCATCATTGACACCGTCGCCTGTCATAGCAGTTACATAGCCTTTTTTCTTCCAGGCGTTTACAATTCTTGTCTTGTGCTCAGGCTGAACACGTGCATAGACAAATATATTTTCAACTAACTTTTCAAATTCTTCGTCAGAGTACTTGTCAATATCTGCACCCATCATAGCCTGGCTGTCATCGGTGAGAATGCCCAGCTCTCTTGCAATAGCCTTAGCTGTATTGATGTGGTCACCTGTAATCATAATAGGTGTGATACCTGCACTGCGGCACTCGACAATAGCGTCCTTGACCTCGGGACGTACCGGGTCAATCATACCTGTAAGACCGATGAAGGTCATATCGTATTCGAGGGATTCCGAGTCAAATGCTGTGGGAGCCGATGTGTACTTTTTATAAGCAACTGCAAATACACGAAGAGCCTTGTTGCCCATTCTTGTGTTTTCTGCAGCAATCTTTTCGCGGTGCTCATCGTTCATTGCGAAAACTTCACCGTTTATATCAATATGACTGCACTTCTTGAGAATTTCGTCAGGAGCACCCTTGGTGAACTGAATGAAAGCACCGCCGTTTTCGTGAACAGTTGACATCATCTTTCTGCCTGAGTCAAAGGGTACCTCGCCGATTCTCGGGTACTTGACTGTGAGCTCTGCTTTTGGAAGTGAAAGAGTCTTTGCATAGTTGATAAGAGCTACCTCGTCGGGCTCGCCTGTACCCTTGCCGTCTTCTGCAACCTCAGCATTTGTGCAAAGAGCCATAGCTGTTGCAAGGAGTTTTTCGTCGGGAGCATAATGATCAACAACAGTCATTACATTCTGTGTAAGTGTACCTGTCTTGTCTGAACAGATAATCTGAGTACAGCCGAGAGTTTCAACTGCATTCATCTTACGGATAATAGCGTTCTTCTTTGACATATTGGTAACGCCGATTGAAAGAACGATTGTCATAACAGCTACAAGGCCCTCGGGGATAGCGGCAACTGCAAGTGCAATAGCAGTAATAAATGAATCAAGTGCTACCTCATAGAATGCGCCCTCTGCACCTGTGATAAAGTGCATAGCAATGTTATAGCCGAAGATAACAACACAGACAGCAAGAACAAGCTTTGTGAGAATCTTTGAAAGCTGTTCGAGCTTTATTTCAAGAGGAGTCTTGCCTTCTTCAGCAAGTGAAATAGCATTGGCAATCTTACCCATTTCCGTATCCATACCTGTTGCTACAACAACAGCCTTGCCTCGGCCGTAAACGAGAGTTGAGCCCATATATGCCATATTCTTACGGTCGCCGAGAGCAACTTCGCTTTCCTCGTTTTTGCCCATAAGTGCATTTACAAGCTTTGTTACGGGAACTGATTCACCTGTCAGGGCTGCCTCTTCAATCTTCATGCTTGCACATTCAAAGATACGGCAGTCAGCAGGGATTGCGTCACCCGCATCAAGGAGAATTACATCACCGACTACAAGGTCTTCGCTCTTGACCGTTACAATCTGACCGTCACGAAGTGTCTTTGTTGTTGCCGCCGACATTTTCTGCAGTGCCTCAACAGCTTTTTCGGCTTTGCTTTCCTGCATTACACCGAGAACTGCATTGATAATAACAACGGCAAGAATGATAATTGTGTCTGTGGGGAAGAAGCTGTGACCTGCAGCTGAAGCCTCGATATACTCTGTTACTGCTGAAATGGCTGCAGCAATAATGAGAATGATAATCATAGGATCCTTGAGCTGATCGGCAAATCTCTGTAAAGCTGACTTTTTCTTAGCTTCTGCAAGCTTGTTTTTTCCGTTTGCTTCAAGTCTCTTCTCAGCTTCGGCACTTGTAAGGCCTTCGGCAGAGGACTTAACTTCGGAAAAGACTTCTTCTGCTGTGTGGAGATAATGTTTCATACATAGTTTCCTTTCTTTTTAATCTTTCTGATTCAATATTATTGACACTTTAAAGAGAATATTATATCCCTCGGCAGTGTACTAATAAAAAAACCCTTAACAGAACACTTTCGTTCCGTTAAAGGTCTTGCTACCTGTCATAGGCCTGTAAACCAGCCGTAAGGCGATTGTTGATTTACAGCTTAGAGCTACTCCCCTTTTTTAAAAAGGACATTCTCTTAACAGGGAATATATTACCATATTTTTTATTTCTTGTCAACAGGCGACAGTCTGTTTTTCGGTTACATTTTTGTAATCAGCGGGATTTGCCTTTCTTTTTCTCTCCAGAACAGCAAACAGGAAGAAGAAAGATATGATGCTCGAGGTTGTGGCCAAGGACATATCATAAACCGTATCGTATATACGAATCAGCATTTCATTGCCTACGCCTCTGCCGAAGAGTCTGTAAAGCAGAATATTGTCGCTTGGCTCCCACATAAAGCCCTGGTTGGTGGTACCCCAGATATAGTCACCGAAGAATTCCGTCATCTCGTGTATGGGAATAACCGTCAGGGAAAAAGCTATGGCGAAAAGGCAGACAGCCAAGTTTTCGTTGCGTTTGCCTGTTTTCACAAGGGTCAGAGCTATATAGTACCCTGCCGCTGTAGAAATAAAGCCCGACATAAAATGAAGAAGGGTATCAAATCTGCCTGTGATATAATAAATAGCAACATAGTTTCCGCAGTATGAGCCCAGAAAAACTATCACACAAAGAAGTGACTGGACTCTGTAATTAATCTTGCAGAACATGGAATCTTTAGGTGTTACAAGATGAAGAAGGCTTATGGCAACAGTACCGAGAGACACCACAAGAAGCAGTACGCCCTCAGCTTTGTTTTCGATGGTGATGAAGGCGTAAACCATAAGCACTCTCACACACCACCATAAAAGCATATCGGCAAGGTTTGTCTGCTGTCTTACTTTGTCAGCTTCAAAGGCAAATTTCTCCTTGCATCTTGCAGGGAAATTGCTGAAAAGTGCCTCTATTTCCTTTTTACCTTTTCTGACTTTAACAAAAGCCTCCTTGCATTTGATGCGGAAACAAAGATAAAGCACACCTGTTGACATAAGAGCTCCGAAGACACCTAAAAATACATCTTCGCTGTAATCATAAAGAGCACTGTGTTCCGGTAAGCTGAGCATGGGTCCTACGAGTTTTCTGAACCAGTGATCATCACCTACAAATTCACAGTGAATAAGATTTCTGCC
>JAZSGK010000115.1:0-18614 GCA_045532695.1 Acutalibacteraceae bacterium
AGGCTTAAGGTGCCTGCTTCATAATTCCTCATCCCTAATTCCTGACTTATAAAAAGGGCTCATAGAGCCCTTTTTATTTATGCTTCTGAAGCTGCTTTAACAATAACTGAGAAGTCCTCGGCTTTAAGTGAAGCACCGCCGATAAGACCACCGTCAACATTTACCTTTGAAACGAGCTCTGCTGCGTTCTTTGCGTTCATTGAACCGCCGTACTGAATTGTAACTGTTTCAGCAACATCTGCACCGTATGCCTCTGCAATAGCTGCACGGCAGTAGCCGTTGCCTTCGTCAGCCTGATCAGCTGTAGCTGTAACGCCTGTGCCGATTGCCCAAACGGGTTCGTAAGCGATAACAACATCCTTAAGCTGGTCTGCAGTTACATTTGTAAGAGCCATTTTTGTCTGGTACTTAAGAAGTGTCTCGGTGTAGCCAAGCTCTCTCTGCTCGAGAGTTTCACCAACGCAGATAATGGGCTTAAGACCTGCATTAAGAGCTGCCAGTGAACGAAGGTTAACAGTCTGGTCTGTTTCACCGAAATACTGTCTTCTTTCACTGTGACCTACAACAACATATTCAACGCCAAGCTCCTTGAGCATATCAGCTGAGATTTCACCTGTGTATGCACCTGAAGCTTTGAAGTGTACATTTTCAGCACCGATTTTGATGTTTGAGCCTTCAGCTGCTTCAAGAGCTGCAGGGATGTCAACAAAGGGTACGCAGAGAACAACTTCACAGTCTGCACCTGCAACGAGGGGCTTCATTTCATTGATGAGAGCTGTAGCCTGTGAGGGGGTCATATTCATTTTCCAGTTACCTGCGATAACTGCTTTACGTGTAGCTTTATTCATTTTCCATTCTCCTTAATATTAATTATTTGTCGTTGAGTGCAACAACACCGGGAAGATCCTTACCCTCGAGGAATTCGAGTGAAGCACCGCCGCCTGTTGAGATGTGGCTCATCTTGTCGGCGAAGCCGAGCTTCTGAACAGCTGCTGCTGAGTCGCCGCCGCCAACGATTGAGATTGCACCGCTTTCAGCAATAGCTGTAGCAACTGCGATAGTACCTGAAGCGAAAGCTTCCCATTCTGATACGCCCATGGGGCCGTTCCAGATAACTGTACCTGCGCCCTTGATAGCGTTTGCGAAGAGTTCTTCAGTCTTGGGACCGATGTCAAGACCCATCCAGCCTTCGGGGATATCGTCTGAATCTACAATCTTGTTTTCAGTGTCAGCCTTATATTCAAGACCAACTCTGTTATCTATGGGAATAAGGAAGTTTACACCCTTAGCCTTAGCTGTTTCCATCATTTCCTTAGCAAGGTCAATCTTGTCTTCTTCGCAGATTGAAGTACCAACTGTGTGACCCTGAGCAGCGAAGAATGTGTAAGCCATACCGCCGCCAACGATGAGAGTATCAACTGTTTCCATAAGGTTTGTGATAACGCCGATCTTATCCGAAACCTTAGCACCGCCGAGGATAGCAACGAGAGGTCTCTTGGGGCTTTCGAGAGCGCCACCGATGTATTCGAGTTCCTTACGGATAAGGTAACCGCCAACTGCGGGAAGATAGTCAGCAACACCTGTTGTTGAGGAGTGAGCTCTGTGAGCTGAACCGAAAGCATCGTTTACATAGATCTCTGCAAGTGAAGCAAGAGCCTTTGAGAATTCGGGATCATTCTTTGTTTCTTCCTTGTGGAAACGAACGTTTTCAAGAAGAAGAACTTCGCCTTCCTTAAGGTCAGCTGCGAGAGCCTGAGCGCTTTCACCAACAACGTCCTTAGCCATCTTAACTTCGATGCCGAGGAGTTCGCCGAGTCTTACTGCTACAGGAGCAAGTGAAAATTCGGGTTTGAATTCGCCCTTGGGTCTGCCGAGGTGTGAGCAAGCGATAACCTTTGCACCGTTATCAAGGAGATACTTGATAGTGGGGAGTGAAGCAACGATTCTCTTATCACTTGTGATAACGCCGTCTTCCATCTTTACATTGAAGTCGCAACGGATGAGAACTTTTTTGCCTCTTACGTCGATATCTTCAACTGATTTCTTGTTTAATACGTTCATGAGTGTCTTTCCTTTCTTATATAACATTTTATTTTAACAAAGTATAAAAATACACCATCTGCAATTTTATATCATTATGGGATTTTTTTCAAGTGCTTATGAGTAAAAAATACACATAAACCTATACAATATTTTATATAAAGGTGCTAAAAAAGCTCCGAAGAAGCTTTTTGAATGCAGAATTAAAGGTTGCTTAGCTTCTGATTTTGTCCCGCCGAATCGGTCAGCGGTGGGGCGGCTCCATACCCGGACTGCGTCCGGGTCAGCGACGCGTCGCTGTAAATCGCCCTGAAGGCGATTTAATGGAGCCGCCAACCTGCCTCTTCATCAATCTTTATTTTCAGCTGTTCCAGTTCTTCAGAAGATCTGCAAAGGGATTATCGTTTGCTTCTTTTTTCTGCTGTGCCTGTTGCTTTCTCATATATGACATTACATCTGCCTTGCCTGCACCCTTGTCCTCGCGGCGTTTGTTGAAGTCCGAGAGCCTTTCTCTGTAGCCGCATACACAGGTGAACATCTTTTTGTCGCCCTCACCGCGAAGCTCCATTTTTTTGTGGCATTCGGGACAGCGGGCATTTGTTACCTGGGTAAGACCCTTACGGTATCCGCATTCTCTGTCCTGGCAAATGAGCATCTTACCCTTTTTGCCGTTGACATCGAGAAGGTATTTTCCGCAGACGGGGCATTTTTCTTTGGTCATATTGTCGTGAGTATACTGAGCGTTACTGCCGATAACCATTGAAACGAGTGAAGTTGAATAGTCTCTCATTTCGCCGATGAATTTTTTCATATTGGCAGTACCTCTGCTTATGTTCTGAAGCTCCTGCTCCCATTTTGCCGTAAGCTCTGCAGATTTAAGGTCTGGCGGTACAATCTTAATGAGCTGCTTGCCCTTGGCAGTCGGATGAATTTCCTTGCCGACACGCTCAATGGAGAAATTATCGAAGAGCTTTTCGATGATATCGGCTCTTGTTGCAGGAGTACCGAGACCGCTCGTTGAGGCAATTACCTTCTTGAGATTCTTATCTTCAATCTGACTTACGGGGTTTTCCATGGCTGACAGGAGAGTTGCTTCAGTGTATCTTGCAGGAGGTCTTGTCTTACCACTTATAATTTTTGTTTTGAGCACCTCAAGCTGTGTACCCTGCCGTATCTCCGGCAGATCCTGCGAACGGTTTTCTGCCTCATCTTCATCGTCCTCGTCTGACATGCCGTAAAATTCTTTCCAACCGGCTGTTTTAACTGTCTTACCCTTGGCATAGAAGCTGTTTTCACCGACGTCAATCTGAAGCTTTACTTCATCGTATTCCATTGGTGTCGAGAGTACAGCCATAAAACGCTTTACAACTAAATCATAGATGTTTCTTTCCTCAAAGCTGAGTTTTGCGAGATTGGGACTCTGCTCAGTGGGGATTATGGCGTGGTGGTCTGTGACTTTTGCATTGTTGACAATGTACTTAGTCTGAAGGGGGCTTCTTGCCAGCTTCATAGCTGCCGACTGATAGGGACCTACTGCCATTGCACGGAGTCTTTCTGGGATAGTTGCAACTATATCGTCGGTGATATAGCGTGAGTCTGTACGGGGATAGGTGAGTACCTTGTGATATTCGTAGAGGCTCTGCATAAGTGAAAGAGTCTGTTTTGCGCTATAGCCGTATTTCTTATTTGCATCACGTTGAAGTTCTGTCAGGTCATAGGCAGCAGGTGGGGGAGTCTTCTTTGCGGTTTTCTCAACCTTTACTACTGTGCCTTTTTTGCCTTTTGTCGCCTCTGCAATTTTTTCGGCGAAAGCCTTGTCAGAAAATCTTGTATTGTTTTTCTTGTCTCTGAATGTGGCATTGAAGCCCTTGAACACAGCCTGAACACTGTAGTAATCCTTTGGCTGAAAAGCGAGTATTTCTTCTTCTCGCTTTACTATAAGAGCAAGTGTCGGAGTCTGCACACGGCCTGCCGATAACTGAGCGTTATATTTACAGGTGAGGGCTCTTGTTGTGTTGAGACCGACAAGCCAGTCTGCCTCAGCTCTTGCCTGAGCGGAATAGTAGAGGTTGTCATATTCCTTTGCAGGTTTGAGATTAGCGAAGCCTTCCTTTATTGCTTTATCGGTCTGAGATGAAATCCAGAGGCGGTAGGTGGGCTTTTTCCAGTGAGCCTTCATCATTATCCATCTTGCTACAAGCTCACCCTCTCGTCCTGCGTCGGTAGCAATTACGAGGTCTTTAACATCGTCACGCTTCATAAGAGCGGAGATTGCCTTGTACTGCTTTGAGGTCTGCTTGATAATGACAAGCTTCATTTTTTCAGGAAGCATGGGCAGATCTTCAAGTCTCCATGCCTTATATCTGTCGTCATAAGCGTCGGGGTCGGCAAGAGTCACAAGGTGACCCAGTGCCCACGTTACAATATATTTCGGGCCGATAATACAGCCGTCACCCTTCTGCTTACAGCCAAGTACTCTTGCAATATCTCTTGCAACGGAGGGCTTCTCGGCGAGAACTAAGGTTTTACTCATAATTTTTCTCCTTTATTTTATAACCGAAAGGCAGCAGTTATTCTTGTCAAATGACTCTGTGATTGCCATTTCAACTTCTTCTTTTTTGACTTCCTTATAAAGCTCGGCAGTGTCAAATAAACCGAAACCGCCGAAATATGCATCGATGAGATTTCCTGCAAGGTCTTCCACGTCGTTATAGCCGAAAATATGAGCGCCGTAGAGCTTTCTGAGAGATACGGTGAAGTCCTCGTCAGATATACCGTCGGTCTTGATTTTTTCGATTTCAGCTATGATTTCAGCCTTTACCTTTTCGGGGTCGTGACTTTCACCTGTGAAGATACTCAGGCTGTAGCCTCTGCCGGTGGAATATTCCTTGCCGAAGCTCGTATTGATAAGTCCCTCTTCAATAAGTCTGCTGTAAAGAGACGATACCTTTCCGGCGATGATATCAAGAGCTAAATTCATTACAAGGGTGTGCTTAGGTGTGGGGAGTATTGTGTCAAGGTTTTCCTTGAAGCCCAGAGCGAATTTCTTAATATCAACGCCAAGCTCTTCTTCGATATAATCCTGTTTTACCTTTTTATCTTCTTCGGGCACAATCTGTTCGAAGTAAACAGGTTCCTCTTTTTTGAGTATTCTGTCAGCAATGGCAAGGACTTCATCTTTTGTTACGTTACCTGCAACGGCAAGTGCCATATTGCTCAGATTATAGAAGGTGTTATAACAGCTGTAAAGAAGCTCTGCGCTGATTTGGGCTATAGACTCGATAGTGCCTGCAATATCAATTCTTACAGGGTTGTTGTGATATACACCTCTTAAAAGATTGAAGAGTACCTGCCAGTCGGGATTGTCCTGATACATTCTGATTTCCTGACCGATGATGCCCTGCTCCTTCTGTACTGTTTCTTCGGTGAAATAGGGGTGCTTTACAAAATCGAGCAGGATTTCCAGGTTCTTTTCAAAGTTACCTGCGCACTGGAAAATATAGCAGGTACGGTCAAAGGAAGTGAAAGCGTTTGCGTTTGCACCTGTCTCATTGAAACGCTGAAAGGCGTCAAGCTCTTCACTTTCAAAAAGCTTATGCTCAAGGAAGTGTGCAATACCTTCGGGTACGCTCACATAATTTTCTTCACCCTTGATACGGAAGCAGGTATCAACACTGCCGTACTTTGTACCGAACATTGCAAAAGCACCTGAGTAGTCAGGCTTTTCCATAACGAATATCTTCAGACCGCTTTCGTGGTCGATTTCATAATACTGCTCATTAAGCAATTCGTTTCTTATAAGCTTCTCACTCATTATTCTGCCTCCTTTTCGCTTTCGAGTATAAATACCGTGTCCTCAGTCACCATATTGGCGGCAACTATGATTTCTTCACGGCTGACATTTTCAATCATATTTATATAATCCTCGGGTGTGAGGAATTCTCCGCTGAGACACTGAGCAGTGAACCAGGAATCAAGAGACATTACACTGTCGCTGACACTGCTGTAATTGTCCTTAAGGCTCATTTTTGCTGCCTTGATATCCTCGTCGGTGAAGTTGCCTGCTCTCATATCGTCCAGCTCATGGCGGATAGCATTGAGAGCCTTTTCTATATTTTCTGTCTCAACACCGCTTTGTACAGCAATGATGCCCTTTGAATTGATGAGTCTTGCAGAGCAGTAGTAGCAAAGGCTCATTTTTTCTCTTACATTTGTAAAAAGCTTTGAGAAGGTACCGCTGCCGAAAACAGCAGTCATCATCTTTATAGCGGCAAAGTTATCCATATCGTAGGTCTGACCTGCTCTGAAGCCGATAACAAGCTTGCCCTGCTGAACCTTCTGCTTTTCTGTAACGGTCTTACTGCCGTAGCTTTCGGTGATGAATTCTGTTCTTACCTCTATGATGTCGGCTTTCTTTCTCTCGAGAGCTTCAAAACGGGTGAGTATAGCATCTTCGATAAGAGCTTCACTGAAGTTGCCGACGATGTTTATCTGAATCTGACTGAAAAGCAGAAGCTGCTTCCAGACGTTGAAGAGCTCTTCGCCTGTAAGGGCATTGATTTCATCCTTTTCACCGAGCTCACTTATACCGTAGTTTTCATCGCAGCACATTTCGCTTATCATCTTTTTATATGCATAGCGTATTTTGTCATCGTTTTCGCTGTCTATCTTTTCACACAGCAATCTTTTCTCTCTCTGAAGGTTTTCTTCCTTAAAGCCTTTTGTTGTAATATCGGGAGTGAAAAGACAGTCCAGGAGAAGCTTTATGCCTTCAGCGAGTACTGATTCCTTATCCAGTGCAAAGCGTTCATCGATGCAGACGAGAGACAGTGTCAGCACCTGGCTTTCACCTATTTTGTGCACCGACGGATGAATAACCGCACCGTAAAGTGAAGCGAGCTTTCTATTCATTGCCGTAATTGTCGGGTTATCCTTGTTGGTACGGGCAAGAAGGTGCACAAGAAGAGCCTTGTGTGAAGCCTTTGAGTCAAGGGGTGTTATAATATTGAGACTGACAACAGATGTTTTGAACTGAGCTGTCTTATGAAAGCAGAGCTTAACGCCGCTGCAAAGTGTTTTTATGTTCATTTAAGTGCCTCCTGTAATTTCCATATTATTTTTATTATACCATAAACTGCCGTCTCTATGCAAACAGTATTTGCAGGCGCTGACATAGAAATTTATTCGTCAATATGTACACTATGGACAAAATTACCAATAGCATTGCTCGGATATAGCGGTAAAAGAGTAATTATATGGTTAAATTTAACAATGTTAAAATGCCCTAAGAAAGGCCCGAAAAAGGGGTAAATAGTGCTGAAAATCACAAATTTTATGTGAGAAAAGTAAAAAAACTGAAAAAATATCTAAAAATTTCACTCATTTATATTGCAATTTGACGATAAATTGTGTACAATGGTAAAAGTGACGATAGTCAAAATATCCAATAAACGATTTTTAAGTGGGGGGACACTATAAATGTCTAACAGATTATTCCAGGGAATTATTCATCAGATGAAGGATGCCATCGACCGCACCATCGGTGTTGTTGATGCGGCAGGTACTGTAGTATGCTGCAGCGACCTTGGCAGAATCGGTGAAACAGGTTTCGCCGATATGAAAGACATTCTTGCTTCAAGCGAAATTAAGGTTGTTGCAGGTAAGACTTTCCTTGCTATCGGTCCTCAGAGCCATCCCGACAGTGCAATTTTCGTTGACGGAAACGACGAGAATGCTGCTTCCTTTGCAAAGCTTATCTCAATTTCACTCGGCGGTATCAAGCAGTATTATGACGTGAAGTTTGACAGAAGCAACTTCGTTAAAAACGTTATCCTTGATAATATTCTTCCCGGTGATATTTATCTCAAGACACGTGAACTCGGCTTCAACAACGAGGTTTCACGCTGTGCAATTCTTATAAGAACTCAGGAAAGAGCAGAGATTTCCGTAAGTGAAAGCATTCAGGCTCTCTTCCCGGATAAGAATAAGGATTTCGTTATTAATATTAATGAAACAGATATCGCACTCGTTAAGGAAGTCCGTCAGGGCAACGAAATCAAGGACCTTGAGAAGCTTGCAAGAAGCATTGTTGACTCTCTTCATACCGAACACTATGTAAATGCCGTTATCGGTATCGGTACTATTGTAACAGGTATCAAGGATCTTCCCCGTTCCTTCAAGGAATCTCAGATAGCTCTCGAGGTAGGTAAGGTATTCGATACAGAAAAGACTATCGTTACATACGAAAATCTTGGTATCGCAAGACTTATTTACCAGCTTCCCACAACTCTTTGTGAAATGTTCCTTCGTGAGATCTTCAAAAAAGGTTCAATTGTAGGTCTTGACCACGAAACACTCTTCACAATCCAGAAGTTCTTTGAGAATAATCTTAATGTTTCAGAAACATCGAGAAAGCTCTTTGTTCACAGAAACACTCTCGTATACAGACTTGAAAAAATCAAGAAGCTCACAGGTCTTGACCTTCGTGAGTTCGATGATGCTATTGTCTTTAAAGTTGCTTTAATGGTAAAGAAGTATCTTGATGCTAAGCCCATCAAATATTAATTCTTAAATTTTATTGCAACCAAAATAACTTAAAGAGAGAGAGAATAATGATAGAATTTAACGGCGTATCCATGCGATACAAAACAAACGGTGCCATTGCTCTTGACAACGTGAATGTTAAAATTGAAGACGGTGAATTCGTCTTTATCGTTGGTGCCTCGGGAGCCGGTAAAAGCTCCTTCTTAAATGTAATTATGGGTCAGGAAAACGTCGATGCGGGCAGTGTTACTGTCGGTCACTATAACCTTCAGCGTATGAAGAAAAGAGACCTGCCTTACCTTCGCCGTATGCTTGGTATTGTTTTTCAGGATTTCCGCCTGATACCCAAGATGACCGTTTATGATAATGTTGCCTTTGCCCTTCGTGTTATCGGTATGGGTGAAAAGAAAATTACAAAGAGAGTACGCTATGTACTTAAGCTCGTTGACCTTTCAGATAAGCATGACTGCTTCCCCAACCAGTTATCTACAGGTGAAAGACAGCGTGTTGCCATAGCAAGAGCTCTTGTAAATAATCCCCATGTTATTATAGCGGACGAGCCTACAGGTAACCTTGACCCGGTGCTTTCCAGTGATATTATGAGTCTTTTCGACAAAATCAACTCCCTTGGTGCAACGGTTGTAGTCGTTACTCACGACCTTGAGCTTGTTCATCAGTTTGACCACAGAGTTGTTACAATCGAAAACGGTAAGATTATTTCTGATGTACCTGCAAGATATAAGACAGAAATCGCTCCTCACAGACCTGAGCCCGTCAGAAAGCCTGCTGCCGTAACGGAAGAGACAGTTGCTGAGGATATCCCCCTGAGTGAAGCGGCTGATACATCGGCAGAGTACGCTGAAACGGCTGAAACAGTAGCCGAGAGTGAAATTCAGGAAAATAATAATCAGGAGGTAAGCAGCAATGAGTAAGAATAACAATAAGCGCAGAACCTCCGGTGGTCTTAATACAAACTACCTTACAAAGATGGGTATTCACAATATGATTGCCAACCGCAGTATGTCGATTTCATCAGTCAGCGTACTCACAGCCTGCCTTTTACTTGTAGGTCTTTCGGCAATTATTCTTCTTAATGTTAGTACCCTTGTCAAGGATTTTGAAAAACAGAATGTTGTTGTAGCTTTCGTAAAGGAAGGCATTGAGGACTCTGCCGTTGCCAAGGTCGGTACTGATTTACAGATTATCCCCGACGTTATCGGTGTTGAGTTTGTTTCAAAAGAAGAGGGTTATGCACAGCAGCTTGAGGAATTCGGCGTTGAAGAAGGACTTTTCGACGGCATTATTGAAAATCCTCTGCCTCATTCCTATAGAATATCTGTGGGTAACCTTGAAAACTTCTCTAATACTCTTGCTCTTATTGAGCAGGTTGACAATGTAGATACCGTAAGAGAAAGCCAGGAGCTTGTCAATCAGATATCAACTCTTCAGAGCTCTATTACGGCTATATGCATTGTTCTCGGTATAGTAATGGCTGTAGTTTCAATGTTTATTATTTCCAATACTATCCGTATCACCATGACCTCAAGAAAAATTGATATACAGGTTATGAAGAGCGTTGGTGCCACAAACACATTCATTTGCTGGCCCTTTATGATTGAGGGTATCTTCATCGGTCTTATTTCCGGTGTGGTCGCCCTGATTATAACAATTATTGTTGAGAGATTTGAGGGTATGTCTCTTCAGGCTCTTCTGAGTATGTTCGGAAGTCAGGCAGTTTCACTGTTTGATTATCTTCCTCTTCTGATTATATGCTACCTTGTTTCCGGTATCGTTATCGGTTCAATCGGCAGCGTTGTGTCAATCAGAAAGTACCTTAAAAAAGAAGGCAGTGAAGCCAATGACATTTAAGAGTATGCTTAAGAGGGGATATGAAAAGAGACTTATTTCTCTTGTACTTTGCCTTATACTTGCAGTTACTGCTATATCCTTTGACGTTTACGCTAAAACCAAAAGCGAGCTCGAAGCCGATATAGAAAAGTACGACCAGCAGATTAAAGATGCTGAAGGTAAGCTTGATGACCTTAAGGAAAAGAAGGAAAAGCAGGAAGAATATCTCGAAGCTCTTGAAGCACAGATAAATGTTATGAAGGCTAAGGATACGGCTATACAGACCCAGATAAATGCAATTGATGAAGAGATTGATGAGCTCACCGCTAAGCTCAGACAGCTTAAAAGTGAGATTTCCATTATAGAAGAGGATATAGCCGAAACCGAAAAGAAAATCGTTAAAATCGAAACAAACATCGAGGAGTCAAGTGAGCTTCTTGCTCAGAGACTCAGAGCTGCATATATGCAGGGCGAGGAATCAGATCTCAAGATACTTATGGGTGCTGATTCACTTGCTTCTTTCCTGACAAGACTCGAAATGATGAAAAGAACCTCTGAAAGAGATAAGAAGATTATCGAAGATTTCAGAGACAGAGTAATAGAGCTTCAGAATCAGAAGGCTGAGCTCGAAGAAAGCAAAAACGAGCGCGACATCAAAAAGACCGAGCTCGATTTAAAGAGAGAAGAAGCTACTGAAAAGAAAGCTGAACTCAAGGAAAAACAAAAGGCTCAGAGGGCTGCACGTGCAAAGCTTCAGGAGAATTATAACTCCATTGATGCTCTTATTGAAGAAATTGATAAGTCCAGTGCAGCTTATAAGTCCTATATCTCAAAGCTCGAGGCTGATAAAAAGGCTGCCGATGCTGAAATAGACAAGATACTCAAGGAGTATTACGCAACCTCTAATCAGCAGACGACAACTCTTGTTTCAGGCGGTAATGCAAATCCGTCAACGACTAAACCGTCAGGCGGCGGAAGCTACAACACAAACGACTCATGGGCCTGGCCGATAGGTAACCGCTGGTGCTATATCAGCTCAAAGTTCGGCTACAGAGATGCAAGTATTTCAGGCTGGGGCTTTCATGGCGGTATCGACCTTGCAGGCGGTAACGGAGCACTTCACGGTGCACCTGTTTATGCAACAAGAGCCGGCAGAGTTATTTCAGCTGTAACGAGTGACAGCGGATACGGTATATATGTGCTTATAGACCACGGAGACGGATATTCCAGTCTCTATGCTCATATGTCTGTCAGATATGTAAGTGCAGGCGATACAGTCGCTAAGGGTCAGATGATAGGCAGAGTGGGAGATACGGGTAACTCAACCAAGGCACATCTCCACTTTGAAATACGCTACTACGGCGAAAAGAAAGACCCGTTAAATTACGTTAAAAACCCAAATTAAGGAGTGATTAGGTGAAAAAGAAAATACTTAGTATTTTGCTGTGTTTCACCCTGATGTTTACTGCAGTTTTCTTCGCAGAGCCTGTAGTTCAGGTTTCAGCGGCAACAAAGAGTGAGCTTGAAGACAAAATTGATGAGCTCGACGATAAAATTGCAGCAAACAAAAAGAAACTCGAATCCCTCAAAGATAAGGCAGAGGCTCAGAAGGAATATCTTGAGACTCTGGAAGATCAGATTGAAACTGTTGAGCAGAAGGGCATCAGCCTTCAGACTCAGGTCAATACCATCGATAAGGAAATTGACGATCTCAATAAAAAGCTCAAGCAGCTTGGCAGTGAAATAGTTATCATTGAAGAGGATATTGTTAAGACTAAAAAAAGCATCAAAAAGACTCAGGTCAACATCGATGAATCAAGTGAACAGCTTGCCGAGCGTCTCAGAGCTGCATATATGGCAGGCAATGAGTCAACACTTAAGATACTTATGGGTGCAGATTCACTTGCTTCTTTCCTTACGAGACTTGAAATGATGAAGCGTCAGAGCGAAAGTGACAAGAAAACCATCGAGGACTTCAAGGCTAAGGTAACCAAACTCAGGGCTGAAAAGCAGAAGTTAGAGGATGATAAGGCTTCTCTTGACAGCAAAAAGACTGAGCTTGACCTGAAGAGAGACGAAAAGATTGAAAAGAAAAACGTTCTCACCGTAAAACAGGCCGAATACAAAAAGACAATGAAGGATCTTGAGAAAAAATACGGTGAAATCGAGACCTATATCAGCGAGCTTGACAAATCAAGTAACGCTTATCAGGCCTATATCAAAGAGCTTGAAGCCGAAAAGAAAAAGGCTGACGCTGAAATTGACAAGATCCTCAAGGATTACTACGCTACATCGGTACAGCAGTCAACTACACTTGCAGGCGGCGGTAACGCCAATCCCACAACTACAAAGCCTTCAGGCGGTGGTGGGGGATACAACTCCAATGCTTCATGGGCATGGCCTCTCGGCAACGCTTCCTGCTATATCAGCAGTCCCTTCGGCTACCGTTCGGCAAGTATTTCCGGCTGGAGCTTCCATGGCGGTACCGATATAACTGGCGGCGGTATTTCAGGTAAGCCTGTCTATGCAACAAGAGCAGGTAAGGTTATTTCTGCCGTAACAAGTAATTCCGGATACGGTATCTATGTGCTTATTGATCACGGTGACGGTTATTCAAGCCTTTATGCACATATGTCAGTTAGATATGTAAGTGCAGGCGACAGTGTCTCAAAGGGACAGATGATCGGCCGTGTCGGCTCTACGGGTAACTCAACGGGTCCCCATCTTCATTTCGAAATCCGTTATTACGGCGAAAAGAAGGATCCTATGAATTTTGTAAAGAAACCTTAAGTTTGAGGGATAGTCTGACTATCCCTCTGATTGTGTTTTATAATGCTGTTAAGCTTTAAAGGAGATGATTCAGGTGAACAAAAAGATTTCATTGGGCTTTGTTATTACCGCTATACTTATTACTGCAGTCATCAGCGGTTTTATATGCTATGAAGTTATAGACGCAAGATATGACAGCGTTGTTGAAGGTATGCCTGAAAAAATGGAAAGATATGACCTTTTAGATGAGGTTGACGGCATTATAAAGAACAATTATTTCGGCGAGATCGACACGACAGCCCTTGCTGATTCGCTTATTAAGGGCTATGTCGGCTCTTTGGGTGACGGCAACTCACGGTATATGACCAAGGGAGAATACGCCGAATATAAGAGCGAAATCAAAGGCGATATGCTCGGTATCGGCATCGACTATGAGAAAACCGCAAAGAGTCAGATTAAGATCACCAAGGTTTATGACGGCTCACCTGCTAAGGCACAGGGATTAAAAAAAGGTGACATCATTGTTGCCTTTGACGGTATCAAGCTGACAGGCAAGAATTACAAGGAGCTCTCATCAAAGCTCGAGGACAACTCCGGTGCTGTCAATATAATTTACAAAAGAAACTCAAACGAAAAGGCTGTTACTCTGCAGAAGGGCTACGAGGCCAAGTCTGTATCAACGGGCGTCTATCAGAACAGTCTGGGATATATTGCCATCAGCGATTTTTATTCGGGCACACCTCAGCAGATATCGGCTGCTCTTGATACTTTTATTGCTTCGGGTATCACTTCTCTGGTGCTTGATCTTCGTGACAATAAGAGTGTAAACTATGATGCTGCCATGGAGACTCTTGATCTGTTTTTACCTATGACAACCGATGAAAAGCCTGCCGCTACCGTGACTGACAACAGCGGTAAGACAGTCAGAACCTATAACATGACTCCGGGAGAAATCAACCTCCCTGTTGCCGTACTGGTTTCCTCATCAACGGCTTCTGCTGCTGAGATTTTCGTTTCGGATATGAAGCTGATGAGTAAGTGTGAAATTTACGGCGATGAGAGCACGAAGGGCGACTGTCTTGTTCAGGAGATATTCGAACTCAGCGGTGAGGGTGCGCTGCTTTTATCAGTTGGTAAAATTTCCCCTTACACAGGTGACGGCTACGAAAAAACGGGTATAGCACCCGATTATGTCTATGAATATGACGAGAAGAATGACAACTTCAGGAAGGATAAGCTGTTTTTGTACGCGGCATCACTTTTACTCGGATAATGATCCGGTACTGACATTAATTTAAGGAGGCGAAAGCATGAGTGTAAAGGTTTCGGTTATAACTGCAATTCACCGCTACGGAATAAATCTCGAGAGCGCTCTTAATGCTCTGAAAAATCAGACTTTAAAAGACATTGAAATACTTCTCATTGATGCCGCCACCGATGACGGTACAACGGAAATAATGAAAAAATATCTCTCTGACAAGAGATTCAGATACATAAGAACGGAAAATGACAGTATCTCTATGGCAAGAAACAAAGGCATAGAGGAAGCAAAGGGCAAGTATATTGCTTTTGCGGATAAGAATGTAATTTTCTCGGAAAACCTGATTGAAAGTCTCTATCAGACTGCCGAAAAGCAGGGCGCAGATCTCTGTGTTGCACCTATGGCCAGCAGCGATATTTACGGTAAGCACGAATTCAGCAGCAGTGATATACTCCTGAGAAGAAAGATTATCGACAAATTTGATACGGATCTTATATGGAACGGTGCCGTAACAAATAAGCTCTTTCTTAAAAGCAGGGTTGAAAGTCATAATATCAGCTTCAAGCCCTACGGCAAGGCAAGAGAAGCCGCCTTCACTATGTCATATGTCTTTGAAAGCGAAAAGATTATCGCATCTTCAAAGGGCGTTGTCAGCTATATCAACCCCGTAATGAACGAGGGTGTATCAGAGGTAAATATTGAAAATTACCTTGCCGCCTATGAATATATAATTCTCAGAGCCACTGAGGCATTCACAAAAGCAATAGAAGAGAGCGTCAGCGACTTTGACAGAAAAGAGCTTAAAAAGCAGATGGTCTGCTACATTGACCAGGTTTACCATAAGGAAATCACAGTTCTGCTCTACAGCTACTACAGACATTTCTGGTGCCTTTCGGATAGTGATATAGAAAAATATGCCGATATAATTATGGCTCTTTGTGATTGCCTTTCGGATTCGGGACGAAGAGCTCTTGAAGATAAAAACAAGGATATATTCTATGACGGACATCTTCTCAGAAGCAGAAAAGAAATGTCAGAAAATCCTCGGGTTACTGTATGTATTAGTCTTAGTGAAAATGCTGTCACCTCAGAAATGCTGGAAACAAATATCAGCTCAGTTTTTATGCAGACTATGCCCTGCTTTGAGTTTTTTGTCCATAGTGCAATAAAAGACAGCTTCCCTGAAAAATGGCTTCATATGCCCAATATTACCTTCATTGATGCTGATACGGCAGGGGAGTTCAGGGACATCGCTCTCGAAAGGTCATCGACAGGATACATAATGTATCAGGACGGCACTGCAAGGCTTAACCCTAAAATGATAATGAGACACTATACCTCTCTTGAGGGCAAGGATAAATACGGCTTTTCAACCTCGCCTCTGACGCACTTTGACGGTAAAAAAACCGCAGAGTATATTTTCTCAGAGCTCAGCTACTATAGCGATATCAGGCAGACCCGCACAAAAGAAAATGACTGCACCTATGCTCTGGATCTGTTTTTCTGCAACAAGCTTTTCAGAACCGAGCATCTCAGGGGTATACATTTCTATTTTTCGGAGAATACTGTTCTCGATGTGCATAAGCTTTATACTCATTCAAAATTTAAAAAGCTTTCCCACAGGGGAGTGTATATGTCATACAGCGAGGAGCAGCTTATCAACCATCTGAGAAAAAGTCAGAACATTCTTCCCATAACCTGCAGACAGATGCTGAGAAAATATAAGAACATTACCTTCAGGAATGTTACACTCAAAAAGGCGGTAGCGAAATCCAAAGAGAAACTGTCTCTGGTTTTATATCATATGGTGAGACAGTTTGAGATTCTGTTTACGGTGCTCCTTTCGTCTAAGCGTATAAAAAAACGTGTTTTCTTCTTTTCATCAAGAAGCGACGGAGATTTTCTCGAAAATTTGATGGCGGTTTACAAGAAATATCAGGGTGAAAAGGTGAGATTCTGCAAAAAGACACCCCACAGCCTGAGTGACAGACTGAAAGTCCGGAAATACCTTCTCACAAGCAAGGTTATCGTTACCGACGACTATATCGATGAGCTTCGCCATATGAGGCTCAGACCCGAGCAGAAGCTTATTCAGGTCTGGTATACAGGCGGTGCCTTCAGGCGTTTTGGTCTTGATAATCCGAATATCGGTTCAAGACTCAGCGAATATAAGGCTCATTCTCAGTACTCTGCCGTATGTGTTTCCTCGGAGTATGTAAGGCAGTTTTACGCTCATGCATTCGGTATTGATATGGATATTGTCAGAGCTACGGGCACACCCAGGTCAGACATTCTCGTTAATGATGCCAAGATTACGGAAAAAAAGAATGAAATCTGTTTCAAGCACCCGCTTTTAAAGGATAAGAAGGTTTATGTATATTTCCCGACCTTCAGAGAGAAAGACGGTGAAATTACTTCCTTTGACCTGAAAATCGACTTTGCAAGACTCAATGACGAGCTCGACGATGATGAGGTGTTTATTCTTTGCAGGCACCCCTTTATGAAGCAGGAATATCTCAAAGGCTGTTTTTACCCGAGAGTCAAGGATTATACCGATGACCCCACACCTGAGCTTTTAGCAGTTGCCGATGTAGTCATAACCGACTATTCCACTATTGTTTTTGACGCTTCGCTTCTGAGTAAATCTATGGTGTTCTACGTACCCGACTACGAAAACTACAAGGGCGACTTTTATCTTAAATATGAAAGGGATCTTCCCGGTGAGATAGTAGAAAGCTCAGACTGTCTTCTTCCGGCACTCAGACGGGCGGTATCTTCCGATGCAGGCGACTCCCTTGAAGAATTCAAGAAAAAAGAGATGGAAATGTGCGACGGCAAGGCGACGAAGAGGGTAATCGACCTTATAGACAGCTATCTCAAATAAGTATCAGAACTTCCGCTGTAGAAATATATGGCGGAAGTTTTTAGTTAATTTGTTAAAAAACTATTAATCGATAACTGTCAATATTCACAAAATATAATTAGTTTGTTGAAAACTATTGACATATAGCACAAAGAAAGCTATAATTAAGGTGCAAATAAGAGAAAGGGGTGTTACCAATGTACTGTTTAGTATAAACCGTACGATTTGATAATATCTAAAAATTTAAAATTAATATTGATTACTGAAAGAGATGTAATCCCTGATGCAATTCTTTGACGAAGGAAAATCGTCCGGATTGTATAATATGAAAAGATAGTCAGATCGATACGTCGAATTAAATATATAAAGTCATAACTTAAGTATAAGGAATACTTTTGTGAATTGACTTAAGGAGAAAATGAAGAAACGAATCCGAGAGAAAAGTCAGTCGGATGTAGTGATTGACAGGATTCATAAAGAAAAACATTACTGTATCCGTAACAGAGTAAGAGTGCTTTCACTGAGTATAAATCAACATTTCCTATATTCGGCAGCAGAGGGTGCCAGAGTGAAAGCGTAAAGTTTATTGATGAAACGCGGGCGAGTGATGGCCGTCAGAAAAAGGTCAGCCGCCAAAATAAATCATTTGTAGATATGTCATCGGATAAAAGAAGAAGCGGGTACACAAAATTTAAAACTGAATATATAAATAACATTAAAATTAACTATTTGTCTCCTGCGGTTTGTTTAGTCGCAGGAGATTTTAATTTATAACGATATTCCTGTTTACTTGCTATTTTCAACATTATAGGTTATAATTGTAATTACCTTGTCAGTTGTGAAAATAATTTTATATAAAGGAGAAATTGATATGGGACTTATTAAAGCTGCTCTCGGTGCAGCAGGCGGCGTAATGGCCGACCAGTGGAAAGAGTTTTTCGTTTGTGATTCTCTTCCCAACGATGTCCTTATGAGAAAGGGACAGAAGAAAACAACAGGTCGCTCATCAAACTATAAGGGCGACGAAAACATCATTACCTCAGGCTCAGGTATCGTTGTTGCTGACGGTCAGTGCATGATTATCGTTGAGCAGGGCAAGGTGGTTGAAATCTGTGCTGAGCCCGGCGAATTTACATACGATGCTTCAACAGAACCCAGCATTTTTGCAGGCTCATTCGGTGAAAGCGTAAAGGCTACCTTCAAGAATATCGGCAAGCGTTTCACTTATGGCGGTGAAGCACCGAAAGATCAGAGAGTTTACTACTTCAATACAAAGGAAATCCGTGACAA
>JAZSGK010000014.1:0-8990 GCA_045532695.1 Acutalibacteraceae bacterium
AGCACTTTAAAATGCGAAATGGCTTTGCAAGAAAAGGCAAAAATCACCGATAATGCTGACGCATATCGGTGATTTTTAACGCATTATTGTGAAGTTATTTCACTTTTTAAAGAAATACTTCCTTATGGGACGTCGGCGTTATGTTACCTGCAAATTTGTATTCATCAGCTTCCAGGATGCATATACGTTGCCGCAAGACCGCCCTGAGATGTTTCACGGTACATATCATTAAGATCCTTACCTGTTTTGTACATAGTTTCAACCACTGTATCAAAGCTTATCTTTCTTGTTGTTGACAGGAAATTTGCAAGTGAAAGGGCATTGATAGCACGCATTGCCGCAACGGCATTTCTTTCAATACAGGGAATCTGCACAAGACCGCAGACAGGGTCGCAGGTAAGACCTAACATATGCTCCATAGCTACCTCGGCAGCGTACTCTATCTGACCGATACCCATTTTGAAAAGCTCGCAAAGTGCAGCAGCAGCCATTGAGCAGGCTGTGCCTATTTCAGCCTGACAGCCACATTCCGCACCGCTTATAGAGGCATTGGTTTTTACAAGGTTACCCACAAGCCCGCCGACAGCAAGTGCCTTGCAGATATCGTCGTCGCTGAAGCCTTTTTTATCCTGCATATATTTCAGTACACTGGGAAGAACCGCGCAGGCTCCGCAAGTCGGAGCTGTGACAATTATACCGCCACCTGCATTCTGCTCACTTACAGCGAATGCATAAGCACATACAAGACGGTTTTCTTTTGTTATTTCACTCTCGTCGATGTGAGACTGATTGTAGAGGTACTGTGCCTTTCTTTCAACATTTAAGCCACCGTCAAGTATGCCTCTTGTTGAAAGCCCCTCATTGACAGCATTTTTCATTGTCTTCCATATTTCGTGAAGGTAATTCCAGATTTCCTTACCCTCACACATTTCCACATATTGCCAGAGTCTTATGTTGTGGCTGTTACAATAATCGGCTATCTGCCCGAAAGTGCGAAGATCATATACATCATCGCCGTCCAGCTCAGGTCTGCCTTCAACAACGATTCTGCCGCCACCGACACTCATTATGCGTTCTCTCGCTATCTCTTCTCCGTTTTTATAAGCAAAAAACTCCATTGTGTTTTCGTGCGGAAGGTTTTCTGTTGCACCGCTGCCGAAAATGAGTTCGATTTTATCGCCCTCAAAAACATCAAGTATAGCTTCATCGGTTTTATGTCCCTTGCCTGTACTTGAAAGAGAACCGTACAATATAGCTTTATAGCTATCGGCATCAGGGTATGTTTCTTTAAAATATCTTGCGGCTTTATCGGGGCCCATTGTATGAGACGATGAAGGGCCTCTGCCTATTTTATATAAATATCTGAGTGACTGCATAGCTTTCTCCTGTTTTAATTTTACTCTGTGCCTTACGGGAAGCGAGGGGCTCAGGCACCGTCCGACTGCGTCGGGCGGTGAGAGCGACCCCTTCGGGGTCGCTCAGCCGAATTTCATTCGGCCCTGAGCCCCACCCCGTCAGTTTTGTTTTTCTACTATTTTGTATTCGTTATAAAGGGTGAAATAATGGCAGGAATCGGTGTTTCCGCTCATATACTTTTCCATTTCGTCTTCATCTAGATTCACCGAGCAGAAATATTCATCGTATTCCTCATCGTAATCGTAATAAGCACATTGCTCACAGCAAAACTTCGCCATAAATTCCAACTCCTTTTTATTTATTATAGTCCACTCATGCCCAATAATCAAGATATAAATCCCGACTCAATTAAACAAAAGGCGCTGTTTTGTCCATTGACTTTTGCAACAAAAGGCGTTATAATATACATGTGTTGGATTAAAAACAACTGTTTGTGTGTTTGTGTCCATTTAATCAACATTTGTATTCAAACTGTTGGTTTAAATTCAGAAACAGAGGTATATTATGGAAAAAAAAGAAAATCAGAGAGTTATTCTCACAAAAAGGCTTCTGAAGGAAGCTTTCTTAGAAATGTTCGAGACAACACCTATTGACAAAATCCACGTCAGAGCCTTGTGTGAAAAAGCAGGTATCAACCGCTCAACCTTCTACAAGTATTACAGCAGTCCATATGATCTGTTTACAGAAATGGAAAACGAAATGCTGTCCCTTGTTGAGCAGGAACTTCAGAAATGTCACTCTCTTGGCGGAAGTCTTGTGACAATATTTGTTTATCTTGAAAACAATATAAAAATTGCACGACTTGTAATAAACAAGAATGTAAGCGGCGATTTTCACAAGAAGCTTTTCAGTATGCCATCCCTGCACAAAGTTATTGACGCTAATTTCCAAGGATTATACCCCCCTGTCAAAAATTATATAGTTTCATTTGTCACAACAGGATATTATCAGATGATAAAAGACTGGGTAAACAAGGATGTAAGAGAGCCGATAAGCGAAATCGTGCAGTTGATATTGTCTTTGTATGATATTATTTCGTCGAGCACTACAACCGAACAGTTTGAGAACAAGAACTAATAACACTCCCCCTGAAAATTTCTTTCAGAGGGAGTTAATTTTATTCAGCTTTCTTGCTGAGTCTTTCCTTATTATATTTTCTCGTTACAAGCACAGGAATAATACTCAGAGCAGAAAGAATTGCACCGACTAAGAATATGTTTCCGTTAGGGATATATTCCATCTGACCGCTGACTTCGTTAAGTATGCTCTCACCGCTTGTCTTTACTACTGCTTCACCTACTGCAGAACCGCCTATCATAGGTATAAGCACGAAGAAGAGTATCCATATACCCTCGAACTGACCCTTGCTATCCTGAGGATAGAGCTGTTTTGTCCATACCTTTGTTGTCTGAAGAATAGTGACATATCCTACGCCTACAAAGAAGATACCAACCCAGAGTCTCAGATCAAATATCTTTGTGTTATCTACCATTTCAGGTGTAATGGGATATATAATGAGCAGACCTATGATACTCGCAATAACAGCTGCTACAGAAACCGCTACATGCTTATTTTTATTAATGAGCATAGAAGCAGGTATAGCCATAGTCATTGAAAGCACAAGAGGCACAGCCTCAATAATACCCATCATATCGGCAGTATATCCGAGATAATAGATAATATAGTTACCCATATATGCGAAGTAAACATTGAAGCCGATGAAGAATACGGCAACTGCTATATTTACCCATACAAGCTCTTTAAGCTGAAAGAACTTTTTAAAATTGAAAACACTGAGGAACTGCTTTATGAAGCTGCCTCTTACAGAAGGCTCAACATCATCGTTCTTGTTAAGAAAGGCAAGAGATATAATTCCGAAGAAAATTACAAATACACCCATTGTAACAAAAAGGCGCATATAGTTGTTTTCTTCGCCTACTAAAAGTCCGCCTACAACAGTACCCAGGATAGTACCAAGTACGGGCTGAGTAGCAAGAGCGGCACCTATCTGTCCGCGGTTTTTATCTGTGAGAATGTCTGTTGTCCAGGTGTTGAAGCCTGCATCGTTACCCATTGAGCCGAAGAAGCTCATTATTGTATCGGCAAGCACTACACTGATTCCGGCAAGAAGGTACATATCCTTACTGATAAACTCCGTAAGACCGAAGCCTATTGTAAATATACCCCAGAGTATGTAACCTACACCGATAAAGGTACGGCGTTTGCCTGTTCTGTCTGCCCAGGTACCGAAGAAGAATGTTGCAAATGTTGTTGCCATTGCGCTACAGATAAGCATACCTGTAATAATTGACGGGTCTTTTGCAATTTTAGTGTAAACAAAGGTATTGAACCACTGGTTTTCCATATTCCAGCAGATTTGTCCGGCAAGACCCAGGCCCCATATAAGAGTCCACATTCTGAAGCCGGAGGTCTTTTTCTTCTGAAGATTACTCATAATTTCCTCCTGAAACGTTAATAGCCTTTCGGCCTATTCTATGATAACACACAAAAGGATTTTTTACAATGAAATCTTCTCTTTTTCGCCTATAAACTTTTTATTCACATGTATCCGCTTGACCCTAAGTGAGATTTATGGTATCATTGATATAATACTTTTTAATAAATTGCAAAGGATGTCAAATATGAAAATTCTTATTGTCAACGGAAGTCCGAAGGGAAAATACAGCATCACCCTTCAGACACTCAACTATCTCGCACTTAAACTGCCTGAGCACGAATACAAGGTTATTCATGCAGGACAGCAGATAAAAAAACTTCAGAGAGATTTCTTGGTTGCAAAAGAAAACATCGAGTGGGCTGATCTTGTGGTTTTCTCCTACCCGGTTTATACTTTCATTGCTCCTTGTCAGCTTCACAGATTCATCGAGCTTATGAAAGAAAACGAAGTTGCTGTTGAAGGTAAATTTGCCACTCAGATAACAACCTCAAAGCATTTCTGGGACGTCACCGCTCACAGATATATTGAAGACAACTGCCAGGATATGGGCATGAAGTTTGTAAAGGGACTTTCAGCTGATATGGATGACCTTACAACAGAAAAAGGTCAGAAGGAAGCTGTTGAATTTTTCAAATACGTTCTCTGGTGCAAGGAAAACGATTACAGTGAGCCTATTATCCCTGAAACTCCTGCCAAAGTTCTGAGCGAAGTCACCGTACCTGAAGCTACAGAAGAAAAAGGCAGAGGTGACATTGTTATCGTTGCTGACCTTAAAGACGGTGACACTCAGCTTGAAAGCATGATCAACCGTTTCAGAGCAGTTCTCCCGGTACACTCAAGAATAGTAAACATTGCGGAATATCCCTTCAAGGGCGGTTGCCTTGGTTGTTTCAACTGTGCAGTTGACGGCAAGTGCATTTACAAAGACGGTTTCGACGAATTCCTCAGAAACGAAATTCAGACTGCCGACTCCATTGTTTATGCTTTCACAATCAAGGATCACTCTATGGGTGCAACCTTCAAGATGTATGATGACAGACAGTTCTGCAACGGTCACAGAACCGTAACTATGGGTATGCCCGTTGCTTATCTCATCAGCGGTGAATACTCAAAGGAAATGAATCTTCGCATGATTCTCGAGGGCCGAGCATCCGTCGGCGGAAACTTCCTTGCAGGCATTGCTTCCGATGAAATCGATGCAGATAAATCTATCGACCGTATGGCCGAGACTCTTATGTACGCTGTAAAGAACAGCTATGTACAGCCCTCAAACTTCTACGGTGTCGGCGGTATGAAGATTTTCCGTGATCTCATTTACACTATGCAGGGTCTTATGAGAGCTGATCACAAATTCTATAAATCACACGGCCAGTACGACTTCCCCCAGAAGCACAAAGGCAGACTTGTTGCTATGTATCTTGTAGGTTCAATGATGTCAAATCCGAAGATCAAGTCAAAGATGGGCAACAAGATGAACGAAGGTATGCTTATGCCCTATAAGAGCATTATGGAAAAGGCAAGAAAAGAAAGCGAAGGCAAAAAAATCAAAAAAGCTCCTGCCAAGAAAGAAAAAGAACCCGTAGAGGTATAAAGATATGAAAATAAACGCAAAAGAAATGAAATGGATAAGGGCTCCGAAGCAGTATACTGTTACGGAAGATAAAGTAACAGTTATAACAGAGCCATTCACAGATTTATGGCAACGTACCTACTATCATTTCAGAAACGATAATGCGCCTGTTTTACAGACACAGACCGACGAAAAGTATTTTTCCTTTGTTGCCAAGACTGAGTTCGACACTAAAGTCCGTTACGATCAGAGCGGTATCATTATGTATCTTGACAGCGAAAACTGGATCAAGGCTTCTATAGAATATGAAAATGACAAAATCCAGCGTCTTGGCTGTGTTGTCACAAACGGCGGATATTCCGACTGGTCATCTTTTGATATAGATGCCTCAATAAAATCCGTATGGTTCAGACTCAGCAGAAGAGACGATGACTTCTGTGTTGAAAACTCCTTCGACGGTGTGAATTTCAAGCAGATGCGTGTCTGTCATATGTTTAGTGTCAAGGAAAGTGTGCCTTTCGGAATATATGCCTGCAGCGCCGAGAATTCATCATTTGAAGCAGTCTTTACAGATATGGAGCTTACGGAATGCAAGTGGCTCGCCCATGACGGTCAGCAGCCTGATGAAGAATAAAACATAAACTAAAAAAGTAGCAGACCAAAATCTGCTACTTTCATTTTTATCTTCGCAGGGCTCTGCCCCGCACCCGCAAGCTTTTGTAAAAGCTTGACCAAAACTTTCCTTGTTATTTTTCTATAAGCTTCATCAGATAGGGCATTGCCTGCTCAAAATGTACACCGTACCACTGAAGCTTTCCGTCTTCCATTGTAAGCCTTATACACTCGGCAGTGTACTTTGCAGCTATCTCTGCAGCCTTTTTCCAGTCATATCCGTTCATCATAGCACCTACAAAAGTGCTGGAAAAAATATCTCCCGTACCGTGATAGCTTGAAGAAAGCTTCTCGTGACAGAAATAGTAAGTCTCATCTTTTTCACTGTCATATCCCATGACACCTGTCTTGCCCTCTTCAAAGGACACACCCGTGAGAATGACAGTCTTTGCACCAAGATCGCTGAGTCTCTTCAGTAAGTCCTGTACATATTCCTCGTCATATACCTCTTTATACTCTGCACCTGTCATAAAGCAAGCCTCTGTTATGTTGGGCACAATTACATCAGCCTTGGCACAAAGAGTTGCCATATGCTTTGCGAAAGCTTCATCAAAGGCAGGGTACAACTTGCCGTGGTCTCCCATAGCAGGATCAACAAATGTCAGATTGCTGTCTGTCTTGAAATCCTCAAACATCTTTTTCATAAGGTCAATCTGCTCAAAAGAACCGAGATAACCCGTATAAATCGCATCGAAGTCTATTTTTTCATCAAGCCAGTGCTGTGTGATAGGCTCAATCTGATCTGTCAGATCTTTGCAGGTAAAACGGCTGAACATAGTATGTGTAGATAACACTGCCGTCGGAATTATTGCAGTTTCCACTCCCATAGCTGATATAATAGGAAGAGCCACTGTAAGAGAGCACTTACCTACGCAGGAAATATCCTGGATTGTTACAATTCTTTTCATAAAGTATCACCTTTGCTGTTTACAAATCTTATGTTTAGTATTATACTTATATTTGACCATATTAAAAGACCCAATTTTATAATATTTTATATGGTCAGAAGGAGTGGTATTATGCTCACATATTCATTTGAAAACAAAGGGAAAGACAGTCTTTATGAATTTCTCTATAAAAGCATCAAGAAAGATATTCTGTCTTTCAAGCTCTCCCCCGAAGAAAAGCTTCCGTCAAAGCGAGCTCTTGCAGAGCATCTCAACATAAGCACCATAACTGTGGAAAATGCTTATAATCAGCTTATGGCAGAGGGTTACATATATTCAAAGCCAAAAAGCGGTTTTTATGTTTCAGCTATTGTATCTACTAAAATCAATGACAGTATACCGGGCATAAGATATGAGGCCGACACGAATCAATCTCAGAAAAGCAGCTTCATTGCAGACTTTTCGAACAACGCCACAGCTGAGGAAAGCTTTCCCTTTGTGACATGGTCAAAGCTTATGCGCCAGATAATGTCAGATAAAAAAGAGCTTCTCACAACCAACTCCCCATCTGTAGGTATCCGTGAGCTGCGCATAGCCATTTCGGATTATCTTTTTCAGTTCCGCGGTATGACTGCAGACCCAGACTGCATTGTTATCGGTGCCGGCACAGAGTATCTTTACTCTCTTATTATTCAGCTTCTGGGCAGACACAAGAAGTATGCTGTCGAAGATCCCGGCTACCGTAAAATCGCACAGATTTACAAAGCCAACAACGTAAGCTTTGACTACATTCCCCTGGACGAAAACGGTATAAATGCCACTGTGCTTGAAAAATCATCGGCAGATGTGCTCCACATCTCACCGTCACACCACTTCCCTACAGGTATCGTTACACCCATAAGCAGACGCTATGAGCTTCTTTCCTGGGCAAGCAAGTCTCCGGACAGATATATTATAGAAGACGATTATGACAGCGAATTCCGTTTTTCAGGTAAACCTATCCCATCACTTCAGAGTATAGATGTACTTCAGAAGGTAATCTACATCAACACCTTCTCAAAGTCCCTTACTTCTACTATCCGTATCAGCTATATGGTACTTCCCAAGGCTCTTATGGAGCTTTATAAAAAGGAACTTAGCTTTTATTCCTGCACCGTTTCCAACTTTGAGCAGTATACTCTCGAAGCTTTTATAAGACAGGGATTTTTTGAAAAGCACATTAACCGTATGAGAAACTACTACCGCAGTCAGCGTGATGCTGTTATGACTGCAATAAAAGGTCACCCTCTTTATTCTAAGGTAAAGATAAAAGAGGAGCACTCGGGATTGCATTTTCTTATGAGTGTTGACACAGAGCTTTCCGATGAGGAATTGACATTAAAAGCCGCTGAAAGAGGGGTAAATCTATCGTGTCTTAGTCATTATTATCACGATAAGACAACGGCGCCTCAGCACACATTTATAATTAACTATTCGGGTCTGCCAAAAGGAAAAATCAAAGAGGCGGTAGATTTGCTGTTTGAGTGCTTATAAGCAAAGAAAATCAGCACGTTTTGGTTTGCCGTCCCTGAAAGGTAACTCCCCTGTTAGAGGAGATGTCGCAAAGCGACAAAGGGGTGCCCGTTTCCGGAGGGAACGGGGGACCATGTAGTGGTGGAAGGTTCTTTTGGGCGCTAGCAAAAGTGACGCCACGCGGCGAGCGAAATAACAAAAAGTAGCAGATGTGATGTCTGCTACTTTTTTAATACTGATAATATTATTATAATTTCGCCCTCGCCGGGCAGGCATTCTTTTTCCTATCGCCATAACCCTTCAGGCAGGCTTAACCTGCCACCTTCCCTTTCAGGGACGGCGAGAAGAATCAAAAACGCGATGATGTTTTTACTGCTTAGCGCCGTTATCAAACATCTCAAGAACCTTTACACTTGCAGCAAAGCATTTTGCAAGACAATCCTTGTTGAGTGCTTCAGGTGTGTCAAGTCTTGTA
>JAZSGK010000203.1:0-2360 GCA_045532695.1 Acutalibacteraceae bacterium
AGAGGGTTGGCATGATTTTGATAAAGAGTTCGGTCTTTTCAGCAGAAGATTTGTACGTGAAGAAGATGCTGCCTGCGGTGATGACCCGATGATTATGCTCTTCACCTCAGGTACAACAGGCTACCCGAAAATTGCTGCTCACAGCCACAAGTATCCTCTTGGCCATTTTATCACAGCAAAATATTGGCACTGTGTACAGCGTGACGGTGTTCATTTTACAATTTCAGAAACAGGCTGGGGTAAAGCGCTGTGGGGTAAACTCTACGGTCAGTGGCTTTGTGAAGGCTGTGTATTCGTATATGATTTCGAGCGTTTCGATGCTTCAAAGATTCTTCCGATGTTTGCAAAGTATAACATCACAACCTTCTGTGCACCGCCCACAATGTACAGAATGCTTATCAAGCAGGATATTTCTCAGTATGATTTATCTTCAATCAAGCATGCAACTACTGCCGGTGAAGCACTTAATCCTGAGGTTTTCAAGCAATTCGAAAAGGTAACGGGTCTCAGAATTCACGAGGGCTTCGGCCAGACTGAAACTACTCTGTCAATCGCAAATCTTAATGGCTCAAAAATAAAAATCGGTGCTATGGGTAAGCCCACACCTCTTTATGATATTGATGTTGTTGATCCTGACGGCAGATCTGTTGCAGACGGTGAAACAGGTGAAATTGTTGTAAGATTGGGCGATAAAAAACCGTGTGGACTGTTCCTTGGCTACTATAAAGGTTCTGTAGTTGATGAAGAAAAAACCCTTGAGGCTATGCACGACGGACTTTATCATACAGGCGATACCGCTTGGCGAGATGAGGACGGATATCTTTGGTATGTCGGCCGCGTTGATGATGTTATCAAGTCATCCGGCTACCGTATCGGTCCGTTCGAAATAGAGAACGTTATTATGGAGCTTCCTTATGTTCTTGAATGTGGCGTTTCAGCTGCTCCGGATGAGGTCCGCGGTCAGGTTGTCAAGGCAAGCATTGTTCTTACCAAGGGCACAGAGCCTACTGAAGAACTCAAGAAAGAAATTCAGGAATACGTTAAGAAAAATACGGCTCCTTATAAGTATCCGCGAATTGTTGTGTTCAGAGATGAGCTTCCCAAAACAATCAGCGGTAAGATTATGAGAAACAAACTTTAATTTATAATTATTATATATAAAATATCTATTGACTTTTTTGTATAGTTGTGGTATCTTTGTGAGAGTTGAATATCAAAGGCGTTGAAGAAAAGGGCACAGTATACTGAGCTTTCAGAGAAATGACGGTTGGTGCAAGTCACAGCAAGGTTTCTGTTGTTTGTAGTTTCTGAGCCGAGAGGAAGAAAGGCGGTTTCGCTCAGTAGAACCTCTCCGTGATTGCTGCGTTAATGCATAGAGGTTGACAGACCTTGAGAGTGGCAGTTTTTACTGCAATTTGAGTGGTACCGCGGGTTGAATATGACTCGTCTCAAAGATATCTTTGGGACGGGTTTTTATGTTTTGTCCCATAAAACAGGAGGATGAATCAATGGAGAAAATGACGGGTCTTGATTTTAAAATCAAGGAAATGGCCGCCAGAATCAGAGAGCTTCGTGAAATCGAGGGTTATACTGTTGCACAGATGGCAGAAAAGACCGGCGTTTCCGAGAATGAGTATCTTGCTTGCGAAAACGGCGAGAGCGATCTTAACTTCGCTTTTATCTACCGCTGTGCGTTAGCTTTTAATGTTGATGTTACAAGTATTATCGAGGGTAGTACACCTAAGCTTACCAACTATGTTTTTACAAAATCAGGTAAAGGTCAGAAAATTGAAAAAGCACACGGTATGACATATTTCAACCTTGCTGCAAAATTCAAGAACAAAATTGCCGAGCCTCTTTTTGTTGAAGCTACATACAGTGAAGAAAATCAGAATAAGGATATCGAGCTTACATCGCACGACGGTCAGGAGCTTGATATTGTTATTGAGGGTAAGCTTAAGGTTCAGGTAGGTGAGCATTCCGAAATTCTTGGCCCCGGCGACAGTATTTATTACGACTCGCTTACGCCTCACGGTATGATTGCTGTTGACGGTAAGGATTGTACATTCTACGCTATCGTTCTTAATCCTTCGGGCGAGCCTATTCCCGAGCTTCAGCCTGCCAAGACGGTTAAAGATACCAAGTCAACTGTTAAGGATACCAAAGAGCGTATTTATCAGAAATATGTTGATGTTGTTGAGAATGAAAAAGGAACTCCGACATCAATTAAGTTCAAGAATACAGAAAACTTCAATTTTGCGTTTGACCTTGTTGATGTGCTTGCAGATAAAGAGCCCGAAAAGCTTGCAATGCTTCACATCTCACGCGACAAAACGGAGAGACGCATTACATTCAAGGAT
>JAZSGK010000036.1:0-7334 GCA_045532695.1 Acutalibacteraceae bacterium
TGTGTTTCCACAGATGCAACTAGCGGCTGGTTCAGAGGCTCCCGCTGCCGGGGGCAGATGAAGGGAGTCTCTGAACAGGAAAAAACAAGGAGTATCACGAAGCGCTCCAAGCGAGTGAGACGACATATTACGAGCAAAGCGAGTAACAAGGTTCTGCCGTAGGCAGGTTCTTATGTTTTTGACCGACAATCACTTGCTCCTTCTGAGCACTAAACACGTGGGTGTCACAGGTTCGAGTTTATTGTGATATATTTAGTTCTAACAGTTCATCTGCACTTACTTTATAAAACTCGCAAAGCTTCTTGAAATCTTCAATAGCAAGTTTTGCTCTTCTTTTTTCTATATGGTCGTAGCCTTGCTGTGATTTGTCTATTATTTTGCCGGCTTCTTTCTGTGACAGGTCGTTGTCTATTCTCAATGCAATGAGTTTGTCAAGATAGTCCATAATATCACCTCAAGACAACTATACAATACTCTAAAATTGAGTATTGACAATAACTCAAAGATTGAGTATAATTATTTACTGAACAATGTCTTTCTATTATTTCATATAGACTTCAGTTGTCGCAAGTTGTGAGTGCACAGGTCAGAGCTATTTTTTTGTATATTTTTGTAGTTTTTTTGTAGTGAAGTTCGTTATTATATAGTGGCAGGTTATATTTTATAGAAGATGTTTGACAGATATTTGCAATATGGTATAGAATACTTCTGAAAAAATTATAAAGGACAGAGTTCTTTAACAAAGGCGATGCACTAATACAGGCAAGTACAGCATAATCTGTTTAAAATTGTTTTGTTAAAATTAAAGCGGAGGAATAACATGTTATCAATCTATTTATCATTGGTAGATACACAAGCTGATAAGGATAAAGTGGAATATATTTATTTGAAATATTACGGTATCATGTCGTATGTAACAAGCAAATATGTTGCTGATAAAGACAGTATCGCGGATATAGTTCACGATTCAATGGTTAAAATCATTTATAATATAGATAAAATTGATGTTGAAGATGAAGTCAGAACAAGAGCTTTTTGCACAACAATTGCAAAGCACAAAGCTATAGATTTTCTAAGAAAAAGGGAGTCGAACAATATGGTTTTAGACGAGAGGTTTGATAACTTAAATACGTCAAATGATGTTTTGGATTTAGTGATTAATGATGAAACATACAGTCTTATTTTAAACGCTATTGATAGTTTAAGTGATATATACCAATCTGTATGCAGGCTCAAATATATAAACGGGTTAAAAGAACGTGAAATCGCGGAAGTGTTAGACTTGCCTTTAAAGACTGTAAGTTTACGCATTTTCAGAGGTAAACAGATACTTAGAGATTCGTTGATAAAGGAGCAATTGCATGGATAAATTATTTAACGAAGAGCTTTTTGATATTCTTTTAGAAAAAACGTTTGTTGAGCATGAGAGAAAAGTGCAAAAAACTTATCCCGATGATGAAGAGTTGGAAAAGAAATATCCGACGAACAGAAAGAGCGTAAAAAAGTATAAAAGGATTTTTAAGGAAAAAGAATACGGAAGAAAACTAATATGGCTGTATGTGAACAGAGCGGCCGTTGTCTTTTTGTGTATTATTTCTTTATTTTTTAGCTTCGTGATGATAAATTATGAAGTAAGAGCTTCTGTCGAAAATGTTATTCTCAACTGGTATGATAAGTATACTGAGTTTATTTTTAATAAAACATCAGACGAATTTGATTCATATGAACTGGAAGATTATAAAATAGGTTATATCCCTGAAGATTTTGAATTGCAGTACGAAGAAAACTTTGACGATATAAGAGATATGTGCTTTATGAACACAGAAAAAGATGATGCAATATTTGTTATACAAATTTTTGATCCGGATAAAACATCTGTATGTGTCGATAATGAGCAGATGTTATATAAAAAAACTGAAATTGGCTCTCGTGAAGCATGGATAATGTATAATGATGCTGAAGAATATGGCAGCGTACTTGTTGCGGATACTAAATTTTCAATATTGGTTGTCGGTGATCTGAGTAAAGAAGAAATAATTAAAGTGGCTGAAAATATAAAATAGCTGTTAAAGCGGAGTTTTTATAAGCCGAAAACAACTCGAAGATCGAGCATAAGTGCTATTGGTTAAGATTTCAAGAGTACCGTCTTGGAACTTGTACTTGATATTAAATAAAAGGATGGTGTTTTTATGAAAATAAACTTCAGAAAGCTTCTTTCAATATTTTTATGTTTAATATTAACTTTTTCTATGTGTTTGATCAGTAGTACCTATAGTAATTGTAAAGCGGTAGATTCGGATGGCAAAGCAGGTCAGGATTTTTGTAAAATTAAGCGATCAACCGCCACAGTTACCATAAATCCTTTTGAAAAAGTCAAACTTTATGCAGATTACAGTATTCATTCTGTCGAGGACTATGAACTTGTATGGAGTATTAACGGAAAATCGTATTTCCTTAACGGATACCAAGATAAAACAACGGGAAGCGAAACAGAATTACTGTTTCTGGATGATACAACGGTTAAATTACAGATTATATCATCAAATGGAGAAGTTCTCTGTGAAGATGAAGTATTGTTGAAATCATATATAGACAAAGACAGATCATTTTGGTTAAATCTGCAATCTTATATTTTATTACCAATAATTGTTTTTGTCGGTGTAGTTGGCGGAACAGCAGGTCCTTGGATAGGCAAAGTGCTCAACTTATTAAAATGAGACGGCGAAGAACTGAGACAGAGTGCAACTGCAATCGCTGCAAAAATTTCCAATTATTTCATGTTGACATTTATATGGCGTCACTGTATTATAAGTTTAAAACAAAGGAGAAACAAAATGGCAGAATTATTTAACAACAAATTTAAAGAACATACAAAATCAAAACCGAACAACCTTGAAACAAAATATAACAGTAGCATAAATAATCTGCTGTTGGTTGTGGTTTTCAGCCTGGTAAATATTGTGTTGCTTGTTACAAATTCAGATACATATTTTCTTTTCTCGGCTTTTATTCCATATTTTGCTGCAGATTACGGTATGTATTTCTGCGGTATGTATCCTGAGGAGTATTATTACGATGTGCCCGATATGGTATTTGAGGATAAATCTCTTTTATGGGCGACCATAGCTATTGCTGCCGCGTGCCTTTTGATTTATCTTCTTTGTTGGTTTCTTGCAAAAAAGAAAAAGATCGGTGCAGTGGTTTTTGCTCTTGTTATTTTTGTAATAGATACTATTGCAATGCTTTGGATAACAGGTTTTTCAATGGAATCCATCGTTGATATAGTTATACACATATGGGTTGTTTCTTATCTTGTTATTGCGATAGTTACTTATTTTAAAATGAAAAAACTTCCTGAGGAAGTTCTTGAAGCAGATGAAGAAATAAATGAAGCTGACGTTGAGCTTATGCATAACAGCAAGGTTCTCAGAATGGCTGATAATGAAGTCAAATCAAGAGTTTTACTTGAAGCGGAAGTTCCCGGCTATCGAATTGTTTACCGCAGAGTCAAAAAAATCAATGAGTTGATTGTAAACGGTAAAGTATACGATGAATATGAAGCATTGATAGAGTTCCCACACACATTGACCGCTATGGTTGACAGTCATAAAATTGCAGTTCAGTATGATGATTCAAATCATATGTATATTATTTTTGACGGCGAGCAACTTGCTAAAAAATCAGGATAATATAATTTTGACAGCACCTCATTACAAGGTGCTGTTTTTTATGTAGATACATCCTCGGCGGGAAACAACCAATCATCGCTGCCCGATCTCCCCGCGTACCAAACAACCGGTATAAAACAACCGCAAGCCGTTTAGACTTGCGGTTTTGCTTATATCAGAACAACTGTATCTCTTTAAAAATTCTCACAACGCCACCTGCGAACTCCTTTAAGCTCATATCGTCAGCTCTTGCTATTCTCACGAGACTTACGAGCTTTGTGAACCAACCGGTCGTATCAATATTATAAAGAATCCGTGCCTCGTAAAGCTTGTCTATATCGGTAAACACATCCGTATATGTAAGACAGTAGGTTTCAAAGCTTTCAGGCTCTTTTTCATCAATAACAAAAACTCTGGAGCCTACATTTATATCATTGTAAGCGTAAAAGCCTATGGTGGGAGTGTTGATAATTTTTATACCCTTGTAATTAATTTCAAAGGTGTTCTCGTGGTCATGACCGCTTACGGTAGCAAGAACATCTCCCGTCTCGAGCATTGCATCGTACTGACCGTTGCTGTAATATGGCGGACAAGGGGTTTCTCTGAGCTGTCCGATTGCATCGTCGGGAAGCTTATAGAACTTAGTTTTATCGTTAAGGGCGTTCTTACCTCTTATAACTCTGCCGAACCATATCAGCTTAGTCTGTTTTAAAGCAGACCATATCTCTGGCACAATAATATGCTGGAAGTTTATTGAGGGTACAACCTTGCCACCGTTTTTCTCTTTAAGTGTTGCTGCGGTTTCTTTGTACCATTCGATCTGCTCTTTATATACGCAGGCGTATCCGCCGTAATCGTTTTCGGTATTATATGTACCCGAGTCAGTAAGCCAGAGGTTAAAGCCGTACCCGCTGCCGTCACTTTTAAGAATGGGAAGATTGTAAGTGCCTACTCTGTCTTTTATACAGAAGCCTTTTTCACCCACATAACAGTCATAGCTTTCATATACGGACAGCTGATGCTCTTTGGTTGATTTTGTTTCCTCGTCATCGTGATTTCCGAAAACAGCGGCTACCTTGATGTTTCTTTCTTCAAAGATATCCATAAACTCCCTTATGGCATTTTCAGCATCTTCTTCCTCGGGAACATCATAACCGGATATGTTGTCTCCCGTGAGAACAACAAGGTCAGGATTTACCATATCGAGGGTTCTTTCGATGTAGTCTTTTGTAAGGGGTGTCAGCGGATATCCGTCCTGAATATCGCTTATGTTCAGAATGGTAAACTTTCCGTCTTCACCGAATTTCAGAAGTGCTTTGTTCTCTTGGTTTTCGGCGAATGCCAGGGAAGTGAAACAGGTTGCAAGGATAATCACGCTTAAGATAAGAGATATAGTTTTTTTCATTTTCATTCCTCCTTTATCTATATTATAAAACAAATGATGGCTTTTTTCAACAGGGACTTGACAGCTAAGGTTATAAAGTAATTTTACTAACGAATTTGGCGGGGCTTTTCTCACACTCACCGCCCAACTTCCCTGCGTACCGACAATAGAAGCACTAATCATTTCGATTGGTGTTTCGCTTTTTTTCAGTGATTTCACTGATACAGATACCCCGTTGCACAAAGCGCTTATACTATGCTATAATAAAAACGAAAAAAGTTTGTAAGATTTTCTGTCTCGCAGAGTCTTATATATGCAGGGAGGTGATAAAGTGACGGATTTCGAAGAAATATACAAGCTGTATTTTAAAGATGTCTATCTTTACATAAGACGCCTGTCCTGCGATGAGGATATAGCTCAGGAAATAACTGCCGATACATTCTTTAAGGCGCTTAAGTCTATTGATAAGTTTCGGGGAGACTGCGATATAAGAGTGTGGCTGTGCCAGATTGCAAAGAACAGTTATTACACCTACCTTAAGAAAAATAAAAGAACGGACAGTATTGAAGACGTACTGTACGAGGTTCCTGATAAAAGCAATTTCGTCGATGAGGTTGTGAGGCATGACGAAGCTAAAATAATAAGACAAATTCTGCATAAGGTCGATGAGCCTTATAAAGAGGTTTTTATGTGGAGAGTCTATGCAGATATGAGCTTCAAAGAAATAGGTCAGATTTTCTCTAAAAGTGAAAACTGGGCCTGTGTCACTTATCACCGGGCAAGAAAAATCATCAAAGAAAGATTGGAGGAATACGGTTATGAAAACTGATTGCTGTATAGTACGGGATATCTTACCCTTATATGCGGAGAATATGGTCAGTGAAGAAACTGCAGAGCTGATAAAAGAACATCTTTGTCAGTGCGATGAATGCAGAAAAGAAGCTGAGTATATTATGGAAGACAGCTTTAAGCTTACAGAAGAAAAGAAGCCTGAAGAAACAGAAAAAGATGTTGTACCTCTTAAAAAGCTCGCTAAAAAATTCAATATGCAGATACAGTCAATGTCCTATGCCTTGATAATTCTTTTTGTATTTCTGGGGCTTAGCATTACAGCGGGAAGCGATATGATGTATAACAGTCTGATAATGCCTGCTGTGGGAGTTTTCGGCTACTGTGCATTCAGGCTGAGAGCTCTTTATAAGCTGCCGGTTCTCCTGCTTTTTATAGAGGTTTTCGCTTTTATATTCAATATGGTTGAGACTGATTTTCTCTCCCTATTCACATGGTCGCTTATCTACTATATTTTCATATTTGCAGGGGTGGCTATAGCTTATCTTTTACACTTCGCTTTCAGAAAGGAGTAAACTATGAATAAGAAAATAGTTAAAATTATAGCCCTGATAGTGGCTCTGATGTTGATAGTCGGTATCGGATTTTTTGCTAATGCCCTTGTGGGCAATCCTGTTTCAAAGTACCTTGCCAAACACGCGACCGAAAAGCTTATAGAGGAAAAGCATCCCGGAAAGGACTTTTATATAGAAAGAGTCTTCTATGACTTCAAGATGGGAAACTATAGTATAAGAGTAAAATCTGATGAAAGTCCCGATAGTGCGTTTACTGTTATTGCAGGCTTTTTCGGAGATATATCTCTTGACACTTACGATGATGTGATAGCCAACAAGCGAAACACTGCCGACAGAATATGGAAGGAGTATCGTGACGCAGCAGACAGTGTTTTTGACAGCGGTACATTTCCCTATAACACACATATATCATTCGGTGATATTGAGTTTATAGACAGAGAAAGCGTAGGAGTACCCGATTTGCCCTCTTATGCTATCGTGACTGATACTCTCGAATTAGATGCTTATTACGATATAAGAGAAATGGGCAGGAAAGCGGGTCACCTTGTAGTTTATATCTATGACGAAGAGGTTACTGTAGAAAGACTTTGCGAGGTGCTTGTGGGCATAAAGGATATTTTCAATTCAGCTGGTGTTGAATTTTATGCTATTGACTGTGTGATTGAATACCCCAGACCCGAAAACGACGGACCTTGGAGAGATGGCAGGGTAGAGGTGGAAAACTTCCTTTGCGAAGATATTTATGAAGAAGGTCTTAAAGGCAGAGTAGCAGAGAACAACCGAATGATGGAAGAATATTACAAGCTGCAGGACGAGCTCAAGGAGCAGGAAATCGAAGCCTATGAAGAGGCTTTGAAAGAGCAGGAAAATTAAGGAGGAGTTTATATGACTAAAATAACAGCCTGGTTTATGAGTATT
>JAZSGK010000082.1:0-6166 GCA_045532695.1 Acutalibacteraceae bacterium
AAATCACGGCAAGGAGAGCATTCAGGAGAGAATGACCTTTGCGGTTATGAATAAGGAGTTTTCAGAGAGCAATGATGCCCCCGCCGCTGAAGAAAGCACTTCGCTTTCAAAGGCTCAGGCTATAGAGACTTTCCATGAAGCTTACACCGTGGCAATCGATTGGTTTAATTTCTTCCCCGCTTTTCCCGCACCTGATCACTCTTATAATATCACCGAAAACGGTCAGGACTACTATGCTCTCAAGCACGACACTATCAGTAGTCTCGATTCACTTAAAACTTATCTTTGCGGTTATTTCTCAGAAAGCGTTGTTGATTCAATAATAGATAAGGCTTATATTGAAAAGGACGGTAATCTTTATTTCAAATTAGAAGAAGTCGGCGACTTTGTACCTACATATTATTTTGATTCAACTAAGGCAGAACTTGTTTCTGAGAGCGAAGATAAAATTACCTATAAAATAATCCTTACATACCGTTGGGACGAAGAAATAGTAGGCGAAGAAACTGACTTTGAAGAAGAGCCTTTAAATATTGAGTTTGTCAATGAAAACGGCAAATGGGTTGTTGCCAATTATTTTGATATAGGTATGTATTCAATCTATGAGTGGAGTGGCAAATAATCCGCGCTTCTGAAATATCAAATAATAATAAGCAGCAGATTTACCATTAAACGGTTGTCTGCTGCTTTTCTCGTCTTATTGATTCCTTGCCCTCGCCGGGCAGGCATTACTTTTTTTGTAAAAAAAGTAATCAAAAAAACTTTACTTATTTCCCTACAGCTTCTTTCAGCTGAGCCATAGCCTTAACTATAACCTCTCTCGGACAAGCTAAAACTACCCTCTGGAACTGATTTGCAATCTCACCGAAGATCTTGCCCGCATCAAGCCAGAGCTTCGCCTTGTTGATAATAAGATCATCAAGCTCATCTGTTGTAAGCCCTAAACCGCTGCAATCAAGCCACGCAAAATATGTGCCCTCAGGCTCCACAAGCTTGATTTCGGGAATGTTCTCACTAAGGAAGTCTCTGATATAATCAAGGTTGCCCTTAATATACTTCTTAAGCTCAAGGCTCCACTCATAGCCGTCCTTGTACGCCGCCTTACAGGCTACAATGCCAAGGTTGTTCATTACAGTATAGCCTGAGCCTGCTATCTCTGCCTGATACTTTTCTCTTATGTCAGCACTGGGAATCCATATGTTTGAAAGCTGTAAGCCTGCAACATTGAAGGTCTTACTGGGTGCTGTGCAGATGATAACTCTGTCGGTCATATCGGGAACAGCCTGAGTAAATACCGTATGAGGATGATCCTCCCAGGTAAAGTCGCAGTGAATTTCGTCAGCTACAACATATACGCCGTATTTCTTGCAGATTTCACCTAATTTCTGAAGCTCCTCTTTAGTCCATACTCTGCATACAGGATTATGAGGTGAGCAGAGAATGAAAAGCTTTACATCATTATCTTTGATTTTATTCTCGAAATCCTCAAAATCGATAGTGTACTTGCCCTCATTATATACAAGGGGACTTTCAATAATCCTGCGACCGTTGTTTCTGATTACGTTATAGAACGGATAGTAAACGGGAGGCTGAATGATAACAGCTTCACCCTCTTTGGTAAGTGCTCTTACAGCCATAGCAAGGGCATAAACAACACCGGGAGTTTTCACAAGCCACTCTCTTTCGGGCACCCAGCCGAAGCGGTCTCTGAACCATGAAACAACTATATCATAGTAGTCGTCTTTGGTATCACTGTAGCCGAAAATGCCGTGGTCTACACTCTTCTGCAATGCTTCGAGTACACAGGGCGGTGCCTTGAAATCCATATCAGCAACCCACATAGGAAGCACGTCCTCGGGGAGATTGTTTTCTTTGGCAAAATCGTGCTTTAAGCTGTTGGTGTTTCTTCTGTCAATTACAGCATCAAAATTAACATTTTTCATTTTATTACCTCATTTAATCTCTTTGACACATTTGTATGCGCTCATAGTTGCATCGGCAATTCTGCCTATCTTATTGGCGTCACCGATTATGTAAACATTGCTCATTTCCTTGATATCTTCGTAAAGGCTGTTTTCAGGTCTTACGCCGAGAGCAAGTACAACAGCATCGGCATTAAGCTTTGACACTCTCTTTGTCTTTGTATCCTCAACTGTGATTTCGCCCTCATCAATAGAAACGAGCTTCTTTGAAAGATAGAACATAGTACCCATAGCTTCGAGTCTCGGGAGTACATCATTCGGGTGCTGATGCCATACGCCGGGAGCAACACTGTCTGCCATTTCCACAACGATTACCTTGTTGCCCTGAGTCGCTATAAGCTCTGCAGTTTCAAGGCCTGTCATACCGCTGCCGATAACCGCAACCTTTTTGCCTTCAAGCTGTACGCTGCCGTTTAAAACATCTGTGGTGGTGTAAACGAAATCCTTATTCACTCCCTCAATTGACCCCGGCTTAAGAGCATTACCGCCTGTTGCACAGATAACTGCATAGGGCTTTTCTTTTTCTACAAGCTCCTTTGTTACCTTAGATGAGCACTTGATTTCAACACCGAGCTTTTCGCAGGCGTGTACTAAGTCCTCTATGCACCAGTTGAGCTTTTCCTTATGAGGAGGCTTGACAGCAAGAGCTACCTGACCGCCGACGGTGCTTTCTTTTTCATATACTGTAACCCTGAAGCCGCGCTTGGCCATAAGCTCTGCAGCAGTGAGGCCTGCAGGACCTGAGCCCACAACCATAACCCTTCTGCCCTCACCGTCACTGGGGAGAGTGTAGGTTTCATCACCTACAGATGGGTTAACGGCACAGTAGCCGTGGTCGCCGATATATGCGTTATTCTGCATACTTTCAATACAGTAAAGACAACAGATACATCTCTTTACATCCTTTTCGTTTCCGCTTTCTACCTTAGATGCCCAATGGGGATCTGCAATATGAGGTCTGCCCAGAGAAATCATATCCTGAGTGCCTTCCTGAAGCTGCTGTTCAGCCTGTTCGGGGCTTCTTATAAGGTTGGCGGCAATAACGGGAATTGACACTGCCTCTTTTACTGCGGCAGCCATATACTTTCTCCAGCCGCATTTGAAAGATGTGGGTTCGAGCCAATAGTTGAAGGCATCATATGATGCACTTGAAACGTCGATAGCATCTATGCCTGCCTCTTCAAGGCGCTTTGCCATTTTTATACCCTCGCTGAGGTCATAGCCCTTGCCGGGTTTTCCTATCATTGCATAGCATTCGTCAACTGTGAGACGGACAATAATCGGGAAGTCTTTACCGCATTTTTCTCTGATACCCTCGATAATTTCAAGGATAAATCTCATTCTGTTTTCAAGACTGCCGCCGTATTCGTCACGGCGCTTGTTGGTATTTGGTGAAAGGAACTGCTGAAGCAGATAGCCGTGAGAAGCGTGAAGCTGTACACCGTCACAGCCTGCCTTCTTTACTCTTTCAGCAGCCTTGATGAAGTCTTTGATAAGACCCTTGATTTCGCTCTTGCGAAGCTCTCTGTTTACACCGTCACTGAAATAGCTGTTTTCACACTTTGAGGGTGCAACAACTCTCGGCACAATATGCTTTTCCATAAGCACCTTACCTGCAGGCACAACCTTGTAAACCATATCCTTGAAGAAGGGCATTGCCTTGTCGCAGGCTATACTAAGCGGCAGAGTACCAACGAGAAGACCCATATTCTGTCTGCCCGGGTGGTGAAGCTGAACGAAAAGCTTTGAGCCGTGAGCGTGTATTCTCTTTGCAAGCTCGCTCATACCCTCAATATGATAGTCGTGGCTCATACCCAGCTGGGCAAATGCAGAGGCACCCGTTCTGTCGTTGACACGGGTAATTTCTGTTATAATAAGGCCTGTGCCGCCCTTTGCCCTCTCCTCGTAGTAATCCATAAGCTGCTCGGTTGTTCTGCCGTCAAACTGACCGAAGTCCATAAGCATAGGTGCCATAGCTATACGGTTTTTGATTTCGCAGGAGCCAATTTTAATAGGCGTAAAAAGTTTCTCGTACTTCATAATAATTCCCCTTTTCAAATATAAATCAAATGAATTTATATACTGTTTAAATATTAACATTTATTTAGTGAAAAGGCAACACTTTTGTTGACTTATTCCCGAATTTAAGCTATTATAAATATGAAAAAAATCGGTTTTCGCCGAATAAAGGAGAGAAAATATGCTTAGTAACAAAACCATCGTACTCACAGGTGCCGACAGCGGTATCGGTCTCGAGGTGCTGAAGCTTCTCGCAGCAGAGAAAACGAACAAAATTTTAGCCGTCGATATCAACTGCAAAAATATGGATAAGATAGGTGACAACGTTATTCCCTATCAGTGTGACGTATCAACCAAAGAGAACGTTGATTCCATTTTTGACAAGGCTATAGCAGAGCTTGGCTCAATTGATATTTTCTATGCCAATGCAGGCTACCCCTATTATGAGATTTTCGACTATGTTGACTGGGACAGAACAAAGAGAATGTTTGAAACCAACGTATTCTCTCCCATTTATTCATACGAAAAATACAGAGAATACCTGAACGGTAAAAAGGGCCACTTTGCAATCACTATATCAGCTATCGGCAAGATGGCAATGCCGGGCTTTACCACATATTCAGCCTCAAAGTTCGCTATGGAAGGCTTCCAGCAGGGCATCCGTTTTGAAATGCCAAAGAACATTACAATGACCTGTCTTTATCCTATTGCAACTGACACAGGCTTCTTTGCGGCAGCTAACGAGGTTGAGTTTGAGAGACCCTTCCCTGTACAGAGTCCCAAGGTTGTTGCAAAGAAGATGGTGAAGGCTCTTGAGAAGGGCAAGAAGAGTGTGAATCCCAGCTTCTTATTCACTCTTTCGGGTGTACTGTTTACTATTCTGCCGCCTGTCAAGTCTACATATCTGGCACTTGAGAAGGCTAAGCTTAAAAGATTTGCAAAGAAGATTGGAAAAAATGTGGAATAAGTAAAGTTTTTTGATTACTTTTTTTCAAAAAAGTAATGTCTGCCCAGCGAGGGCAATGAAAAAAGATTAAAAGCGGTAGGCTCAGAACCTACCGCTTATTTTTTACCTTTGCAGGGCTTTGCCCCGCACCCCACAAACTTTTGTAAAAGTTTGACAAAACTTTACTTATTACACCTTAAAGATAGTTGTGCTCTCAAACTTCTCCCCAGGCTTGAATGTGCACTGCGGGAAATTTGCCTGATTGGGTGTGTCAGGATAATACTGAGTCTCAAGACAGAAGCCGTAATGCTGCTGAAGTACTATGCCGTCCTTACCTGTCTCTGTGCCGTCAATGAAGTTACCTGTGTAAAGCTGTACACCGGGAAGGTCACTCATAACCTCAAGCTTTCTGCCGCTCTTTTCGTCTGTTACCTTGGCAACAAGACGAAGCTTGCCCAATTCACCGTTTACACAGAAGTTGTGGTCATATCCTCTGCACATAATAAGCTGTTCGTCGTCAGCGCCGATATCTCTGCCTATCTTCTTGGGTGTGGTGAAATCAAATGCTGTGCCCTTGACGCTTCTTATCTCACCTGTAGGGATACTGTCAGCATCTGTAGGAGTAAAATAATCGCAGTTAAGCATAAGCTCATGATCAAGGACGTCTCCTGCGGCAGGGGTACCGAGATTGAAATATGCGTGGTTAGTAAGGTTGATGATTGTGTCCTTGTCAGAAACTGCCTTGTAGTTGATCTCAAGCTCGTTTCTGTCTGTGAGTCTGTAGACAACAGTAACATCAACATTACCCGGGAAGCCCTCTTTACCGTCGGGGCTGTGGTATGTAAACTCAACAGCGTTATCGTCAATGATAATAGCTTTCCATACAGCGCTGCTGTACTCTGCACCGCCGTGAAGGCAGGTCTTGCCCTTTTCATTCTGTGTTCCCTGATACTCAGTGTCGCCTACCTTAAACCTGCCGCCGCAAAGTCTGTTGGCGTACTGACCGATAACCTGACCTGTGTATGTGCCCGATGTGATATGGTTGTCAATTGAGTCAAAACCCATAATGATATCGCCCATATTTCCGTCTTTATCGGGGCAGGTGAAGGAATTGAGAGTTGCACCCTTGGTGATGATACCTGCGCTTATCTCATTGTTGTTTGTGATTGTGAAAAGATGTACCTCTGTGCCGTCGGGCATAAAGGCATAATGTGTTTTT
>JAZSGK010000256.1:0-3072 GCA_045532695.1 Acutalibacteraceae bacterium
GGCACTGCTGGAGAAAACTGGGCCTTCAGAATAAGCAAAGAGGGACTTGACTCCATTGATAAAGCATACTATAAAGAGATAAATCATATTTACAGAAGATACTACTAATTATGAATTAGGAATGATAATTCATAATTTGATGAAAGGAAGATAAAAATGATAGAGATTATTAACCACGGTGTGCACCTTGTAGGTGGCAGAGAGCTTGTTGACGGTACACCCGAAGAGCAGAAAGCAAAGCTCGAGTCAATGGGACTCAGTGCACGTGACGACAGAAACGGCACTATCGCCTATTCAATTTTAAATTCACATAATACCACTCCCGGTGCTGAAAAAATGAGAGTAAAATTCGACTCCCTCATTTCCCACGATATCACCTATGTCGGTATCATTCAGACAGCACGTGCAAGCGGTCTTAAGAAATTCCCTTTGCCCTATGCTATGACAAACTGCCATAACAGCCTTTGTGCCGTAGGCGGTACCATCAACGAGGACGACCACGTTTTCGGTCTCTCAGCAGCTAAAAAATACGGCGGTATATATGTACCCGCTAACCAGGCAGTTATCCACCAGTACGCAAGAGAAATGATGTCAAAGTGCGGCAATATGCTCCTTGGCTCAGACAGCCATACACGTTACGGTGCTCTCGGTACTATGGGCGTAGGCGAAGGCGGTCCCGAGCTTGTTAAACAGCTCCTTTCAAACACATGGGACATCACTCCCCCTCAGGTTGTACTCGTTTACCTTGAGAATGCTCCCAAAAAAGGCATTGGTCCCCACGACGTTGCTATCGCTCTTTGCGGTGCAGTATTCAAAGAAGGCCTTGTTACCAATAAGGTACTCGAATTCGTCGGCCCCGGTGTGAAGAATCTCAGTATGGACTTCCGTATCGGCATTGACGTTATGACAACTGAAACAGCCTGTCTTTCATCAATCTGGGAAACAGACGAAAAGGTCAAGGACTTCTACACAGTTCACGGCAGACCTCAGGACTATAAAGAGCTTTCACCGGAAAAGGTTGCATACTACGATATGGCAATAAAAATTGACCTTGCCAAAATGGAAAGTATGATCGCTCTCCCCTTCCACCCCTCAAACGCTTACACTATCCACGAGCTTCAGCAGAACCCCGAAATTCTCAGAGAAGTTGAAAAGGCTGCAAAGGCTCAGTTCGGTGATAAGGTCGACTTCAGACTTATGGACAAGGTTGTTGACGGCAAGATTATGATTGACCAGGGTGTTATCGCAGGCTGTGCAGGCGGTATGTTCGAAAACATCTGTGAGGCTGCAGCCATCCTTGACGGCAAGAGTACAGGCGACGGATATTTCAACCTTTCGGTTTATCCCTCAAGCGTACCCGTTAACCTTGCACTTATCAGAAACGGCGTTCAGGGCAAGCTTCTTGAAGCAGGTGCAGTATTCAAGCCTTGCTTCTGCGGTCCCTGCTTCGGTGCAGGTGACGTACCTGCCAACAACGGTCTTTCAATCAGACACACAACACGTAATTTCCCCAACAGAGAAGGCAGTAAGCCCGGTGACGGTCAGCTTTCAGGTGTTGCACTTGTTGACTCACGCTCAATCGCTGCAACTGCTCTTAATAAGGGCGTACTCACTGCTGCAACAGATGTAGAGATACCCGAATATGACAGCACCTACGCTTTCGAGCAGGGCGTATATGAAAAGAGAGTATATCATGGCTTCGGCAAGGCTGACGAAAGTGCTGAACTCAAATTCGGTCCCAACATCACAGACTGGCCCAAAATGTACGCTCTCGAGGATAATCTTCTTGTAAAGCTGGCTTGTGTTATCCACGACGATGTTACAACAACTGACGAGCTTATCCCTTCAGGTGAAACCTCATCATACCGTTCAAATCCCCTTCGTCTTTCAGAGTTTGCTCTCTCACGCCGTGAGCCTCAGTATGTGCCCAGAGCTAAGGCAGTAGCTGCTGAGGAAGCAAAGAGACGTGCAGACAATTCCTCAGAGGAAGTTATAAACATTCTTTCAAGGGTATGTGCAAATCCCGAAGAGACTGCAAAGGCAACTCAGTTCGGTTCGTGTGTATTTGCAAGACGTCCCGGTGACGGCTCAGCAAGAGAGCAGGCTGCTTCCTGCCAGAAGGTGCTCGGCGGTTTTGCAAACATCTGCTACGAGTTTGCTACCAAGCGTTACCGCTCAAACTGCATAAACTGGGGTATTCTTCCTTTCACTCTTGACAAGGAGAGAGAATTTAACTACTCAGACGGTGACTATGTATTTGTGCCCGGCATCAGAGAGGCTATCAGAAACGGCATAGAGGAGATTCCCGGTAAAGTCATCACCAAGGACTCTGTAGAGGACATTACACTTTATGTCAAGGGTCTTACTGAGGAGGAGAAGACAATCATTCTTGAAGGTTGTCTTATGAATTATTATAAGGCTCAGATGAATAAGTAAAGTTTTGTCAAACTTTTACAAAAGTTTGCGAGGCGTGGAGCGGAGCTCCACAAAAGAAAATCACATTGATGTGACTTAATACAATTTGATGTGATTTCAATTTAATACTATTGACGGTGCGGGAAAGTGTTGCAAAAAAACAACTCTTTTCCCGCCACTTTTTGTTTATCTGAGATAGTCAGTATGCTACTGACGAAACTCCAAATTCAACAAAGCCTTCCCTCATAGGGAAGGGCGACCACGCAGTGGTGGATGAGTCCTGACGAAACTTTAGGTCTCTCCCTTATTGTTTTTATTTGCAGAAATTTAAAGTCTTTCCCGCTCAAGCCACGGGGGCTCATACTTTTGTCCCGGGCGACAAAAATATGCAAAAACGCCCTTTCTCCCGGGAAAGCCGAAAGAAGTAAAAATTACCGTTTCAGTCTCTATCTATATCTTAACTCTTTACCATTTCCTGCTCACCTTTGTAGTAGAAACAGGTTTCTCCCTATCGGTAATTTTCACATTTCTACTCTCTGCTTAATATCGGCTCTTTTCCGCACGTCTCTATGTAAAACAGCTTTTTATGTGGAGTGACCGCTACTTTACTGCTGTTTATAGAGCGAGGCTCTTTCTCTTTTTGTAGTGTCCGCTTCA
>JAZSGK010000232.1:0-9270 GCA_045532695.1 Acutalibacteraceae bacterium
CAAACCGCTGCCTCTTTCGTATTATCAACTTCAAGATTTGCCCCACAACTAGTGCATTTAGCAGACATCAACGGCATAAGTCTTCCTCCTATGTGTACAGAAACTATCAATATTATAACGATACAATCAAATTGTGTCAACAATACACCTTGCTAACAGAGTCGAATTTATGTATAATCCTATTATACATTAAATCACGTTAAGGAGAAAGCGCATATGAGTAAGCAAGTGTGAATCTCTTGGATTCTCTTGCCCGGATTTCAATCTCATTACCGTTCTTTGCCAAAACCATAACATTTGAGGCATTATCAAACATTCTGACTACTAAATAACAAGATACCCCGCTATCATATGATTGCAAATATTCAACCAAATATTTAGTTCAAGTCCTCCCCAAAGGGCGTTTTGGGGAAATGATATCTTTTGAATAACACCTTAAAAAATGGCATAACAAAACCCCGAAACCGCTGTGGTTTCGGGGTTTTCCGAACCGATATCTTTTTCGGTTCGCAATGTTGGTTGCGTCAGACAGGATTTGAACCTGCAAAGGCCCTCTTGCGGTTCCCAAAATTTCTTTGTGCCTTGGAGCGGCACAGAAATTTTGACCGCTGCGCCTCGTCAGCACAAACTTCACTTATCGTTTTTTCACAAGTGAAAAAAACTCACCGTTTCGTTGTGCTTCCTCTTCCCCAAAAAGCTTTGCTTTCCGGGGTCCCCAATAAATCTCGCTGTACCCGCCACAGGCCGCGCTTCGGCGACGATGCCCCGGGTTACACCCGTCGGTTGCAGGGCTTTGAAATAAAAAAAGTACCCACCTTAAGGTGAGTACTTGAAACTGGTTGCGGAGACAGGATTTGAACCTGCAACCTCCGGGTTATGAGCCCGACGAGCTACCGGGTTGCTCCACTCCGCGATATGTCACTTTCTCAAGTGCTTAGTTATTATATACTATTCGCCTGAGAAAGTCAATACCTTTTTCAAAAAAACTTATGATAATTATTCTTCCTCGTTTTTCTTTGTTGTTGTCTCTTTTTTCTTTGTTGTGTCCTCTGTTGATTTTTCTTCAGTCGTTGTTTCCTCGATCTCATCCCAGACACTTAGAACAATTTCTGTTCCTTCATCAAACTCGAGACCTGCAACCTTGCTCATAAGGAAAACTTCACCTTCAGTCTGATTGCCGTCATTTTTGCGAAGATCCTGCTTTACGGTAAAACCGGCATGCTCAAGCTTTTCCTTAGCGGCCTGATAAGGCATACCGATGACATCGATAAGCTCTATCTGTGCAACGCCTTCGCTGATAACAAGAGTAATCTGGGAACCGCTCAGCACGCTTTCACCTGCTGTGAGAGATTGACTGATAACTGCATTCTTTTCATAATCCTTGCTCGCCTGGAATTTGTATTTAATTTCAAAGTTACGGTTAAAGACCTCATTGGTCTGGATGCTGTCATAAGTGTGAACCTTAAAGTCGGGGACAGTCACGTAAGAACGCTCGTGGTTACTTGTGCTCTGAATTTCAGGAACATCATTGATGTCATTATTGACATCGGTCACTTCTTTATTCATAGGTAAGAATGAAAAAGAGGAGAACATAGAGTTCATAAGGGGGATATCGTAATTTTTATAAAGCACCGTAGTGTATAATACGCTGAAAAGCAGGAAACAAGCTACAATAACACCGCCGAAAGTGGCTGCCATAAGAGGAATCATATTTCCGCCCGGTGCTTTCACTGCTTTTTCTATGGGCTCTTTTTTTGTTTTTTCTTTCTTTGGAGGTTTAGGAGCCGGAGCTTTTTTCTCTTTGACTGCTTTTGTGGGAGCTGCCTTCTTTACCGGTTTATGCGGTACATTTCTCACTGACTGTGGCTTCTGCGCCGGAGCCGGTTTCTGTGCATAGAGCATAGAAATAAGCTCGCCTGCATCGGAAATGCGGTTTTCACTTTGTACCGCGAGACCTTTGATTATTGCTGATATTTCAGTTTTACTGAGCTTCTCTGCAATCTGTGAGGGGAGTACCATATCATCCTTTACAGCTCGTTTGGTGCTGTCTGTGGGCACGGTACCTGTAACAGCGTAGTACAGAAGAGCCGTAAATGAGTAGATATCACTGTGAGGTTCTGCTTCCGGCGTGTCTCCGTAGAGCTCAACAGGTGCGAAGCCTGAAACGGGTTTTGCTCTGAGCTCACTGTTGACGCTGTAGCATTGTTTGATGGCAAATCTGCCGAGATGAATCTTACCGTCAGCGCCGACAAAGACGCTTTTGGGAGAAATTGAACCGTGTACAACACCGATGCTGTGAAGCTTCCTGAGAGACATAAGTATACCCTTGAAAGCGGAAATTGCCTTTCTCGTTGAAAGGGGAGGTCTTTCCTTGAAATATGACTCAAGGGTGATGCAGTCCTTATATCTGCATACGGCATAAGCCGTTGCGTTATAAAGCAATATGTCTGTAACCTGCGGAAGGCAGGCGAAGCCTACTGTTTCCTTCAGGTCTGTCCAGAGATCGATGAAGCTCTGAAGAGTAGATCTGAACATTTCTTCATAGCCCATTTTAATGTTGACCTCAGAAGTGCCTAATGGGCGTGAGACAATCTTTTCCGGATAAAACTCAATAATGCTTACAGTTGTTTCGGTTTCCAGATCAAGTCCTATATAGGTTATTGAGTCAACGGAAAAGGATTCAACCTTGCCGACAAGATATTTGCCTGAGATAATACTGCCTTTGCCTAAGAAAGGTGCCGTCTGAGATGAGAGGGCGTTGTAACTGCAGTGTGGACAGATAGTTTCATCCTGTGCTATTTCTTTCATGCAGCCCATACAGTAGTTTTTGTTTTCAGTCATTTGAAAACCCTCCTGACTTTTAACTTTCATATAAGGTCAATTTTACAGAATTTTATGTAAAAAGTCAAGACATATATATTATGCTGCAAAGCCTTCTCTTCCGGTGTGCTTTTTTACCTGAGTACCTGCTGAGGACTTTCTTTTTTTCTGTACGCTTACGGTCTGTGCTTTATTCTGCTTGCGGAGTGAAGCCACATAAGCGTCAAACTTATCCTCAAGAGCGATAAGCTGTTTTTCGAAAATGATACCTAAAGCGAGAATAACTCCTACGATAACAAGTGTGCTTGTGAAGTTGCTGAAAAGTTCTACCATTTTATTTGCCTCCTGAAAAGAACATTCGTTCTGTTGCTATGGTTCTATTATACACCTTTGAAATGATTTGTCAAGACAAATGTTCGATTAATTTTAATTTGTTGTCCAAATAAACGGACTAAGCTCTGAAATCAAAATAATCTCTGTTTTTTATTAGCAAAAAATCTATCGTAAATTTGTTTATTTTGACACGGAATCATTTTGGAAAAAATAGTGAAATATATTGTATAATGTGATATAATTACAATGAATAATTTTATTCTGACGGAGGAGTAAATATGTCATACGTAAAAAAAGAATTTACATTTAGTTCGGTTTCAGGTTTATCTGATATCCATTGTGCTTCCTATTTGCCCGAAAACGGTGAGGTGAAGGCTGTTCTTCAGATTGCTCACGGTATGGCTGAACACCTTGAAAGATACGAAGCTTTTGCTGAAGCTCTTTGCAAAAACGGTGTTGCTGTTTATATCAATGACCATCTCGGTCACGGCGGCAGCATCAAGAATAAGAACGAGCTCGGATACTTCGGAGCAAATGACGGCTGGAAGAATTTTGTTGAGGACTGTCACAAGCTTACCAAAATAGCAAAAGAAGAAAATCCCGGTAAGCCTTATATTTTCTTCGGTCATTCAATGGGCTCATTTGTAGCAAGAGCATACAGCATTAAATATGCAAACGATATCAATGCTGCAATTTATTGCGGTACAGCAGGACCCAACCCCGCTGCAGGTGCCGGTAAGATGGTAGCAAATCTTATAATCAAACTCAAGGGCGATCACCACAGAAGTAAGCTTATAGATAAGATGGCGTTCGGTGCATACAACTCAAAGTTTGAGGGCAGAACTGCTTTTGACTGGCTTTCAAGAGACAACTTCCAGGTTGATAAGTACATTGCCGATGAGTTCTGCGGATTCCTGTTTACGGTGGCAGGGTACAGAGATCTCTTCTCACTTCTCGGCTATGTGTCATCAAAGGAATGGTTCACAGGCCTTTCAAAGGAATTGCCTGTTCTTATGATTTCGGGTGCAATGGACCCTGTCGGCAATTATTCAAAGGGTATAGAGCAGGTTTGTGCTTCTCTTAAAGAGGCAGGCAAGACCAACGTGAAGAAGATTCTTTATCCTGATGCACGCCACGAGATACTCAACGAAAGTGCTTGTTTTGATAAGGTTTGCAGTGATGTGCTTGAATTTATAGACTCTGTCATAGCCTGAGGATTTTTTGATATGGATAATAACAGTATTATTATTGAAAATGCCGGTCTGAGAAAAACTCTCAATCTTGACCGAAGCTATATTGTTTCGTCTGATATATTTAATAAAATCAGCACTCGACATCTTGTAACACAGCAGGGTAGTGAGGAATTTATTCTCAGATTCAAGAGCGGTTTATTGTCAAAATATGTGATCAAAACCTCGGATCTAAAAGTGGAATCCACCGAAAAAGTGCTGGCCGATGACGGTGAAATACATACAATAATATTCAAGCAGTTTAAAATTGCAGACAGCAAACTGATTTTAAAGCTGGTTTACTCTTTCAGAAACGAAAGCACATTTATGAGAAAGCATATTGAGCTTTCTTATAACAAAAGAGGTAAAAAGCCAATAGTCCTTGATTATATTGACTTTGAATCTTTGCACTTCGATTCCTCTCTCAGCAGCTGGAGTATACCCGAGCAGGCAAATTCACATGTGCCCGGTTTCTCTTTGGAAATGGGACAGCCCGTTTATGTTGATTCCCTGTATTTCGGCGTAGAATTCCCTGCAGCATTAAATAAGATAGAAAACAGCGTTACATCACTTCGTTATTTCAGCGGTAAAAAACTGACTGATATAATGAATAATAATGTTTTTGTAAGCTATGACGCAGTTACAGGCGGTGCTGACGGTAGTTCTTTCCCTCAGGTTCAAAGGGCGTTTTACGAATATATAAAGACTATATCAAAGCCTGTAAAGCTCAGACGCCAGTATAACTCCTGGTATGACCATATGCTCAATATCACAAGAGAAAATGTCTACGGTTCATTTCTTGAAATTGAAAAGGCTATGACCAAAACAGGTGAAAAGCCTCTTGACTGCTATGTTGCCGATGACGGCTGGAATGATTACTCAAAGGGCTTCTGGAGCTTTAACGAAAAGTTCCCCGATGAGCTGTATCCCTTCTCATCTCTTGCAGGTGCTTTTTCTTCAAACTTCGGTTTGTGGGTAGGTCCCAGAGGCGGATATACAAACGATACTCCGAAATTTGCCAAGCACATTGAAAAAGCGGGGAACGGATACTTCAATGCAAACAGCAGAGATATCTGTGTGGCAAGTGAAAGATATGTTGCCAATATGACAGATATGATGCTGGATTTCCAGAATCGATTCGATCTCAACTACTGGAAGCTTGACGGCTTTGCTCAGAGACCATGCAAGAATAAGCACCACGATCATATGACAGGCGGATACGGCGATATGTATTTCTACACTGATGTGTGGGAAAAGTGGACAGCAGTTTTCGATAAGCTCTATGAAAACAGCAAGGGTAATTACTGGATAAATCTAACCTGTTATGCGCCTCCGAGCCCATGGTTCCTCAGATATGTCAACAGCCTGTGGATGCAGGTAAGCGAAGATGTAGGCTTCATAGGCAAAAAGGGACACATCAGTGACAAGGACAGAATGCTTTCCTACAGAGACGAAAGATATTTCGATTTCTACAACGACCGACAGTTCCAGCTTCCTCAGAGAGCCCTTTATAATCACGATCCTATTTATGGCAATGAGGCAAAGGTGAGCATGAGTGACGGTGACTTCAGAGTTTACCTTTTCACCATGGCGATGAGAGGTACCTGCTTCTGGGAGCTTTATTACAGCTACAGTATGATGAACGAGGCCAAGTGGCGTATAAATTACAGTGTGCTTCGCTTCCTCGAAGACAATATAGATGTACTGTCAAACTCGGTTATATTCGGCGGCCGCCCTTCGAAGAATCAGGTTTACGGTTTCAGCGCCTTTGAAGATAATGAGGGCATACTCTGTCTGAGAAATCCATCAGCCGAAACTACAGATTATACTGTAAGGCTCGATGAACATATCGGCGTTTCAAAGAATCTTATATATGCTCCTATAGTCCGGATTCTGCCTTACAGCACAAAGGGTATCAGCGATGTTTACAGCTACGGTGATACATTGAAAGTGAATCTCGCACCCTATGAGACAAAAATTATGCATTTCGGAAGAAAAACAAAGGAGCTTAAGGCTGAATATATAACCGCTGTAAGTGAAAATACCTTACAGATTACCTTTAACCAGACAATTGATATGGGTACTGTAACCTGTGAGGATAACCAAATAAAAAAAGTAAGACTTCTTGAGGACTATATGACAGCGGAAATAGTCTTTGAAGAAAAATTCAACAAAAAAAATACATATACTTTGTGCAATATTAAGGATATAATTGGCAATATATTTCACACAGATATCACTTTTATGTGGTATGATGACTTTATTGTAACCGACGGACTTTGCGGAGAAGGCGAGTTTTCTATCAAAGCAACCCTCAGCGGTGAAGAGGAATGTATCCTTATGAGTCAGGGCGACGATGTCAGCTTGCGTATTGCCGACGACGGTCGCTTCTGTTTCAAAGTGGGGAATGTTACTCTCAGATCACGCTCGGGTGTAAGAGATAAGGTACAGGTAGTGGCAGTAAGAGAAAAAACAGGTGCCCTGAAGCTTTATCTTGACGGAGTGCTTGACAGCGGTATTTATGCAGGACGTTACTGTATAAAAGAAGCGTCAGCTGAGCGTTACAATGAGGGAAAAGTAGTGATGTATAATAAAGCCCTTCCATACGATGAGGTTTGATTATATAAAACAGTAACAGTATATCTTAAATATACGAAAGGAGAATTTATGATTAAATCTTCAAAAAAAATCACATTAACCGCTTTTCTTGTTCTCGTACTTACGGTTTGCATCTGTGCATTCAGCGCTTCGGCGGCAAATGAAGGACCGTATGTTTATGAGATAAATGAAGGTGAGGTTACAATCATACATTGTGACCCGTCAATTTCGGGAGATGTTGTTATCCCGGAAAAGCTCGGCGGTATTACCGTAACTGCAATAGGCGATAAAGCTTTTTACAACTGTTACAGTATTACAAGTCTGACAATAGGTAACAACATAAAGAGTATAGGCGCAAGAGCTTTTGCTTATTGCGGGGCTCTGTCAGAGGTTATACTTCCTGATGATCTCGAGGTTATAGAGGAAGAAGCTTTTGATATGTGCTTCAATCTTGCAAAGGTAAGCTTGTCGAAAACAAAGATAAAGAGCCTGGGCAGAAGAGCTTTTGCAAACTGCGAATATATCGAAACGATGACTCTTCCGGATACTCTCGAGACAGTAGGCGAGGAAGCCTTTAAATGGTGCAACGGTCTTCAGTCAGTTATCATTGGCAAGAACACTGTAAGCATCGGCAAGAATGCTTTCTCAAGCTGTAATAACCTGCGTAATGTATATTATATGGGAACTCAGGAGGAATTCGGCAAAATATTCATCGATGATGGAAATGACAGAATATCATCAGCTGTTATTTACTATGAGCATATCCATGTTTATGACGATAAGGCCAAGGTAAGCGACGGAGACTGTGTAATAAAAGGCAGAACAATTTATACCTGCCGCTGCAGTGACTATTATAACGAATTCACTTACGGCTCTCACAGCTATAAAAACGTTACAACCAAGGCTACTTTCAAGGCTGACGGTAAAACAGAAAACAAATGTAAGCTTTGCGGCGATGTAAAGAAGAAAACAGTGATCCCTAAGATTACAGCTAAGCTTTCCAAGACAGATTATGCCTATACAGGAAAGGCTATAACCCCGAAGGTAACAGTTAAGAATACAAAGGGCACTACCCTTACTGCAGACAAGTCTTATACCGTTAAGTATTCGAGCGGAAGAACTGAAATAGGTAAGTATTATGTTAAGGTTACTCTCAGCGGCAGTAAGTATTCGGGAACAACAAAGGTCTATTTCAATATCATTCCCGGTAAGCCGGCAGTGAGTTCAAAGTCAGATAGCGACAGCATTACCCTTACGTGGGATAAGGTGCCCGGCGCCAAGGGATATAAGGTTTATTCCTATAATACTGAAACAAAAAAATACAAGGCTCTGAAAACTGTATCGGGTACCAGCTACACAGCAGAAAAGCTTGAAAGCGCCAAGGATTATGTTCTCACAGTCAGAGCTTATGCAAAGGCTGACGGAGAAACAGTATGGGGCAGTCACAGCTTTGTTTATACTGCAACAGCTCCCGAGTCTGTAAAGCTCGTTTCTGCAGCTTCAAAGAGCGCCAAAAAGGCGACGCTCGGCTGGGAAGCGGCAAATGCTGACGGCTATGAAATATATATGGCTTCAGGTAAGAACGGTACATATAAAAAGGTAAAGACAATAACCGATTCTTCAAAAACCGCCTACACAAAGTCCTCGCTTAAGGCGGGTACAACATATTATTTCAAAATCAGAGCCTATAAAACTGTCGATGACGCTAAATTATACGGTGAATTCGGCAATGTGAAAACTGTGCGTATTAAATAAATATAAACAGTTAACCGGTTTTGATCATTGTTTTGCGCCTATGTCTCATTTGCAAATTATATTTGACAAGTATTGACTTTAAAACGCAAAATGTGATATATTGTCTTAAAGATTATTTTATTCAGACGGAGGTTAAAAAGACATGAATAAAACAATGAAAAAAGTTTTGTCATTAGTGATAGTGATGATAATGGTTCTTTCATCAGTACCTATGACTACATTTGCAGCAAGCAACTGGCTTTGCAATACTGTTGGTCACGATTACGATTGGAAGGTAACAACACCCGCAACATGCACAGCAAAGGGTGTAGAAACTTATGCTTGCAAGAGAGACGGTTGTGACGCAACTAACGGCACAAGAGAAGTTGCTCTTGTAGCTCATAAAGAAACAACAATCCCTGCAAAGGCACCGACTTGTGATGAAGACGGTAACACAGAGGGTAAGGTTTGCGGCGTTTGCGGTTATGTTATAACTGCTTGTAAGACATTGGATAAGAAGGGTCACACAGCAGTTCCCTTCGCTGCAGTTTCAGCT
>JAZSGK010000084.1:0-2595 GCA_045532695.1 Acutalibacteraceae bacterium
TTTCAACCAAAAGTTGAATTCTTTTCAAAAAATACGTTATTGTTTTTCCTCTCCGCATCGGTTATTATATAATCAAGCTGATCAGTAAAAAACTATCAGAGGTGATAATAATGACAATTTATCTTGGAGAAAACATAAAAAGACTCCGCCGCGAGCAGAATCTGACACAGGAAACTCTCGCTGAATTCTTAGGCGTTACCTTTCAGAGTGTGAGCAAATGGGAAAGAGGCGAAAGCTACCCCGACATAACTATGCTTCCCGAAATTGCGGGCTTTTTCAAAGTGAGTGTCGACGAACTGCTTGGTGCGAATCAAGCAAAAGACGAAGAAGAAATAAAAAGACTTCTTAAAGAACATGATAACTTTACCGACACCAAGCTTATACTGAAATCTATAAAGAATCTCAAGGAAAAGTATCCTACAGATTTCAGAGTACAACTCCGATGGATGGGTTATCTGATATTTTATGATGATTGGGATAAGCTTGAAGAAAACACCCGTGAAATTATGTCTATCTACCAAAACATTCAGAACAACTGCACCAAGGACTCAATTCGTATTTGCGCAAAGAGATATTATATTTATCTTATGGGTAATCTTGCCTGCAAAGAAAATCCCAAGGTAACCTTCGAGGATTATGAGCCTGTTATAAGAGAAATGCCGCTAATGAGAGACGGCAGAGAAAACTACTGCTATTTCTACAGCTTACACAAACACCCCGATGCCGACAAGATAACAATGGAAGCTATTGAAGAACAACTGTTTCTGTTTTATGACGCTATTTCCGGTTATAATTTTACAAGCAAATTCGACCGTGATTATCAAATAAGTTTTATTGAAAAAACAATAGACTTCTTCAACTATATTTATGATGACGGAAACTACAGCAGAATGTGGCGAAGTGTAATGAGCTGTTGTTATGGTATGTTGGGTTGGTTTTATTTTGAAAAGGGTGATGAAGAAAAATCTCTGCAGAATCTCAGACAGGCCGCAGAACTTGCAGTAAAGTTTGATAATCTCGACAGAATTACTGTTCTTCATTCAACTCTGTTTGAAGGCAAGACCTTCGATAAACAGGAGCTAGGTACAACCTTTATAGCTAAAAGCTGGATGAAAGAAAACATCCACAACTACCCTCTTTCTGACGATTTCAGAAACAGACCGGAGTTCAAAGAAATAATAGCCATGCTCTCATAAAAGAAGGTACCTTGCATCTATGGCAAGGTACCTTTTAACTTATATTACATTATCACAGCTATGGGGAAGTCTTTCTCGGTGAAGCCTATGGTGTATGCTATTCTCATAGGAATCTCATAGTTGTTGATCTTTTCGCCCTTGGATATAATCTTGTCTGAACCGTATACCAGCAAGGGTACATCTGCATTTGAATGGTCATCGCTTGTGAATTTGTAGCCACTGCCGTCAGGTTTAATTCCTCCTGTTTCATGGTCAGCTGTTACTACCACAAGAGTCTCACCGTCATTCTTTGCATATTCAAGAACAGCCTCGACAGTGCTGTCAAACTCAAGAAGAGCCTCTGTCATATCTGCATCACGGTTGCTGTGTGAGTACTTGTCAATGTGAGCGCCCTCTATCATAAGGAAGAAGCCCTCATCACTGTCATCGAGAATATCAATAGCCTTCATTGCCATCTGCTCAAGGTTGGGCGTGTTTTCATCCGACTGCTCGAGAGTCCAGAGAGCATTGGTGAACTGAGCGTAACTACGGCTACCCTCTTCAAGTGCCATCATCTCGCTGTATGTTGTTACATATGTGTATCCGTTAGCTTCAGCTTCGCTCTTTGTTGCAACACCGTTAGCCGTACCCCAGATAAGATCTGCTGAGCTTGAAAGCTGATCCATAGTTATATCCTCTGTGTTGTATCGGTCTGAGGAATGAGCCGAAAATGCAGATGGTGTTGCGCCTGTTGTATCATCTGTGGTAACAACACCTGTGAGCATACCTCTTTCATTACAAAGCTCACGGATATTTTTCGGATAAGAATACTTGGGTGTTCTGTCAAAAAGATAAACACCGATTGCTTTGTTATATGTTCTTGAGCCTGTTGCAAGAGCTGTACCGGAAGCAGCACTGTCGGTAACTCTCTTGGTAAGCGAGCGTGTCATTGCTTTTCCTTTGATATCAAAAGTATCCATTACAAGCTTGGCGTTTCTTTCTGCCTTTGTCTTTTCCAGGTGATTGAAGCCCATTCCGTCACCGATAAGATAGATGACGTTTTTTATTCCGTCGTCAAAATACTCTGATGAAGTCTTGGTAGTCGGCGCCTTGTAAGCACCGAAGGCTGTGCCAAATGTAAGGATTATACTGATAAGTGTCGCTGTTACTTTTGCCATAAATGATGACATAGATATTCTCCTCTCGGGTTAATGTAATGATATTATACCACTTTTTATACTAAATGCAATAAGTATTCCAATATAAAAAGGACTGCCGCTAACGCCGACGTCCCATAAGGAAGTATTTCTTTAAAAAGTGAAATAACTTCACAATAATGCGTTAAAAATCACCGATATGCGTCAGCATTATCGGTGATTTTTGCCTTTTCTTGCAAAGCCATTTCGCATTTTAAAGTGCT
>JAZSGK010000053.1:0-29123 GCA_045532695.1 Acutalibacteraceae bacterium
GCTTGAAAAGCCCGACTCACTTCTTGCAGGTCTCGGCGGTCAGGTAGGTCTTACTCTTTCAATGCAGCTCTGGAAGGAAGGCTTCCTTCAGGAAAACGGCGTTAAGCTTATCGGTACTGATGTTGAAGCTATTGACAAGGCTGAAGACAGACAGCTTTTCCGCGACACAATGGAAAGCATCAATCAGCCCTGTATTCCTTCTGAAATCTCATATGACATTGAAACATCACTTGAGATCGCAAAGAAAATCGGTTATCCTGTAATCGTACGTCCTGCTTTCACCCTCGGCGGTGCAGGCGGCGGTGTTGCATATAACGAAGACGAGCTCCGTATAATCGCCAAGACAGGTCTTGATGCTTCACCCATTACACAGATCCTTGTTGAAAAATACATCAAGGGCTGGAAGGAAATCGAGTTCGAGACAATGCGCGACTCAGCAGGTAACGCTATCGCAATCTGCTCAATGGAAAACTTCGACCCTGTTGGCGTACACACAGGCGACAGTATCGTTGTAGCTCCCGCACTTTCACTTTCAAGCAAAGAATATAATATGCTTAAGAAAGCAGCTCTCGACATGGTCGGTGCTCTTAAGATTGTCGGCGGCTGTAACTGTCAGTTTGCTCTCAATCCCGATTCATTTGAATATGCAGTTATCGAGGTTAACCCCCGAGTTTCACGTTCATCAGCTCTTGCTTCAAAGGCAACAGGCTATCCTATCGCAAAAATGACAACAAAGCTTGCTCTCGGTTATAACCTTGACGAAATACAGAATGACATCACAGGCGAAACAAGTGCCTGCTTCGAGCCTTCTGTTGACTATGTTGTATGTAAATTCCCCAAGTGGCCCTTTGATAAGTTCATCGGCTCTTCCCGTAAGCTCGGCACACAGATGAAGGCTACAGGTGAGGTTATGTCCATAGGTCAGAGCTTTGAAGAAGCTATAATGAAAGCTATCCGCGGTGCGGAGATTTCACTTGACAGCCTCAATGCTGCACCTATCAGCGACAAACCCTTACTTGAAAGACTCGAGGAGCAGGATGACAGAAGAATCTTCACTATCTTCGAAGCTATCAAGGCAGGTATTTCAACAGATACAATCAATGAAATCACAAGAGTTGACAAGTGGTTTATTGAAAAGCTCCGTAACCTTGCTGACTTCGAAAACGAGATTCAGGGCAAGGAAATCGACGAGGACACCTACCTCAGAGCAAAGAAGTTCGGATACACAGATAAGACTCTGCGTAAGTTCTGTTCATTCCCGGATTCCTTCCACGTTCAGGCATCCTATAAAATGGTTGACACCTGCGGTGCAGAATACAAGGCAACAACACCTTACTTTTATTCATCATATGACAAAGCCTGCGAATCAAGACGCTTCAAGCGTTCAGGCAAGGATGTTGTAATGGTACTCGGCTCAGGTCCTATCCGTATCGGTCAGGGTATCGAATTCGACTACTCAAGCGTACACTGTGTATGGACTCTCAAGGAGCTCGGCTATGACGTTGTTATTGTAAACAACAACCCCGAAACCGTTTCAACAGACTATGACACAGCTGACAGACTTTATTTTGAGCCTCTTTGTGACGAAGACGTAATGAACATTATCGAGGTTGAAAAACCCATAGGTGTCGTTGTTGCATTCGGCGGTCAGACAGCTATCAAGCTTACAAAGTTCCTCGATGATAACGGAATTCAGATTCTCGGCACATCTCAGCAGGGTATTGACACAGCTGAAGACAGAGAAAAGTTTGACGCTCTTCTTGAAGAATACGGTTTTATGAGACCTCAGGGCTGCGGTGTTATGACTCTCGAGGAAGCTCTCGAGGCTGCAAACAGACTCACATATCCCGTTCTTCTTCGTCCTTCATATGTTATCGGCGGTCAGAATATGATGATCGTACACAATGACATCGAAGTTGAAAGATATATGAAGAAGATTCTTGCAACAGGCATCGAAAACCCTGTGCTTGTTGACAAATATATGAGCGGTACCGAAATTGAGGTTGACGTAATCTCTGACGGTAAGGATGTTCTTATCCCGGGTATTATGCAGCATATCGAGCGTGCGGGTGTTCACTCAGGTGACTCCATTGCAGTTTATCCGCCCTTCTCACTTACAGATAAGATGACTCAGACTGTTGTTGACTGCTCAGAGAAGCTTGCTCTTGCACTCGGTACAAAGGGTCTTGTAAATATTCAGTACCTTATCTATGAAAATCAGCTCTACGTTATCGAAGTTAACCCCAGAGCTTCAAGAACTATTCCTTATATCAGTAAAGTTACAAACGTACCTATGGTTGATCTTGCAACCAAGGTAATGGTAGGCACACCTCTTAAGGATTTAGGCTACGGCACAGGTCTTTACGAAGCACCTCCTTACTTTGCAGTCAAGGCTCCCGTATTCTCATTTGAAAAGCTCAACGACGTTAACTCATACCTCGGACCGGAAATGAAGTCCACAGGTGAAGTTTTAGGTATCGGTAAGACTCTCAACGAAGCACTCTTCAAGGGCCTTACATCATCGGGTATCAAGGTTGAATCCAAGAGCGATAAGAAAGAAATGGGCGTACTCCTCAGCGTTGATGAGCATGACCTTGACGAAATCGTTTCAATAGCAAAGAAGCTTCAGGATCTCGGTATCAACATCTATGCTGCCAAGGATACAGCAAGAGCAATCGTAAACCTTGGTATCAATGTAACATATGTTAAGGGTATCACAGAGTCCGACTACTGCTTCAAGCTTCTTGAAAGCGGAAAGATCAACTTCATCGTTTATACAGGTGCACTCTTTGATGCAACTATGGATAACTATATTGCACTTCACAGAAAGGCACTCCAGCTTGGTATCGCTTGCTTCACATCACTCGATACAGCAAACGCTATGCTTGATATTCTTGCAAGTAACTACAGCCAGCAGAACACTGAGCTTATCGATATCAATGCAATGCGTAAGACAAGAAATACCTTCAAGTTCGCTAAAATGCAGGGTACCTGCCACGACTATATCTTCATTGATAACCGTGACGGCAGTCTCACTTGTCCTGAGTCACTCTGTATCAATTTCTGCAACCGCCACAGCGGTATCGGCGGGTACGGTATTGTGCTTATTGAAAACTCCGATGTTGCCGATGCGAGAATGCGTATCTTTAACCGCGACGGTTCTGAAGGTAAGATGGCAGGTAACGCTATACGCTGCGTTGGTAAGTATCTCTATGATAAGGGCATTGTAACTAAAGAAGAACTCACAGTTGAGACAGGCGCAGGCGTAAAGGAACTCAAGCTCTATGTTTCAAATAAGAGAGTAACAGCTGTTCAGGTTTATATGGGCAAGCCTACTTTTGATGCAAAGGCTCTTCCCTGTACTCTTGATGAGGGCGAAATTATCGACTATCCCATCACTATCGGTGCCGGCAGCTATAACATCACCTGTCTTGGTGTGGGTAACCCTCACTGTGTAGTATTCCAGAGAGATATCGATTCACTTGACCTTAATGCAATCGGACCTTGTTTTGAATATGCAGATATCTTCCCTGAAAGAGTCAACACAGAATTCGTAAGAGTGGTAAACAGCCATACTCTCAAAATGAGAGCTTACGAAAGAGGTAACGGTGAAACATTTGCCTGCGGTACAGGTGCCTGTGCTGCAGTTGTAGCGGCTGTCAAGAACGGTTTCTGCAAAATGGGTGAAGAAATCACAGTTAAGCTCAAGGGTGGCGATCTTGCAGTAACCTACAACGAAGACGGTATCTATTTAACCGGTAATGCTGTGCTTGTTTACGAGGGCGAAGCTGAATATTAATTAAACGAGAAGCGGTACACCAACAGTACCGCTTCTTTTGAGGATTTATTATGAAAATTGGTAATATAGAAATAGACTCCCGTACGGCTGCACTTGCGCCTATGGCAGGGGTTGCGGACAGAGCATTCCGTGAAATATGCCACGAATACGGCGCAGGATATGTTGTCAGCGAAATGGTCAGCAGTAAGGGACTTACAATGTGTGACAGAAAAAGCAAGTCTCTTTTGCTTCTCAGTGACAAAGAACGTCCTGCTGCGGCACAGATTTTTGGTTCGGATCCTGAAATTATGGCAAACAGTGCTGTAGAGTGTCTCAAGTTCAATCCCGATGTTATCGACATCAATATGGGTTGCCCTGCGCCTAAAATTGCAGGCAACGGGGGAGGAAGTGCGCTGCTTAAAGACCCTGAACTTGCAGAAAGAATAATGAAAGGCGTCCGTAAAGCTGTTGATATTCCGGTGACGGTGAAAATCCGACTCGGCTGGGACAGTGATAATATCAATTGTGTCGATATGGCAAAAAGAGCTGAAGATGCAGGCATGGACGCCATAACTGTTCATGGCAGAACAAGAATGCAGATGTATGCACCGCCTGTTGACAGAAAGATGATTGCCGAAGTGAAGAAAAATGTCAGCATACCCGTAATAGCCAACGGAGACATAGTTGACGGCATATCTGCGGCTAAGATGATAGAAGAAACCAACTGTGACTATGTTATGGTTGGCAGGGGAGCACTGGGCAGACCCTGGGTGTTCAGTCAGATAAGTGCTTACCTTAAGCATGAATCGGTTTTACCTGAGCCTCCAGTAGCTGAAAGAATGAGGGTTATGGTGCGCCACATCAGACTTATATGTGAATATAAAGGTGAAAGAATCGGGATTAAAGAGGCACGAAAGCATGCCGCCTGGTATATCAAGGGAATACACGGTGCAGCCGCTTACCGTCAGCAGGTGGGTGCACTTGAAAGCATCGTACAGCTTGAAGAGCTTGCCTATAAAATAACTATGGAAAACCTTTAAAAGGAAGTGCCTTAAATGACAGATTCGACAAAAATAATTTTCGCTAACCACGAAATAAGAAAGACAAGACAGCAGAAAACCTACTTTATTGAGTGGGTGAGTGAATATGCAAAAAAACTGGGATACGAAGTAAAAATTGAAAAAGGCTCATTCAGGTCGAGAAACATTGTTATCGGTGACGTGAAAACTGCAAAGGTGATTTTTGCTGCACACTATGATACCTGTGCGGTAATGCCACTGCCTAATTTTATTACGCCCAAGAGCTTTCTTTGCTATCTTCTTTATCAGATAGTCCTCACTCTTGCTATTATTGCTATACCTGCAGTTGTCGCTGCTCTTGTAGGGCTTGTAAATGAAGCTCTTGTACCGATTACGACTATTGCAGGAATATATCTTGTGCTGTTTCTTATGATGTTCGGCCCGGCTAATAAACATACGGCAAATGACAACACTTCGGGTGTCACGACGGTACTTGACTTACTGACAACTCTTCCCGAAGAAAAAAGAGACGGCGTAGCCTTTGTACTTTTTGATTTAGAGGAGGCAGGTCTTATCGGTTCATCGTCATTTTCATCAAAGCATCGAAAAGAGATTAAAAATACGCTGCTGATAAACTTTGACTGTGTATCCGACGGTAAAAATATCCTCTTTGCTCTTAATCGCAAAGCTAAATACTATAAAGAAAAAATAGAAAAAGCATATATATCCGATGAGGTTTTCAGTGTTGATGTATGCCATAAGGGTGTTTTCTATCCGTCAGACCAGATGAATGTGCCCTTAGGTGTCGGCGTTGCAACGCTTAAAAAGTCAGGAAAGCTCGGCGTACTTTATATGGATAGAATTCACACCAAAAAAGACACGATATATATGCAGGAAAACATAGAATTTTTAGTTGAAGGCTCACTCAGACTCATCGATACTGTGTTAAACTAAAAAGTAACAAAAGGCTGTCAAAATCCTTGATTTTTGAACTATTAACTGTTATAATATTTAATTGATATGTACAGTGCTCTGATATGGAGGGAAATATATATGAATCGTACAGAAATCAGCAAGCTTTACGAGTGCGCTGAAAAATTTACTGAAGCCCCCGTTACGGTGTGCGGCTGGATACGTACCAACAGAGATTCCAAAGTTTTAGGCTTTATGGAAATCAATGACGGCAGCTGCTTCAAGGGTGTTCAGGTTGTATTTGAAAAAGATAAGATTGACAACTTCGCTGAGGTTGCAAAATATAATGTAGGTGCGGCAGTAATTGTTGAGGGTAACATTATTCTTACCCCCGAAGCAAAACAGCCCTTCGAGATCAACGCTACAAAGGTTATACTTGAGGGCGCATCAGCTCCCGAATATCCTCTTCAGAAGAAGAGACATTCGCTTGAGTATCTCAGAACTATTGCACACCTTCGTCCCCGTACCAATATCTACTCGGCATCTTTCAGAGTACGCTCCGTTGCGGCTCAGGCTATACATCGCTTCTTTGAAAGCGAAGGCTTTATCTATGCTCATACACCCCTTATTTCCTGCAGTGACTGTGAGGGAGCAGGCGAGATGTTCAGAGTGACAACTCTCGATATGGAAAATCCGCCAAAGGATGCAGACGGCAACATCGACTACAGCGAAGATTTCTTCGGCAAGAGTGCTTTCCTTACTGTATCAGGTCAGCTTCAGGGCGAAATTATGGCTCAGGCATTCGGTAAGATTTATACCTTCGGCCCGACATTCAGAGCCGAAAAAAGCTATACTCAGCGCCATGCTGCAGAATTCTGGATGATCGAGCCTGAAATCGCTTTTGCAGACCTTCAGGACGATATGGCGCTCGCTGAAAGAATGATCAAGTTCGTTATCAGATATGTAATGGAAAACTGCAGACAGGATATTGAATTCCTTAATCAGTTTGTTGATAAGGGACTTATTGAAAGACTCACAGCCGTTGCTTCTTCAGATTTTGCTCGTGTTACATACACAGATGCAGTTAAGATGCTTGAAGAACACAACGATGAATTTGAATTCAAAGTATTCTGGGGCTGTGACCTTCAGACAGAGCACGAAAGATACCTCACAGAGACAATCTTCAGAAAACCTGTTTTCGTTACAGACTATCCCAAGGAGATCAAAGCTTTCTATATGAGACTCAATGACGATGGCAAGACAGTTGCCGCCTGTGACCTTCTCGTTATGGGTATAGGTGAAATAGTCGGCGGTTCTCAGAGAGAAGAAAGATATGATGTTCTAGTTGACAGAATTAATGAGCTCGGTCTTAAGGAAGAGGACTACTGGTGGTATCTTGACCTTCGTAAGTACGGCGGTACAAAGCACGCAGGCTTCGGTCTCGGCTTCGAAAGACTGGTTATGTATCTTACAGGTATCTCAAACATCCGCGATGTACTTCCTTTCCCAAGAACGACAGGTTCAGCAGATTTCTAAACACAATCAAACTGTTGATGCTGAAATTAAGTATTTAAATTTTCCGATACTCCGAAGGAGGATAAAAAATGGCACCGCTTAAAACATATTCAAAAGAAAAACTTATTGATTTTAAAGAAGATCTTCAGAAAAGGTATAATGCCTATAAGGCTCAGGGACTCAAACTCGATATGTCAAGAGGTAAACCCGGTGCAGACCAGCTGGCTGTTTCAAACGGACTTCTTGATGCAATTACTTCAAAGGACTGGGAAGATGAGGAAAGTAACCACAGCCTTGAATACAGAAATTACGGCTTGCTTACAGGTATCATCGAATGCAAAACTATTTTTGCAAAGGCTCTCGGCGTTGATGTAGACAATGTCATAGTCTGCGGTAACTCAAGCCTTAATCTTATGTTTGACTATATTACTCAGTGTATGCTTACAGGCTCAGGCGGAAAACCATGGAAGGATCAGGGAAAACTCAAGTTCCTTTGTCCGTCGCCGGGATATGACAGACATTTTGCCATCGCTGAATATTATGGTATGGAGCTTATTCCTGTTGAAATGACACAATGGGGTCCTGATATGGACGCTGTAGAGGAGCTTGTAAAGGATCCGTCAGTTAAGGGCATGTTCTGCGTGCCTAAGTATTCTAATCCCACAGGTGTGACATACAGCCGCAAGACTGTTCAGAGAATCGCTGCACTTTGCCCTGCTGCAGATGACTTCAGAATCATATGGGACAATGCGTATATTATTCACGATCTCACTGATAACGGTGACGAGATTGATGATATTTTCGATGTGCTCAAAAAGTACGGTCACGAGGATATGGTTATTGAATTTACCTCAACCTCAAAAATCAGCTTCCCCGGTGCAGGCGTTGCTGCTCTTGCCGCATCTGATAGGAATATCGAGATGATAAAAAAGCGCATGTCGGTTCAGACTATCGGCTATGATAAGCTTAATCAGTACAGACACGTTAAGTTTTATAAAAGTGTTGACGGTATTAAAAAACATATGAAGCTTCACAGAAAGATTCTTGCACCGAAATTCAGATGTGTTATCAATCAGTTTGAGGATAAGCTTGCAGATCTTGAAATTGCAACATGGACAGATCCTAAGGGCGGATATTTCATCAGTCTCGATGTTATGCCCGGCACAGCAAAAAGAGTTTATCAGCTTTGCAAGGAATGCGGTATCACTCTTACTACTGCAGGCGCTACTTTCCCATATGGAATTGACCCTGAGGATAAGAACATCAGAATTGCGCCTTCATATCCTCCCGTTGACGAGCTTATGGTCGCAACAAGAATTCTTTGCATCTGTGTTCAACTTGCAGCTTGCGAAAAGCTTTTAGAGGAAAAATAATCGAAAAGAATATTTGGCAGATGGTGTAATAGCCATCTGCCTTTTATTTTTAGTTTGCGGTGAAGGAGGGAGGCGGCTCCATTGAAACCGCTTCGCGGTTTCACGGCTGCTGCGCAGCCGACCCGAACTGCGTTCGGGTATGGAGCCGCCGTGCCTGTTTTTTTAGCCCGATAAAATTAATAGGTTGCATCTGACAACTACAATAAAAACTTCTGCTTTACACTTTAATTGTTGATATATCATCGAAAATATGGTACAATAATCAGCAATGAAACAGAAAAGAGGTAAAAATATGAAACTTCTTGTAATAGACGGTAACAGTATAGCTAACAGAGCCTTTTACGGTATCAAGCTGCTCACTACAAAAGACGGCCAGTTTACCAATGCGATATACGGATTTCTCAATATTCTTATTAAGCTCAGAGCTGAGTGTGAGCCCGATGCAGTGGCAGTTGCTTTTGACCTTAAAGCTCCTACCTTCAGACACGAAATGTACAGTGAATATAAGGCAGGCAGAAAGGGTATGCCTCCCGAGCTTCGGTCACAGATGCCTCTTATAAAGGAAATTCTCGGCTATCTCGGTTGCAGTGTTGTCGAAAAGGAAGGCTATGAGGCTGATGATATTCTCGGTACCTTGTCATCTCAGTGCAAGGGCGAGGATATGTGCTTTATTGCAACAGGTGACAGAGATTCTCTTCAGCTTGTCAGCGACAACACCCATGTGCTTCTTGCGGCAACAAAAATGGGTAAGGCTGTTACGACAGAATATGATAAAGCTAAGCTCAAGGAAGAATACGGCGTTGAACCGAAGGGCATGATCGAAATCAAGGCTCTTATGGGAGATTCATCTGACAATATTCCCGGCGTTGCAGGCATCGGACAGAAAACAGCAGGCGACCTTATAATAAATTACGGTAATATCGATTATATTTATGAGCATCTTGATGAACTCGATATCAAAAAGAGTGTCCATGATAAGCTTTTAGCAGGCAAGGACAGCGCATATCTCAGCAGGACGTTGGGTACTATCTGCCTTGAAGCACCGATTGACACAGTTATAGAAAACTACAGACTCAAAGATATTGACAATTTTAACGCTATCAATTTCCTTGTTAAGATGGAAATGTTCGGAATTATCGAAAAGCTCGGACTCACAAGAGAAAAAATGCCTATTCCTGCTGAAGAAAAAACGAAGACTCTCGAGATATCTGAGGAAAGAGATTTGCCGGGTCTGGTGGGGAAAATTAAAAATGACGGCAAGGCATACTTCATTACAGAGTTTGACGGTGAGAATATCAGCAAAATTTATTTCAGCATCGATGGTAAGGCTGTGTACGTAAGCAGTGATTGCTTTGATTTCGCAGACTTCTTCAGGATGTTCTGCGAAAGTGACTGCGAGAAGTACACTGCTGATGCAAAACAGCTTTATAAATACGCTCTGAAGAGAGATATTGAGGTAAAAAACATCAAAGCCGATACAACTCTTATAGGGTATATTCTCAATCCGTCGGCAAATTCATATGAAGTGAAAAGACTCTGTGAGGAATACGGTGTCGCTCTGCCGGTGCTTCCCGAGGGTATAGAAGATGAAACCGCACTTTGCTGCGGCGCAATGAAAGAGATCTGCGATAAGCTTTCAAGTAAAATTGAAGCAAACGATCAGACTGAGCTTTTATGCGATATAGAAATACCTTTATCGGAAGTCCTTGCAAGCATGGAAAACATCGGGTTCCTTGTAAACAAAGAGGGCATTGAGTCTTTTGGTAAGGATATGTCGGAAAAAATTGACGAGCTGACTGAAAAAATATATAAAGAAGTGGGATTTGAATTTAATCTCAATTCACCTAAACAGTTAGGTGTTGCTCTTTTTGAAAAGCTTGGCATACCCTGCAAGAAAAAGACAAAGAGCGGATACTCCACCAATGCGGAGGTTCTGGAAGAATTGGCAGGGGAGTATCCGGTAGTGTCCGACATACTTCAATACAGAACTCTTGCCAAGCTCAAGTCCACCTACTGCGAGGGTCTGCTCAAGGTTATTGATACTGACGGAAGAATCCGCTCCACTCTCAATCAGACAGAAACCCGTACAGGCAGAATTTCATCAACTGAGCCTAATTTACAGAATATTCCCGTGCGTTCTGAGATAGGCAGAGAAATGAGACGCTTCTTTGTAGCAGAAAACGGCAGTGTACTTGTGGATGCCGACTATTCACAGATTGAGCTTCGTGTTCTGGCTCACCTTTCAAATGACAGCACAATGATAGATGCCTTCAATAAGGGCGACGATATCCATACTATTACTGCTTCTCAGGTTTTCAATATGCCTGTTCATATGGTAACTCCGCTGATGCGAAGCAGAGCCAAGGCTGTAAACTTCGGCATCGTCTACGGAATCGGTGCATTTTCTCTGAGTAAGGATATCGGAGTTTCGAGAAAAGAAGCCGACAGCTATATCAAGGGCTATCTGCACCACTACAGCGGAATCAGCAAATATCTGGAGTCAGCAGTCAATGATGCAAGAGATAAGGGATATTGTGAGACTCTTTTCAAAAGAAGACGTTATCTTCCCGAACTTACGGCAAGCAATAAAATGCTTCAGGGCTTCGGTGAGCGAGTTGCAAAAAATATGCCTGTTCAGGGTACCGCTGCCGATATAATCAAGATAGCGATGGTCAGAGTTTATCGCAGACTTAAAGACGAAAACATGAAATCGAAACTCATTATGCAGGTACACGATGAACTGCTTGTTGAGGCACCCGAAAATGAAAGAGAAAAGGCTCAGCTGATCCTTAAAGAGGAGATGGAAAACTCCTGCAGAATGAAGGTTAAACTCACTGCAGACGTAAGCTCAGGCAAGGATTGGTATGAAGCTAAAGGATAAAAATATAAATATTCTATAAATTCAGAAAAAACTACCTTTTTAAGGTGGTTTTTTTCTTTTTAGTGTTGACATTTAAAGAATATGAGTCTATAATAGACGGTGGATGATGGTGAATTAGCCCATAAAAGTTCATTTAAATGAAGGAAAATGGTTTAAAGTGGAGCTTGGTGGGAGAATATTTAAGAAAGAGGTGGTTTTTCTGTTAGAGCTTGTCGGCACATATGAACATAACATTGACGGAAAAAACCGTCTTTTTGTTCCTGCGAAATTCAGAGCTGTTTTAGGCAGTGAATTTATTTACAGAGTCCGTCGTTCAAAATATCCGTCAATTCAGCTTTATTCAAAAAAACAGTTTTTTAAAGAAACTGAAGATGCTATTGCCGGTATAAATGATGAGATAGAGAAGAAGCTTATCCTAAACAAGAGATATCTCGGTACAGGTGAAGCGGATTGCGATGCGCAGGGCAGAATTGTCATCAGTGCATACCTTGCAAAAATGGCGAAGCTCGAGAAGGAATGTGTTCTTACAGGCTTCGGCGATTTTGTTGAAATAATGAGCGCAGATGTTTATGTTGAATACAACGATGCACTTCTTGAGGCTGCACAGCGAGAAGAAGAAGCATATTATATGCAGGAAGAGCTTCGAAACAAGAGAAGGGCCGAAGGTGCTTATCTGGATATAGCAAACAAAACCGAGGAGTAAGAAAATGGATTTTTCACATATCAGCGTTTTGTATAATGAAACTCTTGACGCTCTTGACATAAAGTCCGACGGCATATATGTGGACTGCACATGCGGTGGGGCGGGACACAGTAAAGGCTTACTGGAAAGACTTGGCAAAAACGGCAGACTCATTGCTATAGACCAGGATCCCGAAGCTATAGAGGTTATTAAAGAAAGAATAGGCTACGATAAGAGAGTGACAATAGTACACGACAACTTCTGTAATCTGAAAAGCATCCTGTCGTCTCTCGGCATAGACGCCGTTGACGGCATAATGGCTGACCTGGGAGTTTCCTCTCATCAGCTCGATACAGCGGAAAGAGGATTTTCCTTTCACAGCGATGCTCCTCTGGATATGAGAATGTCAAAGCAGGGCATGTCAGCGTACGACGTAGTAAATACTTATGATGAAAGAGATATAATGCGTATCCTTCGCGATTACGGCGAGGAAAAGTTTGCTTCAAGAATTGCGAGAAACATAGTTCAGTACCGTCAGGAAAAACCTGTTGAAACAACCCTGGAGCTTGCAGACATAATAAAGGAGGCCATACCGGCAGCCACAAGACGCACCGGCGGTCATCCGGCTAAAAGGAGCTTTCAGGCAATACGTATTGAAGTAAACGGAGAATTACAGAAGCTTCAGGATACACTTGATGATATGTTCTCCTCTCTTTCTCTCGGAGGAAGACTTGCGATCATAACCTTCCATTCTCTGGAAGACAGAATAGTAAAAAAGGCTTTTCAGAATTACTGTAAAGGCTGTGAATGTCCGCCGCAGACTCCCGTATGTATATGTGGCAAGACTCCCAAAGGAAAGCTTCCCTTCAAAAAGAAAACGGCTTCTTCTCAGGAGCTGGAAGAAAATATGCGCTCAAGGAGTGCAACTCTTCGAAGCGTGGAGAAAATAAAGTGAAACTGTAAGAATAAATATTAAGAGGTGTGAAAGAAATGGCAGAGTATGCTTATAAGTATGATTTCGGTTACGAAGCAAATGCAGCAGTGCAGCCAAAAAGAAAACCTGAGGTACAGACACAACCTGAACTTAAGGTTATTGTAAACCCCTTAGCTAAGGAGATAGCAAAGGAAAAAGAAGTTAACATTATGGCTCTTAAGCTGTCAGCACTTATGCTCTCACTGCTTATAGTTATGTCAGTGTTCTGCTATAGCTTTGTTCTTATGAACGATGCTCAGCACAGCCTCAGCGATATGGAAAATCAGCTTAAGATTCATCAGACTCAGAATGAGGAGCTCAAAGCAGAGCTCAATGCACTTGTTGCAGGTGTAGATATCGAAAGATATGCTGTTGAAAAGCTTGGTCTCATTAAGATCAGTGCAGAAAACGAAGTATACTTAAACAGTGATACAGGAAATAAAACAGTATTTTCTGCTCAGACTGAGTAAAATCGGAGCTGAAACCGGAATATAAATCAATAGAGTGAAAAAGGGCTGTAGAAAGTGATGAAAATTTCTTGGCCCTTTTTTGAAAATATCAAGGGAGAAATCAGGTGCCTTTATGATAGAGTTAATCCGCAAACTGACAAGCGACATATATAAAAACAGAGTCAGAAGACGCACAGACAGCAGCTTCAAAAAAAGAGCAAGGTCTGCTATGTGCTGTCTGGTGGCTCTTATTATCATTTTTAATCTCGGCAGCATAGGTGCTATTATGATCTTCAAGGGCGAGGAATACAGCGAAACTGCTGCCGATAACCAGCTTTCAGATACAGTTCTTGATCCCATCAGAGGTACAATTTACGATAGAAATATGACCCCTCTTGCCGTAAGTACCGCAGCATGGATACTCAGCGTTAACCCATCTGAAATCAAAAAAAAGTTTTCTTCAAGACCCGAACACCTTGAAGATTTCTACGAGTACCTTGCCACAAATCTTTCGGAAATTCTTTCAATTGATAAAGCTGAGACAATGGAGAAGCTTAAAAAAGAGAATTCTCTCTATCAGGTAATAAAAAAGAATGTCAGCGGCTCTGAAAGAATAGCTATGCAGGAGTTTTTCGCTGAAAGATATGAATATGACTATCAGGCAACAGAGAGGAAGTTTTTCTTTTTCAAAACTGAAGTGCCTAAAAAAGGTAAAATAAATGCCGCAAACTTTTTCGATTATGAAAGCAACTCAAACCGTGAATATGCAAAAGGTAACTTTGCTTCAACAGTAATCGGAGTTGTAAATGCAGATAATAAGGGCGAGACAGGTATTGAGGCTTACTACGATGAAAAGCTTCAGGGTGAAAGCGGCAGAATTCTCACTGCTACAGACGTTGCAGGCCGAGTTCTTGATTCTTCATATGAAGCTTATTACGATGCTGTAGAGGGCAACGGAGTAGTGCTGACAATTGACTTTGAAATTCAGAGCTATCTTGAGAATGCCCTCAATCAGACTTATGACAGTGTGAGCTGTGACGGCGTTTACGGCATAGTCATGGATGTTGATACAGGTGCAATTCTGGCCCTTGCCGATAAGCCTGATTTTGACCTCAATAATCCAAGAGTGCTCGACAAAAATGTGAATACGGATACTCTGAAGAAATTTAAAAAGGGTACAACCGAATATTCGACAGAATACAGCAGACTTCTCTATGACCAGTGGAGCAGCTTCTGTGTCACTAATAACTATGAGCCCGGTTCAAGCTTCAAGATTTTCTGCGCTGCTGCAGCTCTGGAAGAGGATATCATAGATAATATTGACAGCAAAATCTATACTTGCTCAAGCAGTACAAAAGTAGCGGATATAACCTATCACTGTGCTAACTATAAAGCTCATGGATTACAGTCACTTACTATGGGCCTTATGAATTCCTGCAATACATTTTTTGTAAATCTCGGACAGAAGCTCGGTGTTGAAAAATACTACAAATACTTTGAGGCTTTCGGATTTACTGAAAGAACAGGTATAGACCTTGCCAACGAGGCATACAGCGTAGTTCATAAGAAAGATAAAATGTCCAAGGTTGACCTTGCAAGTACATCCTTCGGCCAGGGCTTCAGAATAAGTCCTATTCAGCTGATAACTGCAACCTGCGCTATCGCTAACGGCGGTAATCTTATGGTGCCGTATCTTGTAGGCAGTATCGTAGACAGCGAGGGCAATATCATAAGCGAAACAGAGCCTACAGTCAAACGTAAGGTTATATCCGAAGAAACAGCTAAAAAAGTAACTCAGATGATGACCTCGGTTGTTTCCGACGGTACAGGCCGAAACGCTAATATAGACGGCTATGCTGTTGCAGGTAAGACGGCATCGGCTCAGAAACTTGACGATAATGCTGACAAAGAAGTTTATGTTGCTTCTTTTGTATGCTTTGCACCTGCCGATGACCCGAAAGTTGCAATTCTTGTGGGTGTTGATAATACTCATGACGGCTACCGAAGCGGCGGCAGCGTTGCAGCTCCGATTGCAAAGCAGGTTCTCGAGCCTACTCTCGAATACCTCAGCGTTGAAAGAAAGTACACTGCCGAAGAGCTCAGCAAGCTTTCCAAAGCGACTCCCGATCTTGTAGGTAAAACAGTAAGCGCTGCCAGAAGTCTTGCTTCAAATGAAGGTCTCAAGGTTAAAATAGTAGGTGAGGGAGACACAGTCATTTCCCAGATGCCTGCAAAGTCTCAGACCATACCTCACGGAGGCGTAATCGTACTTTATACTGAGAAAGACGGCAAGAGCGAAAAGACAAAGGTGCCGGATTTTTCAGGATTAACTGTAAGTCAGGTTAATGCCCTTGCAGGAGAATACTGTCTCAATGTTGTGTTCTCAGGGCCTACAAAGGAAGCAGGTGTCAAAGCTTATGCCCAGAGTATAGCAAAGGGTGTCAAGGTAGACATCGGCTCAAGTATCACAGTAAACTTTAAATCAGAAAATATTACAACAGACTAATCCGGAGGATAATATGTTAGTTTCTCAGCTTTTTAGTGGGGCTGATTTCAGCCGGGAAATTAAAGACAAGGAAATAAAAAACATAACCGATAACTCACAGAACTGTGTTGAGGGTAGTATATTCGTCTGCCACAGTTCCGGGGAGAAGTATGTAAAAGAAGCTCTCGGAAAGGGTGCTGTCCTTGTTGTTGCGGAAAAAAAGCTGACAGAAAACTGTTATGTCACCGAGGATACAGCGCGAGAATATGCACGGCTTTCAGCGGAGTTCTTCGGAAACAGACACAGGAACATAAAGCTTATCGCTGTTACGGGGACCAACGGAAAAACCACTACAGCGAATATGATTTACAGTATTCTCACCTTAAGCGGTAAAAAGTGCGGACTGATAGGCACCGTCAAAAGTAACATATGCGGTGAAGAGATACTGAGCAGTCTTTCGACCCCTGACCCGTTTGAAATGCACTCTATGTTCAGCCGGCTTTACGAATGGGGGGCAGAATACTGTGTTGTGGAAGCCTCTTCTCAGGGTATCAGTGAGGGCAGACTTTCAGGTCTTGGCTTTTATCTTACGGTGCTCACCAATATATCGCGGGATCATCTTGACTATCACGGCACAATGGAAAATTATGTTGAGAGCAAGAAGTCGATTTTTTCGCTTTCCGACAAGGCAGTTATCAATATTGACGATGCTTACAGTGAAGAATTCATCAGCGAAAGTGCCGGCAAAGTAATAACATACTCAATTAATAAGAACGAAGCTGATTATGTTGCAAAAAGCGTAAAGTCCGGAGATGACGGCAGTGATTATGCTGTTATTGCTGACTATGCAATTCACAGAATAAAGCTCGGCATACCCGGCGAATTCAATATAATGAATTCTTTAGCGGCTGTTGCGGCGGCAAGGGAATGTAATGTAAGTCTGGAATTCTGTGCATATGCGCTTAAGAGCTTCGGCGGAGTTAAGGGCAGAATGGAAATTCTCAATCTCGATACCGACTACAAGGTGATTATCGATTATGCTCATACTCCCGATGCACTCAAAAAGGTGCTTCTGTGTCTCGGAAGCTTTCCTCACGAAAGGATTATAACTGTCTTTGGTTGTGGGGGAGAGCGCGACAGTGAAAAACGATCGGTAATGGGTGATGTCGCTTCACAGCTAAGCGATATACTCGTCATAACCAGCGACAACCCGAGAGGCGAAGAGCCTATGAAAATCATTGACGATATTCTTTCAGGTATCAGAAAAGGCAAAAAAAACGTATATATTCATGAAAACAGAAGAAAAGCTATAGAATATGCCTTGAAAATAGCCGGAAAGAATGATATTATTCTTTTGGCAGGAAAAGGTCACGAGACATATCAGCTCCTTGGGGATGAAAAAATTCCCATGGACGAAAGAGAAATTGTCCGTGAAATCTTAGGGTGACGAGTATAATCCGAACCCGCCTGAAAGAGTGAATTTTCACGCCTCTTTCGGCAATTCGGATTAGAAAGGCGACAGCCTGTCGGCATCCTCATTATCCAAAATAGTCGCAAAAATTTACACTTTCAGGTCCAAGATTTTTTGCGGCGGAGATTTTTGACAAATCAAGGCACAAAACGGAGCAAATCCTTTCGGATTTGCGAGTATTTTAACGAAGAGGTGGCGGAAATCTACCCACAAAAAACGGGTTCGGATTTTACTCGCCACCCTAGGTAAATAAACTGACATAATATAAAAGAAGGGAATGTTTTAAATGAACATCACATTAGCACTTATTATTTCTTTCGCCGTTTCTTTAGTGGTTACAGCAGCCCTCGGATATGTACTTATCCCTATACTGCACAAGCTGAAATTCGGTCAGAATATTCTGACTGATATCGGTCCTGCGTGGCACGCTAAAAAGCAGGGTACACCTACAATGGGCGGCTGGATGTTTATTATCGGTACAATTTTTACAACGGTACTTACCCTTGTTATCTGCTCAGTTGCAGGATTTTCACCCTTCAGCGAAATGGCTGAGCTTAAGAATCAGCAGATAACACGCCTTGTTTCCGGCATACTTATGGCTTTCTGCTTTGCTCTTGTAGGTTTTGCAGATGACTATATCAAGGTTGTTAAAAAGAGAAACTTAGGCCTGACAGAGATTCAGAAAACAATCCCTCAGGTGCTTATTATTGCTGCATATTTAGGCGGCCTTATAATTTCAAAGAGCACAGCTATGTTTATACCTTTCTACGGTAAGGTTGCTCTTGACAGCGTACCCGGTATCATTTTCTTTGTATTGTTCGGTGTATGTGTAATTTACGGCTGTATCAATGCAGTTAACTTCACAGACGGCGTTGATGGCCTTTGTGGCGGTGTAACTATCCCCGTAGGCGCTGCTTTTGCAGTAATCGGAATTATGATGAAAACAACATCAGTGGGTATACTCGGTGCGGCGCTCTGCGGTGCCTGCATCGGCTACTATATCTGGAATCACTATCCCGCAAAGGTTATGATGGGCGATACAGGCTCAATGTTCCTCGGCGGTATTATTGTAGCTCTGGCCTATGCTGTTGAATGTCCTCTTATTCTCTTACCTATCGGTATTGTTTATGTAATTGAGGCTCTCAGTGATGTTATCCAGATCGGTTCAATCAAATTAAGACATAAGAAGGTCTTTAAAATGGCTCCTATTCACCACCATTTCGAAATGTGCGGCTGGAGCGAAAAGAAAATTGTAAGAGTGTTCACTCTTGTGAGCACATTAGGCTGTCTTATCGGTGTTGCAGCAATGTATTTCACCGTAAAATAAGCTTTTAAACACAAGAATTTAGGAGTGAGTATCTATGAGCAAGGTAAAAGAAAAAATCCGATACCTCTATGACGGATATGTTATAAGAGGTAGCTTTGACTTTGTTTTTCTTTGCTGTGTACTTTTACTTTTTACCATAGGTATCATAATGATGTTTTCTGCAGGCTATGTCTATGCGGAATACAATAAAGGCAATGCCACGGTGTTTTTCACAAGTCAGCTTGAAAAGGCTGTTCTGGGCTTTGCTGCAATGATAATTTTAAGTAAAATTGACTACAGAATTTTTAATTCTTTCCTTACAATCATAGTTAATATTGCTGCTGTGGGACTTCTCTTTTATGCTCTTTTATCAAACCTAGGCAGCGGTGACCAGGACACAAGCCGTTGGGTATATATTTTAGGTATACAGTTTCAGCCCTCTGAGCTTGCCAAGTTTGCGGTTATCCTTCTGATGTCTTATCTTATGTGTGTATTTCAGGCTCAGCTCAGGACCCCTACAGGTAAGAAGGCTATTCTCAACTTCGACAGAGATAATCTTCCTAAATACGAGAGAGTGCTTTTCAGGCATGTAAGAGGGCAAAAAGCGGCATGTACCGTACTTGCTCTGTCAGTCGGCTTTTACTGTGCACTTATACTCGCTGAAAAGCATTACAGTGCTGCTATACTTATAATGCTTATGGGCATATCAATGCTCTGGCTCAGCGGTACAAGAGGCAGATACTTTGCGATAGTATTATCTCTTATCGCATTTGTTGTTGCTGTTGTACTCCTGAAACCCGATGTGCTTTCGGGATTCGGATTTGCTGAAAGCCGTATAATGGCTTTCCTTGATAAAGATAATCCTGCATATATTGATGCGAGACGTCAGACGGTTAACGGACTTTATGCTATCGGTTCAGGCGGACTTTTCGGCGTTGGTCTCGGCAATTCAAAACAGAAGCAACTCTATATTGCAGAGCCTCACAATGACTTTATTTTCCCTGTTGTTATCGAGGAATTAGGCTTTTTGGGTGCAGCATTTATTCTTTGCCTTTTTGCTTATCTCATATACAGAGGCTATAAGATTGCTATACGCTGCAAGGACTATTTTGGTTCGCTTCTTGTTATGGGTATAATGATACAGATAGCCTTACAGGTAATAATCAACATCGCTGTAGTGACAGATATGATTCCCAATACGGGTATGGCCCTTCCCTTCTTCAGCTTCGGCGGTACTGCAATAATAGTACTTCTTGCGGAAATGGGCGTTGTATTATCTGTATCAAGAAATTCATCGATTTCAAAATAAAGGAGAGTTAAACTATGAAAATATTATTTGCCGCAGGCGGTACAGGCGGACACATAAACCCGGCTCTTGCAACAGCAGGGGAAATAAGAGAAAGATATCCCGATGCTGAAATTCTTTTTGTAGGTACAAAGGATAAAATGGAGGCAAAGTTAGTACCTGCCGCAGGCTTTGACTTTGCTACAATCAAAATCTCAGGCTTTCAGAGAAAAATAAGCATTGAAAATATAATCCGTAACCTCAAGACAATATTCTATCTTCTTTTCTGCACATTCAGCGTCAAGAAGATTCTCAAAAAGTTTCAGCCTGACGTTGTTGTAGGCTTCGGCGGTTATGTAAGCGGACCGGTTGTAAGAACAGCGGCAAAAATGGGCATACCGACAGCTATACACGAGCAGAATGCTTATCCCGGTATCACAAACAAGACTCTTGCAAAAATCGTTGACAGAGTAATGCTCACAGCTGAAGAAGCCGAAAAATATATGCAGTGCAAGAATGCTCCTATAGTTACAGGACTTCCCGTAAGAGGCGAAATGCTCAGAGCCGACAGAGATTTTGCAAGAGCTAAGCTCGGCATAAGAGACGATCAGAAGCTTATTCTTTCAATGGGCGGCAGTCTCGGTGCTATGACAATCAATAATGCTATGGTTGATCTTATAAGTGACAACCACAAAGATGAAAGCTTATATTTTATTCACGCTATGGGTCAGTACGGCCTTTGGGTGCCCGATAAGCTCAAGGAAAAAGGTGTTGATCTTGACAATTCGAAAAATATAGAGATCCGTGAATATATCAGTGATATGGACGTATGTATGCCTGCTGCCGATGTAGTGGTGTGCAGAGCAGGTGCAAGCTCACTGTCGGAGCTTCAGGCTCTTGGTAAGGCTTCTATTCTTATTCCGTCTCCCAATGTAGCGGAAAACCACCAGTATCATAATGCAATGGCGCTGGTTAATAAGGGTGCAGCTCTTATTATAGAAGAAAAAGACCTGACCAAAGAAAAAATGCAGAGTCTCTTCGAGTCTCTTACAAAAGATGACAGCAACAGAAAGTCAATAGAAGCGAATGCCCGGGCAATGGCAGTAGCCGATGCAAAAGAAAAAATAGCAGATATCGTTATTTCTCTTGTGAAGTAAGACCTTTTAATCACAAAAAATCACTTTTTCGCATAACATAGGTTGAAAGGGTGATTATGTGGAGCACATTGTTATAGGCGGCGGTAAAAAGCTTTACGGAGAGATCGATGTCCAGGGCTCAAAAAACAGCTCTCTGCCGATTTTAGCGGCAACAGTACTCGTTAAAGGTGTAAGTGTGATACATAACTGCCCTGATCTTAGTGATGTGAGGGCCGCCGTGAGTATCCTCGAACACCTAGGCTGTATGGTAAAAAGAGAAAATAACACGCTTACAGTTGATTCTTCGGAAATATCGTGTTATAATATACCGGACTGTTTAATGAGAGAAATGCGTTCCTCTATAGTCTTTTTAGGCTCCGTGCTCGGCAGAACAGGCAGGGCAGTGCTTTCCTCTCCGGGTGGGTGTGAAATAGGTCTGAGGCCTATAGATCTACATCTCAGCTCTCTCAGAAGTCTCGGAGTTGCCATAGACGAGAGTCACGGTGAAATAAACTGCTCACTGGAAAGACACATCAGCGGGGGAGTCATAAGTCTCTCTTTCCCGAGCGTAGGCGCAACGGAAAACATCATATTAGCCTGCTGCATATCAAAAGGCAGAACGGTTATACTCAACGCTGCAAGAGAGCCTGAAATCAAAGATTTAGCAGACTTTTTAAACAGCTGCGGCGGTAAAATCAGCATCGGTACCCACGGTACCGTAATAATAGACGGAGTAAGTGAGCTTCATTCCTCGGAGCACAGAGTCATACCCGACAGAATAGTGGCACTCAGCTATATGTGCGCTGTGGCCGCTGCCTCAGGCGAAGCGTTACTGCGTAATGTGGATACATCTGCGTTTATGTCAGCTATACCTCTTTTTGAGAGTATGGGCTGTGAAATCAAAGACAGAAGACAGTGTCTCAGAATAAAAATGACAGGCCGTCCCAAGGCAGTCAGGGATATACGTACAATGCCTTATCCCGGTTTCCCTACAGATGCTCAGGCTCCCGTAATGGCAGTGCTTTGCAAGGCAAGAGGGACATCAGTCATAGTAGAAAATATCTTTGAAAGCAGATTTAAGCATGTGCCCGAATTAATGAGAATGGGTGCAAAAATCAAAATAGAAGGCAAAGTGGCTTTAATAGACGGAAGTGAAAATCTATACGGTGCCTCAGTGACAGCTCCTGACCTGAGAGGCGGAGCGGCACTTATAATTGCAGGTCTTTGTGCAAAGGGTGAAACCTCTATCGACGGACTGTGGCATACAGACAGAGGCTATGAAAATATAGAGAAAACTCTTTCTGCCTTGGGGGCAGATATAAGAAGAATTCGCAAATAAAGTCAGAGGCGCATATCTGCGTCTCTTTTAGTGGTTTATATAAACAAAAATCAAGGAGGTGTATTTCAGATGAATAACGGTGCATTCGGCGGCTATGACAAGCCGAATTTTGGTGTTAAGAATATCACATCGGATATGTGGGCACCTATCACCACAACTAACAATTTCTCTGCATATACACCTGAAAAGCCTTATGAGAAAAGTCGGAATACTTCTTCTGACGGTACGCGTCATGCTCAGACTAAAAAAGCAGCTGCTAATCCCGCCGACAGAGTACCTTCAGGCAGAAAGATGGCGCAACAGAAGGCTGAAAGGGGAGCTCCGACGAAGAAAAGAGCTCCTTCAGAAAAGACAAGATCAAGAACAAAGGCCAAGCCTTCTTCTGCTAAGAAATCTAAGACTCAGGACAGACCTATAAGCAGCGGCAGGGTACCTGATAAAAAACCTAAGAAAGCAAAGGCTCCTTCAAAAAGAGAGCTGAATCTGAGAGAAAAAAGAAGGCAGAAGATTAATCTTACTTATGTAAGACTCATAAAAAAAGGCAAAACGCCTGACGAAGCAAGAGTTATACTCACAAGAAGAAAGATAAGACTCAAGAGAATAAAAACCTTCGGTACAGTTGCATTTTTCTTTGTCTTTGCTCTTTGTTTCCTGTTCAGCTACAGCTATTACCAGGGCGCAGAGATATCCGAAATTATTTTGAACGGCGAAAAAGTATACACCGATGCGGAGGTTCTTGAAGCCGCAAAGCTCAAGCCCGGTATGAATATGCTTACCATAAGAGAAAAGAAGGTCAACAAGGACGTCACAACGGTGCTTCCTTTCATATCGCAGATAGGAGTTGACTACAAGCTTCCTGACATCTTAGCTCTTAATATTGTTTCAACTAAAGAGAATCTGATTCTCAAATGCGATAAGAAATATATTTGCGTCGATGATACGGGTAAAGTTGTCTCAGATAAAAAGAAAAAACTTACAGAGGGAATGTTCCTGGTCCAGGGCATGACTGAGCAGGAGTACACAATAGGTGAAGATTTTGTTGTCAGCGAAGAAAATGCAGAGAGATATAAAATAGCCTGCGACTTTGCCAAAGCTACAGCAAATGCAAAAACTCTCAACTACGGTGTGCTTGACCTTAAGGATCTCAAGGATATTACTTTTATATACCGTTCAAAGGTTTGTATTTACCTGGGTAACGGAGACAATTTAGCTCAGAAACTTGAGAAGGCTATAGAAATAATGGAGTCCTCTGAGATAGGTGAAAAGTCAGGTTATATCAACCTGAAATATGATATCCGGGCATATTTTATGGAAGGAACCATGAAATAAAAGCGATATAAACAAAAATACACAAAAAAATAACAAATCTTCTTGAGATTTATCCTTGTAATTTTTGAAACTTCGTGTTATAATAAGCCGAATGACAATTATAATCGCATTATTGTTTAATGAAAAAACAGTTTAATGAGACAAGTCGGTTATAATAATATTGAAATTTTTCTCACAAATATATATCAGGAGGAAGTAAAATGGGCTTCATAATGGACAATGAAAACATTTCCTATAACCAGATCAGAGTTGTAGGCGTAGGTGGCGGCGGCGGTAACGCAATCAACGGAATGGTTGAGTCAGGTATCGTTGGCGTTGAATTCCTTTCAATCAACACAGACAGACAGATTCTCGAAAACTCCAAGGCAACACATAAAATCCAGATCGGTGAAAAGGTAACAGGTTGCATGGGTGCAGGCGGTGACCCTGCTGTCGGCAGAAAGGCTGCAGAGGAAAGCCGTGATGTTATCGCTGATGCACTCCGCGGTGCAGATATGGTGTTTATTACAGCCGGTATGGGCGGTGGCACAGGTACAGGTGCAGCTCCCGTTGTTGCTGAGGTTGCAAGAGAACTCGGTGCTCTCACTGTCGGTATCGTAACAAAGCCCTTCAAGTTCGAAGGCAGAAAACGTATGGACCAGGCAGAAGACGGTATCAGAGACCTCGAAAAATATGTTGACTCTCTTATTGTTATCCCCAACGAAAGACTCAAACTCCTCGGTGACAAGTCACTCAGCGTTAAGGATGCTTTCTCAAAGGCTAATGACGTACTCTGGCAGGGTGTCAAGAGTATTTCAGATACAATCAAGGTTCCCGGTTATATCAACCTCGACTTTGCTGATATCAAGAGTGTAATGAAAGATGCAGGCCGTGCTCATATGGGTATCGGTCGCGGCAGAGGTGCAGACTGTGCAGCTGAAGCTACTAAGCAGGCTATCACAAGTCCCCTTCTTGAAACAGCTATCGACGGTGCAAGCGGCGTAATCATCAACGTAACATGCTCAAGCGATATGTCACTTGATATGATCGAACAGGCAGGTGCTCTTATTTCCGATGCATCACATCCCGATGCAAACATCATCTTCGGTTCAGTATTTGACGAGGATATGGGCGACGAGATGCTTATTACTGTTATTGCAACAGGTTTCGGCGGCACAGCTCAGTCACAGGCTGCTCCTGCATCAGGTGCTAAGGAGACTACTTCAAATGCTACACCTGAATTTATCAGCCAGGCTGCTGCATCAGCAAACGATACGATCTTCGGCTCAATGAGCAAGGAAGCTGTTGATTTTGCTTCAACAAAGTTCGGTCAGTCATTTGTTTCAATTTTTGAACAGGCTGCCGCTGCTGCAAACGGAAAGCCTGCTCCCGCACCTTCATTCCCCGAGATGCCTCTCGATCCCGTTCCTGCTGCTCCTGTAGCAGAAGCACCTGCAGCTCCTCAGGAGACTCAGGCTTTTGATGTTATCGAGACACCGGCAAAGAAGTCAGGTTCAATCTTTGATGATCCCGATGAGGACGAAAGTGATGTACTTCCGGTATTTAAGGGCAGAAATATTTTTGGAAACAACTAAGGCTGACGATAACAGCACAAGAACACATAAGAGCCACCGTTTGACGGTGGCTTTATTGTTTTATGTTTTTTGCCACTCGCAGTACACACGTACAGCTTCGTGACAAGAAAACATCATCTTGCACTATTCTCGTCAGCCTTATATTTCGTTTCTTATGATAGCAGAAGAGCGCACGAAGCCACCGCTTGACGGTGGCTTTATTGTTTGATTTTTAGAGCGAAAATTATAAGAGGCAACTTAAAGAAGTCGCCTCTTTTTATTATATTAGGTTATTGGTATATACGATTTTCACATCTATGATTTGCTTTGCAGGGCGTTGCCCCGTACCCCACAAGCTTTTGTAAAAGCTTGACCAAAACTTTTCTTGTTGCTTATTTAATCGGCTCAAAGTCTGCGGCACCATGCTTGCAAAGAGGACAGATGAAATCCTCGGGAAGTGTGTCACCCTCGTGAACATAACCGCAGATCTTACATACAAAACCCTTCTTGCCGTCAGTCTGAGGCTTGGGTTTAACATTTGCATGGTAGTAGCTGTAAGTCATTGTTTCTCTGTCTGAAAGAACTCTTGCCTCTGTTACTGAGCATATGAACATACCGTGTGTATCAAGGTCAACATACTGCTCAACCTTAAGTGACATAAATGAATTGATATATCTTGGCAGGAAGATAAGACCGTTATCAGAGCGAAGAGGCTCGTAATCAGCGAACTTATCAACATTTCTGCCGCTGACAAATCCGAACTTCTCAAATACTGAGAAGGGTGCATCAATAGTCAGACAGTTGATATTCATTTTGCCTGTCTGCTTGATTATATGATGTGAATAATTTTCTTTGTTGATTGTAACAGCAATTCTGTTGGGCGTGTTTGTAACCTGAGTAACTGTATTGACGATGAGTCCGTTATCCTTCTTGCCGTCATTTGAGGTTACAACATATAAGCCGTATCCGATTTTGAAGAGAGCAGTAAGGTCGTTCTTATCAGCTGTCTTATCACCCTGAGCAAGATAATCCTTGCAAAGCTCCTGAGCAAGCGACTCAACCTGAGCAGTGCTTTCTTCGTTTAATGCTGAGAGAATGCTTACGGTTGTATCAGTGTAGATGAGGTTCTTGCTCTTTTCAAGCATACCCTTCATAACCTTGGCTGCAAGAGGTGACCAGCTGCCGTTTTCAATAAAGCCGACAGTACGGTTTTTGTATCCTCTCTCTGTAAGATGATTGATGAATTCACGCATAAAGGGGAAAATTTCAGCGTTATAAGTAGTTGTAGCGAGAACGAGCTTACTGTAACGGAAAGCGTCTTCTACGGCTTCGGCCATATCGCATCTTGCAAGGTCATTGACAACAACCTTTGGACAGCCGTAAGAGCGAAGCTTATCCGCAAGGAGCATAACAGCTTTTTTGGTGTTGCCGTAAACTGAGGTATAGGCAATAACGATGCCTTCCTCTTCGGGCTGATAGCTTGACCAGGTGTTGTAAAGGCCAAGATAATAGCCTAAGTTTTCTTTAAGTACCGGGCCGTGGAGGGGACAGATTGTTCTTATATCAAGGCCACCGGCTTTCTTGAGAAGATTCTGTACCTGAACACCGTATTTACCGACAATACCGAAGTAATATCTTCTGGCCTCACACGCCCAGTCTTCCTCTACATCAAGAGCACCGAATTTGCCGAAACCGTCAGCAGAGAAGAGCACCTTATCAGTCATATCATAAGTAACAATAACCTCCGGCCAGTGTACCATAGGAGCACCGACAAATAAAAGATTATGTGTGCCGAGAGAGAGCATATCGCCCTCTTTGATAACAAGGCCGTTTTCTTCGAAGCTGATGCCGAAGAAGTTTTTCATCATCTGAAAAGCCTTGGCAGACGCAACGATTTTAGTGTCGGGATAAGCTTTAGTGAAGTTTACGATATTAGCCGAATGGTCAGGCTCCATATGCTGAATAATAAGGTAATCGGGCTTACGTGAGCCAAGGGTATTCTGAATATTATCCATCCACTCGTGGGTGAAGTTAGCATCGACAGTATCCATAATAGCTATCTTCTCATCAATGATAGCATAAGAGTTGTAGGCCATACCGTTGGGTACGATATACTGACCCTCGAAAAGGTCAATTTTGTGGTCATTCACACCGATATACCTGATGTCATTTGTAATAAACATTTTCTGTTCCTCCGTGAATTATTAATCTATAATTTTTCCGTCGGTGGAGATTGTAACAACCTGCCACGGAATAAATTTACCGCTATTCTGCAAGGCTTTCTTCACTGCATTTTCTATACCACCGCAGCAGGGTACTTCCATGCGAACAACCTTGACGCTTTTAATATTGTTATTTCTGATAATCTCAGTGAGCTTTTCGCTGTAATCGCCTTCATCGAGTTTCGGACAGCCGATGAGAGTTATATGATTGCGTATAAAATCGTTGTGGAAGTTGCCGTAAGCAAAAGCAGTACAGTCTGCAGCAACAAGAAGATTGGCACCGTCAAAGTAAGGAGCGTTCACAGGCACAAGCTTAATCTGGCAGGGCCACTGTGAAAGCTGACTTGATATGCTCTGAGGCCTTATTGGCTGAGCTACCTCACGCCTGATTGACTTTGATAGGGTACCCGGGCAGCCGCAGGGGAGTTTAACCCCATGTTTTTGCATCTTAGCCTGACGCACAGCCTCCTCGTTATATTCGGGAGCTTCTCTCTCTTCAAAGGTGATGGCGTTAGTCGGGCAGGCAGGTAAGCAGTCACCGAGACCGTCACAGTAGTCCTCTCTTGTGAGTCTTGCTTTGCCGTCTATCATTTCTATAGCGCCTTCGTGACAGGCAGCAGCACACGCACCGCAGCCATTGCATTTATCTTCGTCAATTTTGATTATCTTCCTTATCATTATATTATATATCCTTTCTTAAATCAAGATTAATTTGTCAGAAACATTTTCCGTCTTTGCAGTCTACGGCTTCTGAGCAGCGATAGCAAAGCTCGTTGGGACACTGATTATTTTCGAAGAAGCCCACTATATTATCTATAGTCGTCTGAGCTATATTTTCAAGGGCTTCCTGAGTGAGAAAAGCCTGATGTGATGTTACGATTACATTGGGCATTGATATAAGTCTTGCAAGAGTGTCATCTTCAAGTATATGCCCCGAATTATCCTCGAAGAACAAATCCGATTCCTCTTCATAAACATCAAGGCAGGCGGCGCCTACTTTTCTTGACTTTATACCCTGAAGCAGTGCTTCAGCATCAACTAGAGCACCTCTTGAGGTGTTGATGATAACAACTCCAGTTTTACATTTACTCAGGGCGGCTTCGTCTATAAGATAATGAGTCTCTTCCGTAAGCGGACAGTGAAGGGAAATAATATCACTCTTTGAGAAAAGTTCGTCAAGGTCAGCATATTTAATCGTATCTCCGTTGTCGAGACCTTCGGCAGGGTACTTGTCATAAGCCAAAATCTTCATTCCGAAACCGCGGCAGATATCTATAAACACTCTGCCGATTCTGCCTGTACCTATGACACCTACAGTTTTGCCGTGAAGGTCAAAGCCGGTGAGATTGTTGAGACTGAAGTTAAAGTCCTTGGTGCGGATATATGCCTTATGAATACGGCGTATGGAAGTAAGA
>JAZSGK010000125.1:0-4570 GCA_045532695.1 Acutalibacteraceae bacterium
TACATCTTTTCGCCGTGACGGATACCGATAACCTTGATTTCGTCTTTACTGCCAAAAAGCTCCTTGACAGCCTGAGCGAGAGTCTCAATAGTGCAGGCAGGAGCCTTCTGCACGAGAATATCACCCGATACGCCGTTTTCAAAGGCGAAAAGCACAAGGTCAACTGCCTCTTCAAGAGCCATAATGAAGCGTGTCATCTTAGGCTCAGTAACCGTAATGGGCTTACCGCTTTTAATCTGCTCAATCCAGAGCGGAATAACAGAGCCTCTCGAGCACATAACATTACCGTAGCGTGTGCAGCAGATTTTTGTTTTATCGGGCGAAACAGTACGGGACTTTGCAACGATGACCTTTTCCATCATTGCTTTAGAAGTACCCATTGCGTTTACGGGGTAAGCGGCCTTATCAGTTGAAAGTCCGATAATAACCTTGACACCTGCTTCAATAGCGGCGGTGAGTACATTGTCGGTACCGATAACATTTGTGCGGACTGCTTCCATGGGGAAGAATTCGCATGAGGGTACCTGCTTTAAGGCTGCAGCGTGGAAAATATAATCAACACCGTGCATTGCATTTCTTACAGATGCGATATCTCTTACATCACCGATATAGAATTTAAGCTTGTTTGCATATTCGGGGTAGGCAGCCTGATACTCGTGGCGCATATCGTCCTGCTTTTTTTCGTCTCGGGAGAAGATTCTGATTTCGCCGATGTCGGTAGTAAGAAATCTCTTGAGCACCGCATTGCCGAAGGAGCCGGTACCGCCTGTAATAAGTAAGGTTTTATCTGTAAAAGTATTCATTATATCCACCTCATTTTATATATTCAGTATAGGATTTGTCCATATCAAAAATATCAGTATAGTGGTGTCCCACTCTCTCGCCTTCGGGAGGAGGACTCATATAGTCACCGTAGACGAAGGTGAGCCATTCATCATATTTATCGGAAATTCTGACTTTTATACCCTCGAATTCCGTTTCGATGCTGTCACTTACCCATTCGGCAGGGATAATCTCTTTTTCGAGCCAGGCACCTGAGTTATTGACAACAAAACCGCTTTCGGGCACAGACTTAAAGAGCTTTTCTCTTTTTTCAATAGCTTTCTTCACTGAAGGGTAAAGTATGCAGGTTATCAGAGTCAGAATTTTTGATTTAAAGCTTTTATTCGGGAGATAGAAAACCGTATTGATTCTCCATGTCAGGAGCGTCTTTCTGATTTCGTATATCCTTGCCTTAAAGCCTGTCGGATAGTTATCAAGAGGGAAAATATCAATGTATGCACCGTGATTTATCTTAAGGTTTCTCGCACTTGTTTCTATGAAGGCGGTGCGACTGTCACGGATTTTAGCAAAGTTGTTGGGGTATTCGGGATCCGTATCCTTAGTCTGCAGAAAGTAATAATCGGGTAGCTCTTTTTCTGCAACGGCGAGGAATCTTTCATACTCGTCTCTCGGGAGACTCACATCAACGTCATCGTCCCAGGGGATAAAGCCTTTGTGTCTGACAGCACCTAACATAGTGCCGCCCTGAAGGAAATATTTTATGCCGTGCTTATTGCAGATGCTGACAAAGCATCGGAGCATATCCTTTTCGCAGTCCTTCAGTCTTTGCAGCTGTTCACTTGTAAGCTTCATTATATCCCCCCAAAAACTAACCTGGTCATAATAAATCACTATATTATAGCATATTCTTTTTAATTTAACAAGAGTAAATATAAAAGAGGTCAGCTTTTATCGCCGACCTCACGGTTACTATGCCTTTTCTATCTCTTTTTTAAGCTTCTGCACTATCCTTTTTTCAAGGCGGGATATGTAGCTCTGGGATATTCCCATCATATCCGCAACCTGCTTTTGTGTATATTCCTTTGAGCCGAAAAGTCCGAAGCGCATAGTCATAATCTGCCTTTCTCTGTCTGAAAGCATTTTCACAAGGCCGAGTATGCGCCTTTTTTCGTCCTGCTGTTCAATGTTTCTGTTTACACTGTCGCTGTCGCTTCCGAGGACATCACTTAAAAGAAGCTCGTTGCCGTCCCAGTCAACATTCAGCGGTTCGTCTATGGACATCTCGTTTTTTCTTGAGGCTGTTTTGCGAAGATACATAAGTATCTCATTTTCTATGCACCTTGAGGCGTAAGTTGCAAGCTTGATTTTCTTAGAGGGTCTGAATGTGTTCACAGCCTTGATAAGTCCGATTGTACCGATTGATACCAAGTCCTCTATACCGACGCCTGTATTTTCAAACTTTCTTGCTATGTAGACTACGAGCCTCAGGTTATGTATCACAAGAAGCTCCCGTCTCTCAAAATTTTCTGTTTCAATTTCGGAAAGTATCTCCTCTTCCTCCTCTTTTGTAAGGGGCGCAGGCAGATTCTGAGTGCCGCCCACATAGCATATATCCCCATGGTAGAGACGGTTTATAATCTTAAATACCAGTTTCAGCAGTAAATCTTGCAGTTTCTTCATAATCTTCTCCCTTATCACTGTAGTTATTCTGAAATATACCCTCGGGCAAAAGCGCCTGAAATTCGCCGTTTTTGATTTTTTCGTCGCAGACAGCAACTATTGCTCCCTCTATGGAAAAGTCCGCAGAAATGCCCTTTATCCTCACTTTATCGCACTTAAACACAGGCAGCAGCTTACTCCCTGACACAGTACTGCAGGGCAGATATCTTATTTTGAGTTTTGACTCCCCTATTATCTCGCTGATGCTCTTTTCCCACGGGAAATATTTTTCGACTGCACTCCTCGTTACCACTATAACCTCAGAGGAAGTAAAAGGGTCTTTGAGATTGTTACCCGTATCGAGAAAGCCCCGAAGTTGTAATTCATCACCCATAACCCGGAGAGTCACATCATAAAGTGTGTTTTTCGGAGCACGAAGGCTTGTAAAAAAGCCAAAAGCCTTAATGAGAAAATAGCAGACCGCTGTAATTATTATAAGACTCAGAGTGTCGATATCAAAATAGACAACACCCGAGTTATAGTACACTGCCGATGGACTGACAAAATACCATATAGCAAGCATAATCCCTGCAAAAAGAAAGTTGACGCAAAGAAATATCAGCGACTGCCTTACTGACTGTTTTATCCCGTTATATTTAAAGGCGACGATGCAGAAGACAAGGCAGAGTACAACACGAAGAGCACCTAAAAGAGCTGTGCTTATATCCGGAATAAGTATCAGAAAGCTGCTCACTCCCCCGAGTACTCCTGCAAGCAGCAGCCTCAGACGCTTCGGAGAAAGTCCTGAAAACAGCGCTGTCAGCATAAGAAGTGCATAGGTTATATAGACATTCAGTATAAAAAGCACATCAGCGTAAATAACCCCCGTCATTTTCATCACCAATAATATTATAAGCGGTGTACCCTCGGTTTTATGTCGGATTTTCGGGTAAAATCTTAAACAAATGTTATGATTGTGATTATTCTATTGACCGCAAAGCCAAAAATATAGTATAATTTCCCCGTTGATAAGTTAACTTTAAGTTTAGGAGATATATATGAAACAGCTTAAATTCAAAGAAGGCAGATTCAAAATAATGCAGATTGCCGACATCCAGGAAAACTATCGGGTAAATCCTGACACAGTTAAGCTTATTGAGCTGGCTCTCGACGAAGAAAACCCCGACCTTGTGGTTCTCACAGGCGATCAGATTCAGGGCTACAGCCCCTGCTATGTAAAGGACGCCGAGAAAAAGGTAAAGCACGTCATAGACGAATTCCTTGCACCTATAATAAAGCGAAATATACCCTTCTGTGTAACCTTCGGCAACCATGACGATGACTGCAATTGCAGTAAGCAGGTGCAGATGGAGCACTACACCTCTTATGAAAACTGTGTTTACTCTGAGCCGAGAAGTGATGAGGACCCGGGCACCTTCGCACTGACACTCAAGGATTCCGCCGGAGAGAAAGATATTCTCGCTCTTTACCTTATTGACTCAGGCAAAGCAAACATAAACGGCGCAGCGTTCCCTCCTGTAAAGAAGGAACAGATTGAGTGGTACCAAGAAAAAAGAGACTCCTTCAAAGAGTCCCTTGGTGAATATTTACCGGGCTTTGTTTTTCAGCATATCCCGGTACCCGAGTATTTTGATATAATTGAAAAGGTAAATTTCTTTACAAAAGGCAGAGTGGAAGCTTACAAGAGCAGAAAAAATACATTCTACAGACTCGACAGCGAAACCCTTGCAAGAGGCGGTTTTATGTACGAGGCACCTGCCGCCCCCGATATCAACTCAGGTGAGTTTGAAGCTATGAAAGAAAAAGGCGACGTTTTCGCTATGTATGTGGGTCACGACCACAACAACAGCTTCTATAAAAACTACAAAGGCATTGACCTCGGCTACTGTCAGGGTGCAGGCTTCAACACCTACGGCCCCGGTGACAAGCGAGGCGTGAGAATTTTCACATTCGATGAAAAAGATGTGAGAGACTACCACACTTATTATGTGACTGTCGGCGACCTTTGCAAGTATAAGCCTGCAAAGCCTCTCCTTGAATTCGTATTCTCCCACTGCCCCGTAAGTCCCGACCAGGCAATTACAGATATGAGTAGAGTTTTAGGAGC
>JAZSGK010000192.1:0-7814 GCA_045532695.1 Acutalibacteraceae bacterium
TTAAGACTGTAACCGGTCAGTACAGTCATCGAATCAAGTGCCTTGATTGCGGAAAAGCCCAATATCAATATCAGCACTGAGCATATCAATACAATTGCAATTTTTTTCATATTAATCACCTCTATTTTATTAGATAAATTACACACTCTGATTGTTGCACAAGTATCAAAATTAATTCTTACAGCCGAAAAGAGCAGCAGAGTACAAACCAGAGCAAAAAAACTTGACTCCGATCCTAATATTTGCCTAAAAATCTCTTGCAATAAAAGCAATAATATTGTATACTGTTATATGTATGTAAAATGGCGTAGTGTAATATGACGCCATTACTCTATAAATATAACGGAGGAATTACCATGGCAGAAATGGAAAAGAGTAACAGTTTTATTTCCATGGAACATGACATTCTCAAGTTCTGGGAAGATAACAACTGCTACGACAAGCGTAAAGAAAAAAATCAGGGCAAGGAGCGTTTCCGCTTTATAGACGGCCCAATTACCGCTAACAATCCTATGGGTATCCACCACGCTTGGGGTCGTACCCTTAAAGATACCTTCATAAGATACAAGTATATGAAAGGTTACGATTGCCGTTGTCAGAACGGTTTCGACTCTCAGGGTCTCTGGGTTGAAGTAGGCGTTGAAAAAGACCTTGGCTTCGAAAGCAAAAAGGATATCGAAGATTACGGTATCGACAAATTCACAAGACAGTGTGTTGACAGAGTAAAGACATATTCAGGTGTTATCACCGAGCAGTCAAAGAGACTCGGTCAGTGGATGCAGTGGGATAACTCCTACTTCACAAACACAGATAAGAACATCACAAGCATCTGGCACTTCCTTAAGACCTGCGACGACAATGGCTGGATTCAGAGAGAATACAAGCCTATGCCCTGGTGTCCCCGTTGCGGTACATCACTTTCAGAGCATGAGATGACAGGTTCATATAAGACAGTTACCCATAACTCAGTTTTCTTCAAGCTCCCTGTTGAAGGTCTTGACAGTAAAATTATCGTTTGGACAACTACTCCCTGGACTCTTTCATCAAACGTTGCGCTTGCAGTTAACCCCGAAATCGACTATGTTGAAGTAAGGGTCAAGAGCGACGAGCAGACACTCATCCTCGCTAAGAACGCTATCAAGTATCTCGGCGAAGACAAGCTCGAAGTGCTCCGTATGTTCAAGGGTGAAGAACTCGTTGGCAGAAAGTTTGAAACCTGCTTCCCTGAGCTTGAAGCTCAGCAGGGCTTTGAACACAAGATCGTAGCATGGGAAGATGTTGACGCTGAAGAAGGTACAGGCGTTGTACACATTGCTCCCGGTTGCGGTGCAGAAGATAATGAGCTCGGCAAGAGACTCGGTCTCCCCGAAATTATGCCCGTAGACGATATGGGTATCTTCCTCAAGGGCTTCGGCTTCTTCTCAGGTAAGAACAGCAAGACTATTGCTGAGGAAGTTTTCGAAGAGCTCAAGAAGAGAAACAAGCTCTATCTCATTAAGCCTCACGAGCACAGCTACCCGGTATGCTGGAGATGTAAGGAAGAGCTTATCTACCGTCTTGTTCCCTCATGGTTCATCACAACAGAGGAACTCAAGCCCCGTCTTATCAGAAACGCTATGAGTGTTAAGTGGGAGCCCGAATCAAACGGTAAGAGAATGCTCGACTGGCTCAACAATATGGGCAACTGGAACATCTCACGTAAGCGTTATTACGGTATGCCCCTCCCCTTCTATGTATGTGAGGACTGCGGCAATGTTCACGTTGTAGGCTCTATTGCAGAGCTTAAAGAGCTGGCTGTTGATCCTGCTAAGGTTGATGCTCTTCCTGAGCTTCACAGGCCCTGGATCGACGAAGTTGAAATCAAGTGTCCCAAGTGTGGTAAGAACGTAAAGCGTATCACAGACGTCGGTGACGTTTGGCTCGATGCAGGTATCGTTCCCTTCTCAACAACAGGATACTTTGACGATAAAGAAGAATGGCGCAAGAACTTCCCCGCTGAATGGGTTGTTGAAATGCGTGAGCAGGTACGTCTCTGGTTCTACTCACTTCTGTTTATGAGTACTGTACTCGAAGACAGAGCTCCCTATGAGAGAGTACTTTGCCACTCAAGTGTTATTCAGGAAAACGGTCAGAAGTTCTCCAAGACAGGCTATATGATCCGTTTCGACGAAGCTGCAGAAAAGATTGGTGCTGACACAGTACGTTATCTCTATGCAGGTGCTCCCGTAGCTAACGACGTTCGTTTCGGCTTCAACCTCGGTGACGAAGCAAGAAGAAAGCTCCTTTCATTCTGGAACATCTACACCTTCTTCGAGACCTACGCTAAAATTGACAAGCCTAACTTTGAGGGTTACACACCCGACAAGAACGCTATGACAGTTACAGATAAGTGGCTCGTTATCAGAACTAATGACTTTATCCGTAAGGCTTCCGCTCAGATGGAAGATTATAAGGCATATAACGTTATCAAGGAATTCGAAATCTTTGTTGACGATATTTCCAACTGGTATATCAGAACAAATCGCCGCCGTTTCTGGAAGACAGGCGATGAAAGCGACAAGATGATCGCTTACTGGACTCTTTACAACGCTCTTATGGCTTGTGTAAAGGTTATGGCTCCCATCACTCCCTTTATGACAGAAAGCATCTGGCAGAATCTTATCCGCCGTGTAATGCCTTCAGTTGAGCTTTCAGTACATCTCAGCGACTGGCCCGAGGTTCTCGAGGGCTTCGAGGATGACGGCATCATCGAGCAGACAGCATTTGCACGTGAAATCATTGCAGTAGCTATGAGACTTCGTAACGAACATCAGATCAAGGTTCGTCAGCCTCTTTCAAAGCTCTTTGTATGCTGCGACGAAGCTAAGAGCGATCTTATCAAGATTTACGAAAAGAACATCCTTGATGAACTCAACATCAAGACTCTTGAATATATCAGCGACAAGTCAGTCCTCGAAGACAGCTATCTCGCAGTTAACTTCAAGGCTGCAGGTGCAGTGCTCAAGCAGAATGTAAACAAGATGAAGCAGGCTCTTGAAAGTGCTTCAGCAGAAGAGATGGCTGAGTACACAGCTAAGGCTAAAGCAGGCGAAGCAGTACTCGTTAACGGCTTTGAAGAAGCTTATGATCCCGCAATCTTTACAATCATGTCAAAGACCAAGGCAGGTATCGTTTCAGCTGAATGTCAGGGTGATACTGTAATCGCTCTCGATGTTGTTCTCACAGACGAGCTTATCAAGGAAGGCGCACTCCGTGATATTATCCGCCAGTGTCAGCTTATCCGTAAGGAAGCAGGCTACGAGGTTGAGCAGAGAGTAGTTATGGCTATCTCCTCAGATAGTGACTTCATTGTTTCCTGCCTCAAGGATAACAAGGACTACATGGCTGCTGAGCTTCTTGCTGATGATATTATTATCGGAGGCGAAATCGAAGCTGACCTTACAAAGACAATAAATGTTGCAGACAGCGACATCACTCTTTCAGTTAAGAAGGCGTAAAAATAAACTTGTTCAGCCCACAGTTTCACCTGTGGGTTGAAGCAAATTAAAAGGGATTTTCTATACCATTATATATATGTATTTTTATCCCTTAAAAAGTGAAAATCCGTATACTATTATATATATGTTTTTTCACAGCATTAAGAAAGGACATAAAACTATGGCTAACGATAAAAAAATGGTTGACGATATTACCTCCATGGAAGAGGATTTCGCCAAGTGGTATACCGATATCTGTAAAAAGGCCGAGCTTGTTGAATACACAAGTGTAAAGGGTTGTATGGTTATCCGCCCCTACGGTTATGCAATATGGGAAAATATTCAGAGAATACTTGACGGTATGTTTAAGGCAACAGGACACGAAAATGTATGTATGCCTATGTTTATTCCCGAAAGTCTTCTTCAGAAGGAAAAGGATCATGTTGAAGGCTTTGCTCCCGAGGTTGCATGGGTAACACACGGCGGCAGCGAAAAGCTTGAAGAGAGACTTTGCGTACGCCCCACATCAGAAACTCTTTTCTGCGAGCACTATGCAAACATCATCCACTCACACAGAGACCTTCCCAAGCTCTATAATCAGTGGGTAAGCGTTGTCCGTTGGGAAAAGACAACACGCCCCTTCCTCCGCTCAAGAGAATTCCTCTGGCAGGAGGGTCACACAATCCACGCTACAGCAGAAGAGGCTGTTATTGAAACAGAAAAGATGCTTAATGTCTACGCTGATTTCTGTGAGCAGTACCTTGCCATTCCCGTTGTAAAGGGCAAGAAAACTGAAAGCGACAAGTTTGCAGGCGCAGTTTCAACTTATGCTATTGAAGCTCTTATGCATGACGGCAAGGCTCTTCAGGCAGGTACATCACACTACTTCGGTGACGGCTTTGCAAAGGCCTTCGGCATTCAGTATCAGAGCAAGGAAAACAAGCTTGAATATCCCCACCAGACTTCATGGGGTATGACAACAAGACTCATTGGTGCTATTATTATGACTCACGGTGACGACAACGGTCTTGTACTTCCCCCGGCAGTTGCTCCCATTCAGGCAGTAATTATTCCTGTTGCACAGCATAAGCCCGGCGTGCTTGAAAAGGCTGCTGAGCTCAAAGCAACCCTCGAAACAGCAGGTATCAGAGTGAAGCTTGACGACAGCAATAACTCTGCAGGCTGGAAATACTCCGAATACGAAATGAAGGGTGTACCCGTACGTATCGAAGTCGGTCCCCGCGATATTGAAAACGGCGAATGTGTACTTGTTACCCGTCACAACAGAGAAAAGAGCGTTGCTAAGCTTGATTCTCTCGCTGAGGCAGTAAGTGCTAAGCTTCAGGAAGTAAGAGACGGTATTTACAACAAGGCTCTCGAAAACAGAGAGAACAGAACATACGCCTGCACAACTCTCGACGAAATCACAGCAGCCCTTAACGAAAAGAGCGACGGCTTTATCAAGGCTATGTGGTGCGGAAAAGAGGAATGTGAGGACAAGGTTAAGGAGATTACCGGTGTCGGATCACGTTGTATGCCCTTAAATCAGGAAATAATATCCGATAAATGTGTTTGCTGCGGCGAAAAAGCAGAACATTTAGTTTACTGGGGTAAAGCATATTAATCTAAAATGGAATAATAACAACTCAACTTGTACATAATAGACAAGTTGAGTTGTTTTGTTTTATGCAGTTTGCCCAAAAATGCGTGTTTTTTGCCTGTTCAGGCTTTTTTTGTAGATTTTCACTAAATATAGTGGTCGACCCACCATTTTTTATGAACATTATACTAAAAGCAGCTAGAATTCGACAGTTTTTTTATTCTAAAATAAACTTAAAAACACCTCTGAAATGTATAAAACTTGACAATTTTGTCATAAATAGATATAATACCCGATGTTGCCGACATGAAATGAGTAACGGGAAGGTCATAAAGGCAGTCCCGAAGGCATCGTTGATGACGATAACGACATACATCTGCAAGGTCAGAGACCGTGCGTAACACCCAGTTAACCGTATATAATCGTAAGAAATAATTAAGAAAGAAAGAGTATTGTGTTACGAAATCAGGTCTATGCAAATATAAAGTGTATGCCATTCTTTCTTCTATCAAAGTCGTCAGATGCTGAACGTCGAAAAGCATTACAGTGAAACGAGACACTGATAATTATGACTCATTCAAACATTCGGGCTTTTCGACCAATGAAAATATCAGAGGTGATAAAAATATGAAAAAGGCTTTAATAAAAGTATTGCTTATTGCAATGACTCTTGTTACCCTAATCACAGTTATACCACTCTCCGCTAACGCTACTTCCGACAACAAAACACAAATTTTCTCGTACCTTACCAATGAAATGGGACTCAACTCAGCTGCAGCCTGCGGCATTATGGCAAACATCGAAAAAGAGTCCAACTTCAAACCGGGAACTATAATCCGTGACAGCAACGGCCTTCAGAGCGGCGGTCTTTGCATGTGGAACGGCAGCCGTCTCAACAGACTTAAGAATTACTGTAACAACAACGGCCTCAACTACCTTTCAATCAAAGGTCAGCTCAGCTATCTTGCTTATGAGCTTAAATTATCCCAGTATAAGCACATTTTCAATTATCTTAAGAAGGTTCCCAATAACTCCTCAGGTGCTTACGATGCAGCATACTACTGGTGTTACTACTTTGAAATTCCTGCAAGCAGAGGAACAAGATCAGTTCAGAGAGGTAACGCAGCAGTAAGAAACTACTGGCCTACCTACGGTAACAAAAAACTCGACAAACCCGAGCTTACATTCTCTTCGAAGAAAACCACTTTCGACCTTGATTCTTCTCTCACACTTAAGTGGACTTCAGGCGGAGATAATGCTGACAAGTACGAATTATATGTAGCAAAAAAGAGCAAGAAAACAGGCGCATACAATTGGAAGGATGCCACAGTTTATACAACTACATCCTTAAGCAAGAAAATCAAAACAAACACCCTCGGTTCAGGTGACTATGCAGCTTATGTAGTAGCTGTTAACAATGCAACCGAAAACTCAAGCAAGAGTAAAACACTTAAGTTTACCATCAAATGTCTCACACATGAATACACAGGCGTGGTAATCGAAAATCCGACTCTTACAACCTACGGTAAGGAGAAGCTTACCTGCACAGTATGTAAGACAACCAAAACAGAAGAACTCCCCCTTCTCACCTACGAAACACTCGGTGAATATCCTATGACCGAGCCTAAGGCAAAGGCAAGAGCAGTTGATTCTGTCACTCTTCAGTGGACAGAATATGAAGGCGCTACAGGATACAATGTTTATCTCCGTGTAAACAACAAGTGGACAAATGTAGGCACAGCAGAAGGAGTTACGGAATATACCGTAAGCGGTCTTGAAAGCGGCACAATATATAAGTTTGCTGTAAGAGCTTTTGTTCAGACCGAAGAAGAAACCTACAGAACAGGTTACAGTGCTTCTTATGTCACTGCAACAAAAACTCCCGAGGTTAAGCTTACAGCTACTAAGGCTGAAGGTGATTCAGAGGTTGTTGTCAGATGGACTGAAGAAGCAAAAGCAGACGGCTATGCCATCTATGCATCAGCTGACGGTATCAACTTTGAAAGAGTTGCGCTCATCAAAGACAGCAGCGACACTGCTCACAGAGTTACATCACTCAGAGCCGGAAGAGTTTATTATTTCAGAGTTCACACCTATGTGGATGCCGGTGATCACAACGTTTACAGCAGTTCATCAAACGTCAGAGCGACACTTGTACTCAGCTAAAAAAATCGCCCCACTCATAGAGCAGGGTTACTAAGGACAGAAAAACTATTGGGAGACACTTTGTAAAGAAGTGCTCCCAATTTTCTTTTTATAAAAAAGTGACACTTTCGGATTGAAAGTGTCATAGTGGGTTATATACTTTGAAAGCAATTATACCAATCTGAAAACATTTTCTTCGGTATGTATAAGTGATATTGCAAATCAAAATTTGCAGTTATATTTTTGATAAATCAAAAGTGATATTGAAGCCTTGCGGCTTCAGTGTTATTTTATTCGCATAAAACTGTCCGAAGGACAATAACACTGTGCAAAGCACAATAAAACTGCGAAGCAATATCACTCGCCGTATGGCGAATAAAACTGCCGAGTGTCCTTACGAACACTCGGCTATAAGAGTGGGGTTTCTGTTTTGCAATAATTTTATCTTTCCGAGGCAGCTTTGCTGTATTTTTAGTGAAAATGCCCTTTAATCGTCTCTGATGTGTTTTTCGACTAACTTCACAGTCGAGACGTAAAAGTCTTTTATTCGGCACTTTTTGCCGCAATTTTAATCACAGACAGTTTTAAGCGAA
>JAZSGK010000246.1:0-2268 GCA_045532695.1 Acutalibacteraceae bacterium
AGGACAAATTCATCTTCCCAGTTAATAAGGTCATAGGACTTCCAGAAGATAATAGCGTGGTTTGACACCCAGCCCTGCATAGCGTCCATATCTGTTGCAACTATGTAATAGCATTCTCTGCCGTTTTCGTCCTTAGCCTTGTGAATATATGGGTCGCGTACACAGCCTGTGCCGAGGGTCTGCTCTATAACAGCCTCATTATTGTTGAGGGCCGCAAAGTTATATCCGTCTGTACTTACCGCGAAATGGAGTCTCTGGTCTTCGGGTGCATTACCTACAAAATAAGTCATAAGGTATGCACCGTCTCTGCTGACAACAGGCCATGCATAGTCGTTTACAGCATAATTCCAAAGGTTTACACCTACCATAAGTATAGCCGTAAGATATCTGAGTAATTTGGTAAGCTTCATTGTCTGTACCGTCCTTTTTTGTTTTTTACATTGTAGCATAAAAGAGATAAATAATCAAGAAAAAACATTTTATTGTTACGCTATTGTTTGCTTATTTTTTTAATAAAGAGGTTTCAGTGTGGGTATCATCAGGCTGAACGCTGTTCTTTTCTGACGGTTTCGCAAATAATTCTATATTTAAACAACCCAGAGCGACATATTTATAAGCTCAAAAAGCGGATCTTCAAACAAAGTTTTAAGTATTTCTTAAAACTCTTGCCAATTGATTATCTTATCTCTATGATAGTATTAAAAATATTAATTTTTGAAAGTGAGCATACTAATGGGAAAGCTTTTTGACATTTATATAAAATCATACTGCCTTACAAAAGAAAATGCTGCCGAATTCTTCGATTGTATAGGTGACCTTTATTTCAGCGACGAGGTACAGGGGCTTAAGAAGTTTCCTCAGCACAGCACAGTTGACAGACTTGACCACATAACAAGCGTCTCATATATGAGTTATGTATATGCTAAAGAGCATAATATGGATTTCAGAAGAATTGCCCGTGCTGCAATTCTTCATGACCTTTACTATTATGACTGGCACGACAAGGCATGGTGGCACCGCCCTCACGGTTATAAGCACCCTCGCTTTGCTGTTAACAACGCAAAAAAGCTCTACCCTGAAATAAGCAAGTTTGAGGAAAACATTATTCTTCGCCATATGTGGCCTCTGACCGTGATTCCCCCTGCAACAAAAGCAGGCTATATAGTTTCTCTTGCTGATAAATACTGTGCAACACGGGAGCTTTTAAGAGCAGACTATAAATATTTCAGCAAACAGTTTGATGAAAATATTAAATCCTTAAAGGAGAAAGAAAAATGCTTATAAGCTTCGTAAACTATTCGCTGATGTTTTTCATTTTCAGCGCAATAGGCTGGACTATTGAATGCATATACTGTTCAATCGGCAATAAAAAGCTGATTAACCGAGGGTTCTTATACGGCCCTGTTTGCCCAATATACGGCACAGGTGCACTTGTTTTTGAAATACTCCTGACTCCCTTAAGTGATCCCTTTCAAAAGCGTTGGTGGCTTGTGGTGATAGTGGGTATGGTCCTTGCCGATATAGTGGAATATTTCACTAGCTACATTATGGAAAAACTCTTCAACGCCCGTTGGTGGGACTATTCAGAAAATTTCCTGAATCTTCACGGCAGAATCTGTTTCAAGCATACCTGCTACTGGGGATTATTCAGCTTCATTTTTGTCTATGGTATAAGCCCTGCTTACAAATCTGTAATAAACCTAGTTCCTCAGAATATAAGAAATATTGCAATCGGCGTAATTTTTGTGATATTCTTTATCGACCTTGTTTTCACAGTAAAGGCAACACTGGATATACACAAGCTTATGAAGAAAATCGACTCCTTCAAGGCTTCTCTGAACGAATACGGCGAACTTCTCAAGCTGGCAACCGAAAGCATAAAGGACGCCACGGAAATCACCTATGCCGACAAAAAAGCAGAGCTTGTGAATCAGTTTAAAGACATAAAGGATAACATTAATGCACTGAATGAAAAAAGCTCACAGCTCTATTCAAATATCACAAAACGACTTTACTCATCTTTTGCAAACCTTAAAAGCACAACAGAAAAGAAAATCCGGGAGATCGAAAGCATTGCCGAAGATATCAAATCAAAGTTTATGAATTAGAATATTCAGATTTTGATAAATCGGATCTGCTTTTTCTTCACCTTCATCTTATAAGTCATCACATACAACTCATTTGCCGAATAACCAAACGCAACTCTTTTATTTCAAGAAGTTGCGTTTCCTTTTTATCTAAAGATAAAACAAGGTCATTTTCTGCAAG